>JANLJK010000296.1:0-25297 GCA_029255525.1 Pseudolabrys sp.
GGTCGGCGGCGAGGGCGCGGATCTGATCGTCGCGATCAACACCGACAAGAATGCCCCGATTTTTGATTTTGCCCATATCGGGATCGTGACGGATGCAATCCGGCTGTTGCCGGCGCTGACGGAGGCGTTCCGCCAACGCATGTCTCCGCACCAACGCGACCGCCTGGCAGGCTAGAGGAGAGGACGATGATCGAGGAAAGATTCGACGCGATCGTCATCGGTGCCGGCATGGCCGGTAACGCCGCCGCCCTTACGCTGGCGCAGCGCGGTCTCAAGGTGCTGCAGCTTGAGCGTGGCGAGTATGCCGGTTCAAAAAACGTTCAGGGCGCCATTCTCTATTCCGAGATGCTGGAGAAGCTCGTCCCGAATTTCCGGGAAGACGCGCCTCTCGAACGGCACCTGGTCGAGCAGCGCTTCTGGATGATGGACGACCATTCCCACGTCGGCCTGCACTATCGCTCCGATGATTTCAACGAGGAGCGGCCGAACCGCTACACCATTATTCGCGCGCAGTTCGACAAATGGTTCTCCAAGAAGGTGCAGGAGGCCGGAGCGTTGGTCGTCTGTGAGACCACCGTCACCGAGCTTGTGCAGGATGCCTACGGCAAGGTTATCGGGGTGCGCACCGATCGGCCCGGCGGCCAGGTGCACGCCGATGTGGTGGTGCTGGCGGAAGGCGTGACGGGTCTCCTCGGCGCGCGCGCCCACTTGCGCAAAATTCCGCAGCCCGACAACGTCGCGCTCGCCGTCAAGGAGATGCACTTTCTGCCGCGCGAAACGATCGAGGCGCGCTTCAACCTCAAAGGCGATGAAGGAACCGTGATCGAAGCCGTCGGCACGATCTCGCGCGGCATGACCGGCATGGGGTTCATCTATGCCAACAAAGAATGCGTCTCTTTGGGCATCGGTTGCCTGGTTTCCGATTTCCAGAAGAGCGGCGAATCGCCTTACCAGCTGATCGAGCGCTTCAAACGTCATCCGTCGGTCGCGCCGCTCATCGAGGGCTCCGAGGTCAAGGAATACTCGGCCCATCTCATCCCGGAGGGCGGCTATAAAGCCATTCCGCAGCTATTCGGCGACGGCTGGGTCGTGGTCGGCGATGCGGCGCAACTCAACAACGCCGTTCATCGCGAAGGCTCGAATCTGGCGATGACATCGGGCCGGATCGCCGCGGAAGCGATCTTCCAGGTCAAGTCACGGCGCGATCCAATGACGAAAGAGAACCTGTCCCTCTACAAGACCATGCTCGACCAATCCTTCGTCATGAAGGATCTCAAGAAATACAAGGACATGCCCACGCTTCTGCACACGCAGTCGCAAAACTTCTTCCTGACTTATCCGCAGCTTGTCTCGAAGGCGATGCAGAATTTCGTTCGCGTCGACGGCACGTCGAAGGTGGAAAAGGAAAAGCTTACGCTGAAGTCCTTTGTGTCGGCGCGTTCGTGGACGGGTTTGTTTGGCGATGCCTTCCGTTTCGCCCGGGCATGGCGATAACGACAATGTGTTTACCATCTGGCGCCGATGAAATTGGGAGTTTGACATGACAACAGAACTTTCCGTCCGTGTCGAAGACAAGCTCTTTCAGAACCGGTACCTGGTCGATGCCGGTCGGGCGCATATCAAGGTGCGCCCGCATGAGGCGCCGTCGCCGGCGCTGCGATCGCTCCTCACCGCGTGTCCGGCGCGGTGTTACGAGCTCAATGACAAAGGTCAGGTCGAAATTTCCGCTGATGGTTGCGTGGAATGCGGCACCTGTCGCATCATCGGCGAGCCGACCGGCGACATCGAATGGAATTATCCGCGCGGCGGATACGGTGTTCTGTTCAAGTTCGGCTGAAAATGGCTGACTTAGGCGCGGGATGTGCGGCGACCGAATTTGCTCGGCCGTTGCCTCCAACGCAACGGCGACCGACTGGATCATGGTAGCGAAACGGACGGCCGCCTGAATCATGGCAGCCGGTACGTTGGTGGTCTATAATGCTCTCTTATGCGTGTCGCGCGTGGATACGGGCCCGCAGGTTCTGCTGCACGATATCCGCTTTGCGCGCAAGGTTGCAGAAATTCAAACCGCGGGTAGTGACTCGCTGAACGATATGAGAGTCTGCTGAAGGGCAGTGGTGAGAGGCAATACCCTAGCACTTGCAATCTGGAGCGAGGTGTTTAGGCAGCAAAAGGGCTTCTGCGATCCGTCGTTGCCGCGCAATTTCGGCGAATCCGCCCGATGTGAACGCTGTTCTTGCCCCAATGACGAACGCCATCTGCGCGAAGGCATACTCTTGGGCCGCCTCGTCATCTAACCCCGCATTTCTGTAGAGATCGGCGACTAAGGCGATACGGGCATCGTCGACTTCGTGCACGACGCGGGCGACCTGCGGGTCGCGCCGTGCCCAGTCGCGCAAGGTCAGCTCGAACGGGCCGCCCGGCACATCCGGCCGGGCCGAGATGGCGATGCGGAGCAAGTTCGCGAGGCGTTCCCATCCGGTGCCGGGCAGGCTTTCCAGAACGCGCTTGATCTCCGACGTCATCAAGGTGCGCCACCAAGCGAGGACTGCCTCGAGCAGGTCCTCGCGGCTCTTGAAGTGCCAGTAGAAGCTCCCTTTGGTGACGTTTAGATACTCCGCGAGCTCGTCGACCCGCAGCGCTGCGACACTGTCCTCCGACAGCTTCCTGATCGTGCCGTCGATCCAATCCTGACGGTTCAGGCGTGGCTGCTGATCCGCCTTCGGCGAGCGTTTTTTCGTCGCGGCTTTTGGCGTTGCCATGGTGGCCTTTCGTTAGATCGAGTGAAGCGCTGCCAATGTCCGGAGTGTATCGACGAGGTTCTCGTCGCGTAAGGCGATCAACTGGTCGAGGTCGCGGCCTTGGGTGATTTCGCCCGCGGCTTCCAGCAACTTTTCCTTCACGTCGGGTGTCATCCTGGGGCTGCCGAGGGCGTCCCACCAGTTCTCGATCGCACCCGAGAAGCTGTCCAACACACGCTGCATGCCGCCGCTGCCACCGGCCAACGTCAATGTGAGCAGACTCCCCATTCCCAGCCAACGGGGGGCGAGTCCGAAGCGGACTGCGTCCTCGATGCTTTCGGCGCTTGCAATTCCTTCGGCGAGACAATGGACGGCTTCGCGCACCAAGGCGAATTGCAGCCTGTTCGTGAGATAGCCGACAGCCTCGCGTTGCAACTTGATCGGATGTTTGCCGAGAGCTCGCAGGTGCGCAATTGTCCGTTCGACCGTTTCGGGTGAAGTTTTGTCGCCGCCGAGAACCTCGACGAGCGGCACGAGGTGTGGTGGATTGAACGGATGCGCGATCACGAAGCGCTCTGGCCGGTGCATCTCGGCCTGCAGAGTCGACGGTGGCAATCCGCCGCTGCTTGAGGCGAGGATCGCATCGGGCGTTGCCGCTGCCTCGGCTTCGGCATAGATCGCGCGCTTCATCGCGACATTCTCGGGGCCGTTCTCGTGAATAACAGCTGCGCCTTGCACGGCGGCCGCCGGCGTATCGACCACATGCAGCCGGTCGGCCGGAAAGCGCTCGGTCTGCGTCAGCCCGAGCGCGCGCAAAGCGGGCCACGTCGCGTCGAGAAAAGCGGCTGCGCGCTCCTTGGCATTCGCGGCGGGATCGAAGGCCTGGACCGTACAACCTTTGGCGAGATAGTTCGCGGCCCAGCCCAAGCCGACCGTGCCAAAGCCTAAAAGCGCAATGCGCATAGGCTCTTCTTGCAGTGCATTCATGATGTGTCCCCGGACGAACGGCGTAAGCTTTCGAATTTTAATTTGACAATCGTTGTATCACTTGTCCATACTTTTTGGTATGGAATAAAAAAACAGGGAGGATGCATTGCTCTTCAAAGGCCGAAGTGTGTTTTGCGCAGCCGTGGCGTCGTTGCTGCTGGCGGGTTCCGCGCAAGCCGACATCAATGTCGGTCTCATCCTGGCTTTGACCGGGCCGAATTCGTCGCTCGGCATTCCCTATCGCAAAGGATTGGAGCTGCTTCCGAAGGAGGTCGGCGGCGAGAAGGTCAACGTGATCGTTCTCGACGACACGTCGGATCCGTCGGCTGCCGTACGCAACGCGCACAAGCTCATCAGCGAAGACAAGATCGACATTCTCATCGGTCCGTCGAACACGCCCGCCGCTTTCGCGGTTTCAAACGTCACGTTCGAAGCGAAGGTGCCGGAGATTTCGCTGTCGCCGGTCGATCTGGGACCGCAGAAGTCCGATTGGTTGTTCACCGTCCCGCAGCCCGGCGACATCTGGATTCTTCCCATCATGGAAGACATCAAGAAGCGCGGGCTGAAGAAGGTCGCTTTCATTGGCTTCAGCGATCCCTGGGGTGACTTGTGCTTCAATGCGCTCAAGGCGACGGCGTCGAAGTACGGCGTGTCGATTGTCGCCGAGGAGCGCTATGCGCGCACCGACAACAGCGTCACGGGCCAGACCCTCAAAATCCTGGCCGCAAAGCCTGATGCCATTTTCGTCGGTGCTTCCGGCACGCCTGGCGCGCTGCCGCATCTGGCGTTGGCGGAGCGTCGCTGGACCGGGCCGACCTATGGCAGTCCGGCGGTCTTCAACAAGGACTTCGCACGCATCGGCGGCGGGGCCATCGAAGGCGTGATGGCGGTCACCGGCCCGGTCGGTGCCTGGGATCAGCTGCCGGACAGCAACCCGATCAAGAAAGTATCGGGCGAGTTCGTGAAAGCTTACGAGGCGGCGAACGGCGCTGGTTCGGCGAACGGCTTCGCGGCCTATTCCTACGATGCCGTGCTCATGTTCCGCGACGCGGCGGCGCGCGCGCTCAAGAAGGCCAAGCCGGGCACGCCCGAGTTTCGCACGGCGATGCGCGACGAGTTGCGCAACATCAAGGAACTGGTCGGGACCCAGGGCGTCTATAACTTCAAGGCCGGGTCGCCTTATGGCGTCGACCAGCGTTCGGTTGTGCTCGTGAAGGTCGATAAGGGTGCCTGGAAGCTGGTGCCCTAGCGCATCGATCATCCGTCTCTCGGTTATTTCGTCGCTCACATGAAGAACCGCCGGCCCCCACGGGCCGGCGGCACTTGAAGCGCGGTCTTTTGGTCACATGAATCTCGACATTGCCATCCTCCTGATCGAAGACGGTCTCGCGTCGGGCGCCATCTATGTCCTGATGGCGCTGGGCTTCGTGCTCGTCTTCAACGTGACGCGGGTCATCTTCGTCCCGTTCGGAGATCTCGTCTCCTATGCGGCGTTGACGCTGGCGTCGTTTCAGTTGCAGCGAACGCCTGGCACGATCTGGTTGCTGGTTACTTTGGCGGCCTTGGCAATTCTCCTGGAAGTGCTCAGGCTCTATCGCATCGGTCAGTTTGCGCGGTTGCCGCGTGCGCTTGTGGTCTGGGGCGTGCTACCGTTGTTGCCAGTCGCATGCACATTGCTACTGGATGGCTTCGCGTTACCGTCCTATGTGGCGATCCCGCTGACCTTCGCGCTCATCCTGCCGATCGGTCCGCTGCTCTATCGCATCGTCTTTCAGCCGATCGCCAATGCGCCCGTCCTCGTCCTGTTGATGGTGAGCGTGGCGCTGCACTTTGCGGTGTCCGGTCTGGCGTTGATGTATTTCGGTCCGGAAGGCATGCGGACCACGCCATTGGTGCAGGGCGCGTTCGATCTCTTCGGCATCGCCATTTCCGCGTCGCTGCTGTTGATCGTCGGCGTCGCCGCCGCTCTCAGCATCGCGCTGCTGCTGTTCTTTCGCCTGACGCTGACCGGCAAAGCGCTGCTCGCGACGGCGTCGAACCGCGAGGGGGCGCGGCTCGTCGGCATTCGGACTGCGACGACGAGCGCCGCGGCTTTTCTGGTAGCGGGGATCATCGCGACTGTCGCCGGCGTCCTGATCAGTCCGATGACCACCATCTATTACGACACAGGCCTGATCGTGGGTCTGAAGGGGTTCGTCGGCTCGGTGGCCGGCGGCTTTGTCAGCTATCCCTTGGCCGCTCTCGGCGGCGTCATCATCGGTCAGGTCGAATCGTTCTCGTCCTTCTATGCGAGCGCGTTCAAGGAGGCGATCGTGTTCGCTGCCGTGATTCCCGTCATCCTGGCGCGCTGGCTGTGGGCATCCAATGCTCACATCGAGGAGCACGACGAAGAATGAGCGCCGCCGCAATTCGTTCCTTGGCTCTGGCCGTTATCTGTCTGGCGATGCTGGTCGCGCCGGCCGTGCTCGGCGATTTCAGCGTGACTCTGCTGAACTACGTCGCGATCTATACGCTCGTCGCGCTCGGCCTCGTGCTGCTGACGGGCTGCGGCGGTCTTACCTCGTTCGGTCAGGCGGCGTTTGTCGGGATCGGTGCTTACGCAACGGCCTACCTGTCGACGACGCTCGGTTTGTCGCCCTGGCTCGGTCTTGTCGCCGCGCTGGTGCTGACGTCGGTGACAGCCTTGATCATCGGCGTGATCACGCTTCACCTCGGCGGTCATTATCTGCCGCTAAGCACGATCGCCTGGGGCATGGCAATCTATCTGCTGTTCGGCAACTTCGATTTCCTCGGCCGCTACGGCGGCATCAGCAACATCCCGCCGGTGTCGCTGTTCGGCTACCGCCTCGAGCATATGACGCAAGTCTACTATCTGGTTTGGATCGCGGTGGGTGCGGCATTGTTGGTGGCGAGCAACCTGCTGCGGTCGCGGCAGGGGCGGGCTATTCGCGCCTTGCGCGGCGGCGAAGTGCTCGCCGAATGCCTCGGCATCAACCCATTCAAGATCCGCCTCTTCGTGTTCGTGCTGGCCGCCGCGCTCGCCGGTCTTGCCGGATGGCTCTACGCGCACATGCAGAAGTTCGTCAGCCCGGCGCCGTTCGATCTGCGCGCGGGCATCGAATATCTGTTGATGGCGGTTCTCGGCGGCTCGGGTTACGTCGCGGGCGCGGTGATCGGCGCGGCGGCGGTGGCCTTGTCGAAGAACTGGCTGCAGGACCTTCTGCCTTATGTGACCGCGAACAGTGGAAACCTGGAGATCGTGGTCTTCGGCGCGCTGTTCATTCTGCTGCTGCAACACTCGCGCGGCGGCATCGTGCCGCTCGTGCTGCGTTATCTGCCACAGGCGGCGCGCGCGCCGGCGGTGCCCCATGCGCCGAGCGCCGATCGTCTGCCGGTGCGGACGATGCCGACGGCTGGTCAACAGCTGCTCGTTCTGAAAGGTGTGTCGCGCTCGTTCGGCGGTTTGATCGCGGTCAACGACGTCTCGTTCTCCGTGAACGCGGGTGAGCTGCTGGCGCTGATCGGGCCGAACGGCGCTGGCAAAAGCACGACCTTCAATCTCATCACCGGCGTCATCCCGCCGACGTCCGGCACCATTTCGTATGGCGGGCGCGATTTGACAGGAGCATCGCCGCGCGTGGCGCTCGCGGCCGGCATCGCTCGCACGTTCCAGCACGTGAAGCTGCGCCCGGCCATGTCGGTGCTGGAGAACGTCATGCTCGGCGCCTACAGCCGCAGCAGCAGCGGTTTCCTTGCCGGCGCGCTGCGCCTCGACCGTGCGGAGGAAGCGATCGTGCGCGCGGCCGCGCTGCGCCAGATCGCACGCGTGGGGCTTGCCGAGCAGGCCTCTACGGCGGCTGGCAATCTGGCGCTGGGTCAGCAGCGGCTCGTCGAAATCGCGCGGGCGCTCGTCGCCGATCCATCGATGCTGATGCTCGACGAGCCGGCCGCCGGCTTGCGGTCGCGCGAAAAGGCGGCGCTGGCCGAACTGCTGAAGGCTGTGCGCGACGCCGGCACGGCCATTCTTCTTGTCGAACACGACATGGATTTCGTCATGCGCGTCGCCAACCGCATTGTCGTGCTCGACTTCGGCAAGAAGCTGGCCGAAGGCGCGCCCGAGGCGATCCGCAAGAATCCCGCCGTTCAAGAGGCCTATCTCGGAGGCGTCGCATGAGCGCCTTTCTCGACGTTGCCGACGTCTCGGTCTCGTACGGCAAGCTCAACGCCGTCCGCGACATCAGCTTCTCGCTCGATCAGGCCCAGATCGTCACGATCATCGGTCCGAACGGCGCCGGCAAGACGACGCTTCTGAAGGCGCTCGTCGGCGGGCTGCCGAGCACGGGCAAAGTGGCGTTCGAAGGGCACGATATCTCGCGGCTCGAGCCGGAAGAGCGCGCCGAATGCGGCATCTTTCTCGTGCCGGAGACTCGCGCATTGTTCGCGGATATGTCGGTCTACGACAACCTCATCCTCGGCGGCTATATCCGCTGGCGCGACCGCGCTGGCATCGCGCACGACCTAGACCAGGTTTTCGGCCTGTTTCCTCGCCTGGCCGAACGCCGGACGCAACAAGCGGCGACCTTGTCCGGCGGCGAGCGCCAGATGCTCGCGCTCGGCCGCGCGCTCATGGGCAGGCCGAAGCTGCTGATGCTGGACGAGCCAAGCCTCGGTCTTGCGCCGATCGTCGTGCGCGAAATCTTCAAGATCATCGCCGGTCTCCGCAGCCATGGCGTCACCATCCTGCTCATCGAGCAGAATGCGCGGGCGGCGCTGGAGACGGCCGACGTCGGCTACGTCCTGGAGACCGGCGAGATCGTCCATCGCGGCGAAGCGAAAGCACTGTTGCGCGATCCGCGGGTCTTGGAGACCTATTTGGGCGGTTCGAGCCAGTCCTAAGCCGGCATGCAAAAAAATCGTGGAGAATACCGACGTGAGTGAATCCGTTTTGAAGTTCAAGCTCGACCTGCCGTCCGTGCTGCGCGCGGAGCGCCGCGGCGATATTGCGGTTCTGTGGCTCAACCGCGTCGACAAGCGCAATGCCATCAACGGCGACATGCTGCACGGCATCAAGCTGTTCTTCGGCAATCTGCATCCGGGCATCAAGGCGGTCGTCATCGCCGGCGAGGGCGACAATTTTTCGGCCGGCCTCGATCTCGGTGAGTTGGCCGAAAAAGATGCGGCCGAGGGCGCGCTCTACTCGCGCATCTGGCACAGCGCGTTCAACGAAGTTCAGTACTCGTCCGTGCCGGTCATCACTGTGCTCAAGGGCGCGGTCGTCGGCGCCGGGCTCGAACTGGCGAGCTCGACGCATATTCGCATCGCGGAACGAACCGCGTATTTCGGACTGCCGGAGGGGCAGCGCGGTATCTTCCTCGGCGGCGGCGGATCGATGCGGCTCACGCGCCTCTTGGGCGTCGCGCGTGTCACCGATCTCATGATGACCGGTCGCACGCTCAGCGCGGAAGACGGTTATATGTTCGGCTTCTCGCAGTATCTGGTCGAGCCGGGTGAAGGCCTAGCCAAGGCTCTCGAGGTGGCGCAGCGCGCGGCGGCGAATGCGGGCCTGAGCAACTTCGCCATCATTCAAGCGCTGCCGCGCATCGCCGAAATGGGCCCCGAGGAGGGCCTGTTTACCGAGGCGCTGGTGACCGGCATCGTTCAAAGCGCGCCGGACGCCAAGACGCGGCTGCGGGCGTTCCTCGAGAAGCGTGCGGACAAAGTCAACCGGCCGAGCTGACGAGCCGATTCGTGCAAGCCGCCACAACGATTGCCGAGGTCTTCAGACGCAACGCGGGGGTGCGGCCACACAAGGTTGCGTTCGCCATGGCAGATGGGCGGCAGCGGACCTTCGCCGATCTGAGCGCGCGGGTGGATCGTCTCGTCGCCGCGTTGCGGCAGGCGGGGCTGCTCGCAGGCGACCGTGTCGCGGTTCTGGCGAAGAATCGCATCGAGACAATCGAAGTGTATGGCGTGTCCGCCGGCGGCTTCATTCCGGTGCCGCTCAACTGGCGGCTGGCGCCGGCAGAGCTGGCCGCGGTTCTGGACGACAGTCGCCCTGCCGCGTTGCTCTTCGAGCCGGGCTTCACCGTGCCGCTGGAGAGCGCGCTCTCGCGTCTCTCATTCAAACCGATGTGCGTTGCCTTCTCTGACGGGTCTGATGGCGCGTCCGACTACGAAAAGCTGCTGGCGGGCGCGGACGGCACACAAGCGCCGCTCGTCGGCGATCCGAACGACGTCGCATGCCTGCTCTACACCAGCGGCACCACGGGACGGCCGAAGGGCGCACAGCTGACGCATCGCGGCCTCTTGGCGAATTGCCGGGCCGCTATCGATCAGGTGCTGCACCTGACGGACCAGGACGTGACGCTGGCACCGATGCCATTCTTTCATGTCGGGGGCATGTGGTATCATCTGTTCCCGTCCTTCGCGGCCGGCTGCACGACGATTGTCCTGCCGGAGTTCGAGCCGGGCGCGGTTTTTCAACTCATCGGCAAGCATCGGGTGACGAATATGCACGTCGTCCCGACGATGATTCATGCGCTCTTGGAGCAGCCGGCGCTCGCGCAGTCCGACCTGTCCAGCTTGCGGCTGATCTTCTACGCCGCCTCGTCGATCCCCGTCGAACTGCTGCGGCGTGCCACACAGGCATTGTCGCATTGCGGCTTCGTGCAGGGCTACGGCTCGACGGAAGGCGGCATGATCTCGGCGCTGACCGAGGACGATCACCGTGCGGCGATGCAGCCGGGACGGGAGCACCTGCTCCTGTCCTGCGGCAAGCCGATCGATGGCGTGGAGGTGTCGCTGGACACAGCCACGCCTGACGTCGACGGCGCGATCGGCGAGATCCGCGTCAGAAGCGATCTGACGATGGCGGGCTATCGTCAGAATGACGCCGCGACGCGCGCGGCCCGGAAAGACGGCTGGCTGCATACCGGCGATCTCGGGCGCTGCGACGAGGCCGGCTATCTCTACATCGTCGACCGCAAGAGCGACATGATCGTCACCGGCGGCGAGAACGTTTATCCGCGCGAGGTCGAGGACATTCTCTTCGACCATCCTGCGATCTCCGAAGCGGCCGTCTTCGATCTGCCAGACGCGCGCTGGGTGCAGAAGGTGGTGGCGGCGGTGGTGCTGCGGCCTGGGTGCAACGAAAGCGCCGACGACATCATCGCGTACCTCAAGGCGCGGCTCGCCTCGTACAAGTGCCCGAAGCAGGTCTTCATCGCCGATACGCTGCCCAAGAGCGGCGCGGGCAAGGTGCTGCGCCGGGTGCTCAGAGAGCAGTATTCCGATCGGACCCCGCACAGGAGCTAGCCGGATGGACTCGTATTTGAACGCGGACCAGATCTCGTTCCGGGACGGTCTTGCCCGTTGGGTCGACGAGCGACTTTGCCCGCGCGCGGAGGAGCTCGACCGCACCGGCGAGTTCGCCCGTGATCTTTTCGAGGAGCTCGGCTCGCTCGGCTATTTCGGAATCATGTACCCGGAGGCCTATGGCGGTCTCGGCATTGCCGACCGCTATCTTCTCTATACGATTCTATGCGAGGAACTGGCGCGTGGGTCGATGGGCTTTGCCGCGACCGTCTGCATGCATGCGTCGACGGCAACGAACACCATCTTCAAGTGGGGCAGCGAAGAATTGCGGCAGAAATATCTCGTGCCTGCCATTCAAGGAAAGAAGATCGGCGCGTTTGCGATCACTGAGCCGAATGCCGGCTCGGACGCGGCCGCGATCCGCACGCGCGTTACCAAGGTCGACGGCGGCTACCGCCTGAACGGCAGCAAGATCTTCACGTCGAACGCGGTGATCGCGGATTTCATCACCGTGGCCGCCACGACCGAGGTCGGTGCCGGCGCGAAGGCTATCAACCTGTTCCTGGTCGACAAGGAGACCGAGGGCTTCAAAGTCAGCCGCAAGCTCGACAAGTTCACCACGCACTGCTCTGACACCGCGGAACTGTCGTTCGAGGATGTCTTCGTGCCGGACGATTGTCTACTGAGCGGTGGCGGCGTCGGCATGAAGGCTTACGAGTCGCTGACGGTCGACCGGATTTTCACGGCGGCGCTGGCGCTCGGTGGCGGTCGGGCCGCTTACGAAGCGGCTTTGCGCTACGCGCAGGAACGGCAACAGTTCGGCAAGCCCATCGGCAAATTCCAGGCGGTGCAGTTCAAGCTGGTCGACATGCTGTCGACGCTGGAGCAGGCGCGCCTGTTCACCTATCACGCCGCCCAGATGGCGGACCGCGGCTTGCCGATCACCCGGGAGGCGGCCATGGCGAAGATTCTTGCGGCCGACGGCTGCAACGATATTTGCCTGAAAGCGCTCAACATCTTCGGCGGCTATGGCCTGATGATGGAATTTCCGGTCCAGCGTTATCTGCGCGACTCGTTCTTCCCGATGATCGGCGGCGGTACAAGCGATATCATGCGTCTGGTCGTCGCTCGGCAGATCGGACTGTGAGGTCCGAAAGGCCTCGCCTTTCTTTGTGAGGTCCGCGGATGCGGTCCTCTTCGCGATTTCCTCAAGTTTCAGGCGTGACGCTGCTCCGCCTGTCATCATCACCTGCGCCCTGACTGGCGCGGCCGAGTTCAGCGGCAAGAACAAGGCCGTGCCGGTGATGCACGAGCCTGCCAATGAACGAGGCGACGAAGCGCATCCTGCGAAGAAGCTGGAGTGCGCGACCTGTCGCTCCCTGGTGCACGACCTAAGTGGAGTGACGATCGTCGCGCCGAAAACTTCAGTTTTGTATGCAAGGCGTAGATTTTTGCATGTATTGGCCGAATTTGGCATAGGCGTTGCTTGATAATCCCCTCGTCGCCATGCACGAGCTAGAGGACGTCCGATGACCCGCTGCGATATTCTTGTAAAAGGCGCGCGCCTACGCGGCGGCGCGGAATTAAGCGATATTGCGATCCGCGATGGTTCAATCGCTGCGATTGCGCCGTCGCTCGCGTTGCAGGCGGAGCACGTGATCGACGCCAATGGGCGGCTTGTCACGGAATCCTTTGCCAACCCGCATCTGCACCTGTGCAAAGTGTGGACGCTGTCGATGGTTGAGGACGAGGCGCGGCAGAACTATCACGGCGCGACCATGGACAAGGCCATGGCCGCCATCGAGGTTGCGAGCCGCATCAAGGAGCGCTACGCGGAGAGCTGGATCGTGGACAACGCGCGGCGCGCGGTCGCGCTCGCCGCGCTTCACGGAAACCTTCATATTCGTGCCTTTGCCGACGTCGACAGCAAAGCGCGCCTGGAGGGGCTCAACGCGCTCCTGAAAGTGCGCGATGAATTCCGCGGCATCGTCGACGTTCAGGTCGTGGCCTTCCCGCAGGATGGCGTGCTGCGCGAGCCCGGCACCAAGCAGTTGATGCGCGCGGCAATGGAGAAAGGCGCGGACGTCGTCGGCGGTATTCCGTGGATCGAATATACCGATGCCGCGGCGGCAGAGCACATCTCGTTCTGCTTCGATCTCGCGCAGGAATTCGGTAAGGACGTGTCGATGCTGCTCGACGACGCCGGCGACCCTGGATTGCGGACGCTCGAGACATTCGCCATCGAAGCGGCGGCGCGTGGCTGGGGCGGTCGGGTTCTCGCGCATCATTGCCGCGCTATGAGCCAGTATCCGAAGCCTTATCTGCACCGTCTGATCGGAACGCTACGTGCCGCCAATGTCTCGGTGGTGAGCGATCCGCACACCGGTCCGCTGCACGCCTGCGTGCAAGAGCTGCTGACGGAGAAGGTCAATGTCTGTCTTGGCCAGGACGACATTTCGGACGCTTATTACCCTTACGGCCGCAACAACATGCTCGAAGTCGTGTTCCTGGCGTCGCATCTCTTATGGATGATGGCGCGAGATGAAATCGAGCAGCTTTACGACCTCGTTACGGTCAATGCCGGCAAGGCCATCAATGTGCCGCTCAAGCTCGCGGTCGGCAGCCCGGCGCATCTTGTCGTGCTCGGCGAGCGCGATGTGCTGGAGGCCGTGCGGTTCCACGGCGAGCCGGTCTGTGTCATCAGCCATGGTCGGATTGTCGATCTGCGCCGGATGCGCGACCTCGCCGGACGTCCGGCTTCGTAGGTCGCGGGTAACGCCAACAGGCGCGGCTACATCTTTAGCAGGCGCTTGGCGTTGCCGCCGAGAATCTTCGCTTTGTCACCATCGCTGAGCGTGGTTTGCATCAGCCAGTCGGTGCCGGCCTTGTTGGAGGCGAACGGCCAGTCTACCGCGAATAATATCCGGTCGACGCCCATTTCCGCGATGCTGCAGGCGAGCGCCGTGTCGGAGAAGTTTCCGCTCGTTGTGAGATGGAAATTTCTGCGGAACACATCGCTGAACGTCATGCCGTCGCTCACCGGTCGCGCCAGCAGATCGTCGATGCGCCAGAGCATGAAGGGAAGCGCTTCGCCGAGGTGGCCGAGAATGAGCTGCAGCTTCGGATATTCTGAGAGGGCGCCGCTGAGGATCATGCGGATCGCCTGGGTTGCCGTCTCCGCCGTGAAGCCCCACACCGGTCCGCGCAGTTCGGGAAAGGTGGCACTGAGGCTGTCGTAATAGACCTTATCGACAGCGGGGCTCGGTAAGGCCGGGTGCAGATAGATTGGCACGCCGAGCGTTTCGGCGCGCGCGAAGATCGGCCAGAACTGTCGCTCGTCCAGAAATTTGCCGTTGGTGAGTCCGTTGACCACCGCGCCCTTGAAGCCGAGCTCGGTGACGCAGCGCTCAAGTTCGTCGGCGGCGGCTTCGGGGGCAGGCGTCGGCAGAACCGCGAAACCGGCGAAGCGGTCCGGGGCGCGCGCGACGCTTTGCGCCAGACGATCGTTTGTCGCCTTCGCCATCCGCACGGCCGTTTCCGGCTCCAGCTTTTGCGTGGTCGGTCCCGCATGGGACAGGACCTGGATGTCGACAGCGCCTTCGTCCATCTCGCGCAAGCGCAGCTCGCCGAGATCCAGCAGTTTCTTTTCGATGTGCGGCGGTCGAGTGCGATCCAGGCCCGTAAAATGCGCGACCAAGTCCGGGTCGTTGTAGTGCTCTTCGATCGCTATGGTGAAAGATGTTCGAGATTCCATTGCCCGGGTCCGCTTCGAAGGGACACAATAGCAAAATTGTATGCAAAATTGCGTGCCAAAAATATAGGCGATACTGCTGATTTATAAGCTACTTTTTTACCGAAGAATTGGTCAGGATTGTTGTATTGGCCATGTGGCCGATATCTTGCATGCATAAATTCCATCTTTCCATACGGGTATCTGCATGAACGCCAAGGGGGGCTTGAAGCGCTACGCGTTTCTGAAGGCACTCGCCGACCGCGTCACGGACCAGCTGGTGGTGACGAACCTGGCCAACACCGCCACCGAATGGTTTTCGGTCCGGCCGTCGGATGCCAATCTCTATGCCGTCGGCATGGGCATGGTGTCGTCCTATGCGCTCGGCCTGTCGCTGGCGCTGCCCGGTCGCGGCGTGATCGCGCTCGATGGCGATGGCGGTATTTTCTTTGATTCCTCTATCTTCGGCCTGATGGCCGCGCAGGCCGGTGCCAACCTGACTGTCATCGTGTTCGACAATGGCGGTTACATCTCGACCGGGAAGTTACCCGCGGTCGGCTCGCTCAGTTCAAGTGGTGTCGATCTGGCGACTTTGGCGCGCGCCTATGGCCTCACGAACGTCGCCACGGTCGACGACGTGGATGCATTTTTGAGGGCGCTCGATGCGCGCGTGCCGGACGCGCCGCTCGTTCTGGTGGTCAAGACCAATGCCGAACAGCAGTTCGTCGGGCCGCTGCCGATGGATCTGAAGGAGAATAAATATCGTTTTGCCCGCCATATCGAGCAGAGCCACGGCGTCAGGATCTTCAAGCCGTCGGCCAAGGAACACGGTGCCAAGCCCGTTGCCGATCCGACATTGCGGGATGCCGGTCAATCCAGTTTCGGTCAGGTGCTCTATGAGGGGCTGAAAGAGAACGGTATCGACTTCGCGGTCGGCCTGCCCTGCAGCGGTTTCTCACTGGCGCAAGAACTGCTGATAAAGGACGAAACCTTTACTTACGTCTCGGTACCGCACGAAGGCCCCGGCCTCGGTCTATGCGCCGGCGCATGGTTGGCCGGCCGTAGACCGGCGGCGGTAATCGAGAACTTCGGCCTGTTCGCCAGTGTGTACCATCTGTTGCGCGGCCATATGAGCTACGGCATCCCGACGCTGATCCTCACCGAATTCCGCGGCGACATCGGCGACCAGGAATTTTTCGCGGAGGGCGGCGAGGTAACGCTCGATGTGTTGCGCGCCATGCGGATCAATCATCGCGTGATCGAACGACTGGACGACGTCAAGCCGGCGATCCGCGACGCACTGCGCTGGATGGATGGCTGCCTGCGGCCGTTCGCACTCGTGCCGACCTTCAACCTGACGCGCCTGAAGTCCTGATGTGGCGGGTGAGCGAATGGTGCGGGCTGTAAAGGATCAAAGCCGAAGATGATGGATCGCTCGTACCATCGCGACGGCGCGGCGCTAGGTAATCGTTTCGATTATGTGATCGCCGGCGGCGGCTCCGCCGGCTGCGTCGCGGCGGCGCGGCTGTCCGAGAATCCCGCGATCCGTGTCCTTCTGGTCGAGGCCGGAGTGGACACGGTACCCGGACAAGAGCCGCCGGAAATCCGCAGCCCCGCGCCGACGGTCATTTTCCACGGCACGCGCTACATGTGGCCCGATTTGCGCGTGATTCCCTTCAAGGAGCGCCCCGGCAGCCGCTTCTACGAGCAGGCCCGTGTGCTCGGCGGCGGGTCGAGCATCAACGCGCAAGTCGGCAATCGCGGCATTCCCGACGATTACGACGAGTGGGAGCGCCTGGGCGCCGCGGGCTGGGGTTGGCCGGATGTGCTGCCGTTCTTTCGCAAACTCGAGCACGATCTCGATTATGCCGGGAATGCCGAGATGCACGGCGCGGACGGACCGATCCCGCTCTACCGCGTGCCACGGGCCGAATGGCCGGAGTTTTCATTGCGCCTCGCGGCTGCGGCGGAGAAGGCCGGCCTGCGCGACATCGGCGACCAGAACGGCATCTTCAGTGACGGCTATTTCGCGCCGGCCTATACGAACGAGAATCAGGAGCGGGTCTCGGCCGCTATGGCTTATCTCACGCCGGCGGTGAGGGCGCGAGCCAATCTGACGATCGTGACGGACAGCCTTGTGACGCGGATCGACTTCGCGGGGCAGCGCGCGATCGGCGTCGAGGTCGAGACCGGCGGTCGCATCGTGCACGTCCCGGCTGGCGAAGTGATCCTCGCATTGGGCGCCCTGCAGACGCCGGCAATGCTGATGCGGGCCGGGATCGGCCCTGCTGCGGTGCTGGCGCGGCACGGCATCACACCGCGTGCGGTTCGCGAAGGCGTTGGCAAGAATCTACGCGATCACCCGGGCACCCATTTATGCGCGTTGGTGAAGCCGCAGGCCCGGATGCCGAAGCGGCTGAAGAAGTCCGGGCATGTGGCGCTGCGCTTCACGTCGTCGAATGCCGCATCGCTCCCGTCCGATCTGTACATGCACAGCGGCCTGTCGTCGGGCTGGCACGGCGTCGGCCGGCGTGTGGCCTATTTCTATGTTTGGCTCAACAAGTCGCGGTCTACCGGCGAGGTCGTGCTGAAGGATACAGATCCCCACAGCATGCCGCTGGTTCATATGAACTTGCTCGGCGTTGACGGTGATGCCGAGCGTCTGGCGGACGGATTTCGGTTCATCGCAGGATTGCTGTGTGGCGCCGACATGGCGCCGGTCATTGGGCATCCGTTCGCGGTGCGGTTCAGTCCCTTCATTCGCATGATGAGCCAGGTTCGCCGGTCGAACAGACTGATTATGGGTCTGCTCGGTCGACTGCTCGATGGCCCGGCCTGGCTGCGCCGTTTCCTCGTGAGCAACGTGCTGTCCAATGCGCCGTCGGTCGATGCCTTACTGCGCGACCCTGCAAGGCTGAAGCGCTATCTCAAACGATACGCCATGAGCGTGTCGCACGTGACCTGCACATGCCGTATGGGGCGTGCAGACGATCCGATGGCCGTGGTCGATGCCGAAGGGCGAGTTTACGGGGTCGAGAACCTCCGCGTCATTGACGCGTCGGTGATGCCGTCGCTGCCTCGTGCCAATACCAACCTGGCCACGATGATGATCGCGGAGAAGATGAGCGACGCGATCTTGAGAGGCCGGACCGTTAGACGCGCCGGATAGGACGGAGAGGTCAGTGAGATTCGCGCGGCTGCACTCGAGCGCGGTTCTGTATTTCGATGCGGTGCGACGCTTTGGCTCCATTCGCGAGGCAGCGCGCCGGCTTAATGTCGCGTCCTCCGCTGTCAATCGTCAGATCTTGCGGCTCGAGCAGGATATTGGGCTGCCGCTGTTCGAGCGCCTGGCCACCGGCGTCCGGTTGACCGCGGCGGGGGAGGCTTTTGCGCGCCATACCATCGTTGTGCTGCAGGATGCGGAGCGGCTGAGCGCCGAACTCGACCAACTGGTCGGCGTCCACTCTGGTCATGTGACTGTCGCCGCGGCCGAAGGCATTTGCACCTCGGTGATGCCGGGGGTTATCGCCGCGCTGCGCAGCAAGGCGCCGCGGATCACGGTATCGTTGCGCCGGACGGAATCGTTGCACATCGAGCAGGCCTTGACCGTCGGCGACGTCGATCTTGGTGTCGGTTTTGACCTGCCGGTGTCGGTCGGGCTCAGGCGGCTGTTTGCCGCCGAATTCGCCGTCGGCGTCATCATGCATCCGGGCCACGAATTGGCCGGGCAATCCTCGATCCCATTGTCGGCGTTCCTCGGCTATCCGCTCATCTTGCCGGAGGACGCGGTCTCGATCATGCAATTGCTCGCCCCGGCGTTTCTGCGGCTCAACGTGCGGCCGGTGGCCTCGGTGAGCTCGAATTCCATCGATGCGATCCGCTCACTGGTGGAAATGAAGGTCGGAATCGGACTTCAGACCCGGTTCGGCCTCGACCACTCGCTGGCGAATCGCTCGATCGCTCATGTTCCGCTCGATGCGGGTGGTCCGGTGGTCAGCACCGTGTCGATCCTGTCCCGGGCCCAGCGCGCATTGCCGGCCCCGGTCGACATGTTCGTGCAGCTGCTCTCGGATGATCTGCGATTGCGGCAACAGGTCGAGCGTCTCGCCTGATGCCGAAAAGGCAGCGCCCCGAGCGATAGTCTATGCTTTCTGAGAGCGCTCTGGTGCCCTTATGCTTGACGGTAGCGACCGGCACCGCTGGCCGTCATCGAGCTCAAGCGAGGATTGCGATGCCCGACCCTCTCATTGCCGCGGAAATCTCCCGGAACCAGTTGCCGATCATCGACGTGAGCGGTTTGTCCTCGTCGAAACTGGAGAAACGCAAGGCGGTCGCCGACAAGATGCGGGCCGCCTGCGTCAGCAACGGCTTCTTCTACATTGCCGATCACGGGGTGCCCCAGGGACTGATCGAAGCCGTTCAGGAGCAGACGCGCGCCTTCTTCGACCAGTCGGAGGACGACAAGTGCAAGGTCTCGAAGGCGCTGTCCAACTGTAATCGCGGCTGGGAACCGCTCAAGGCGCAGGCGCTGGACGTGACCGCGCCGCCGGACCTCAAGGAGACCTATTATATGGGTCTCGAATTGCCGCTCGATCATCCTGCCGTCGTGGCCGGCAAGTTCAACCACGGGCCGAACTTGTGGCCGCAGGATATGCCGGGTTTCAAGCCGACGATGCGCGCCTACCACGCGGCCATGCGCGATCTCAGCGAACGGATCATGATCGGGCTGGCTTTGTCGCTGGATCTGCCCGAGGACTACTTTGAGGGCTTCAACCGCGATCCGCTCTCGACATTGCGGCTTCTGTATTATCCGCCGCATCCCGTCGACGCCCTTGCCGGTCAGGCGGGCGCCGGCGCGCACACCGATTACGGTGCGTTGACGCTGTTGCTGCAGGACAGCAACGGCGGGCTGCAAGTGCGCGACGCCGGCAGCACCTGGATCCACGCCACGCCGGTCCCGGGCACCTTCGTGTTCAATATCGGCGACGCCATCGCCCGTTGGACCAACGATCTTTACCGCTCCACCGTGCACCGTGTGGTCAACGTGTCCGGCAAGTCCCGCTATTCGATTCCCTTCTTCTACTCAGGTAATGCGGACCACCTGCTGGAGTGTATCCCCGGCTGCCTGAAGCCGGGGGAGGTCGCCAAGTATCCGACTGCGACCGTTGCCGAGCACATGATGCAGATGTATCAGCGCAGCTACGGCGCGGCGGCGGCCGCTTGATTGATCGTCTCGTCAGTCTCCTGAGGAACAAAAAAGGGCCCCGTAAGGGGCCCTTTCTCGTCGATGCAATGTGCCGGCCAGCGGTCTATTGATAATCGAGCGACAGCATGTTCGGCGGCATTTTGGAGAAGCCGATCATTTCGGGGCCCGCGACCTTGAGCACGATATCGAAGGTCTTCTGCAATGCGCCGTTCATCTCGGGCGTGAACGTCTTGACCAGGTCGCGCCGAACCTGATCGCGGAAGTTCTTGATGCCCTCGGGCGACAGCTTCATCTGCTGCCCGCGCTCTTCCCAGACCTCATCATTGGTCTTCAGGATCTCGTAGACCTCCTGATAAGCGGCGACGAAGGCTTTCACGTTGTCCGGGTGTTCTTTCACGTAGTCGGCGCGCATGCCGAAGAAAAGATAGGGCGCTGTCGGGATGCCGAGGTCCTCGGTGATGCTGCGGATGGTGACCAGCGTCTTGTATTTTCCGGACGCCAGCATGTCCGCGGCGAGCGAGTTCCACATCTGTGTCGCGTCGAGCTGCCCCTGGTCGATCGATCCGCGCAACAGCGGCGCGGCGGCTTCCTGAATGCTGACTTCCTTGGCCAGGTCGATGTTGTATTTCTGCTTCGCGGCCGCCTGCATGATCATCCAGTCGTAGGACGTCTTGCTGTGCACGCCGAGCTTCTTGCCCTTGAGATCGGCAAGCGTCTTGATCGTGGAATCCGCGGGTTCGAGCACGGTGTTGACGTAGGTCATGAACGGCGCGACCCCGACAATGGGGATGCCGCCGTCGATGATGCGCGCCGTGGCGAGCCATTCATAGACGATCATTTCGGCGCTTTTGCTCTGCATCGCGGCGGTCGCGGTGTTGGCATTGGTGTAGTTGATTGTCTCAAGCTTGAAGCCGTATTTCTCGTCGAGCTTGAACTTCTTGATGACGAAGGGCGGGAAAGACATCGTTCCCGCCGGATTGAGCATCATCCGAATGGTGCCGCCGTCGCCCTTAGGCGCGGCATCGGCGCCGGAATACGTGGTCGATACCGCAAGCAACGCGACCGCGGCGGCGCGCAAGAGACGTTTGGTGCCAGACATCAGTTTTCCCTTTCATACAAAAAGTGGGGGCTATGCGAGAACAAGATCGGCGCGGCCGGAATGATTGCGGAGCGCGTTGACGACGGCCTTGCTCTTCTCGAAGAGATCGCCGTCCTCATACGAACGCGGGCGCTGGACCCCTGCCATGCTGACTTCCTCACGGATGGTGCCGCCCGGGCCATTGCCCATGATCATGATCCGATCGGCGAGGAATGACGCCTCGATCGCATTGTGGCTGACGAACAGAATCGTGGTTCTGAAGGCCGACCAGATGTTCAGAAGGCTTTGCCGCAGATGCCGCGCGGTCATTTCGTCGAGCGCGCTGAACGGCTCGTCCATCAGCAGGATGTCCGGCTCGATGGCGAAAGCGCGGGCGATCGAGGCGCGCTGCTGCATGCCCCCGGACAGTTGCTGCGGGTAGAACTCGGCGAACTTTGTGAGCTCGACCAGCTCAAGCACGCGATCGACCCGGTCGCGCCATTCGCTCACAGGGAACTGCGACGCCTTGAGCGCGAATTCGACGTTACCTCTCACCGTCTTCCAAGGCAGCAGCCGGGCTTCCTGAAAGACATAGGCGACGCGAAATCCGGCGGCGATCTGCTGCTCGATCGTCTTGCCCTGAATGGTGAACTGGCCTTCATATTTGTTGTCGAGCCCCGCCACGATGTTCAGCAACGTGGATTTGCCGCAACCCGACGGGCCGAGGATGCCGACGATCTCACCGACCTCGATCGAGAGGTCGACGCCGTTCAGCGCCGTCCAGCTCCGGGCGCCGCGCCGGCCACCGAATTCCTTGCGGATGTTGCTCAGAACAATCTGTGACACACGGGCTCTTCGCAATATGAGAGGCGTACCGCCGGCGGCTATTGAGACCGCCAGCGGAAGATGCGCTTCTCGAGGGTTCCGAGGATGGCGACTTCGATGAACAACATCACCACGAGGAAGCTGAGCGCATGCGCCAACACTTCCTTCATGTTGAACATCTGATAGTAGAATTCGATCTTGTAGCCGATGCCGTCGCCGCGCCCGAGCAACTCGGCGAACAGCACCATTTTCCAGATGAGGCCGAGACCGAAACGCGCGGAGGCCAGGAGGATGGGCGCAATCTGCGGCGCCACGATCTCGAATATCCGCTGATAGCGGCTGGCGCGAAAGGCCTTGGCCATGCCAAGCAACTTCGGATCGATGCCCTTGACCCCGTCACGGATATTGATCGCCAGGATGGGGATGATCGGGATGGCCGCGCCGAGGATCGCGGCTTTATCGTTCAGCCCCACCACCATGTAGCAGGTCAGCATGATGACGAGCGCAGGAATGGTGATGAAGCAGACGATCCAGACCCGGAAGAACACGCTGGCGCCGTGCGACAGCCCCATGGCGAAGCCCAGCGTCGCCGCTACGGTCATTGCGATCGTGAAGGCGATCAGGATTCGGCCAAGTGTGATGCCGATATCGAGCCAGATCTCGCCGGATCGCATGGCCTGATAAAGGACTTCGGCGACAATATGCGGCGCCGGCAGGACGCGTTCGGACATCGTCCAGGAGCCGATGTACCAGGCGCCGATGATCGACAGCACGGAAAGAGCGCTGATCAGAGCGTCGGAGGCGTGCGGTCCAAGACCAGCCAGGCGAGGCCGGCCGAGCAGCGATCGGGGGCTTGCCGGGGCGACCGTGTCGGACGGCGGCGCGGTCGAGGCAGGAATACTGGAGGCAGAGATCCGCATACAAAATTCCGGTTTCAGCGGAATTCCACGCAAGGACCGTGCCAGTCTGCATACAAGGTATTTCGTTGCAAAATGGCCCTAAACCCCATATTTTCTGAACAAATAAAGCGCTGATCGTCGCCGCTTTGCGAGACTGCCAAGAATTTTGTATGCACGATTGACTAATAGGCATGCACGAATGACCAAAAAGAACGCGGCGGCCGCCGCCTCGAGCGCGGCCTTGAGGCAGTCCGGCGAAACGCTGGCCGAGGTCCTGCACCGGGAACTTGAGCAGGCCATCCTCAAGGGTGAGATCAAGCCGGGCGATCGGCTCGACGAGCACGAGATCGCGCAGCGCTTTGGAGTGTCGCGGACGCCGGTCCGGGAGGCGTTCCGGCTGCTCGGTGCCAATGACCTGGTCGATCTCCGCAGCCGACAGGGTGTCGTGGTCCGCAAGATCGGGATCAATACGCTGCTGGAGATGTTCCAGGTGATGGCGGAGCTGGAGGGGCTTTGCGCCCGCCTTGCCTCCCGCCGGATGTCGTCGACGCAGGAGGCCGACATGCAGCGCGTGCATGAACGACTTAAGGTGGTTGCCACCGGCAATGACGTTGACGAGTTCAACGCGGTCAACATCGAATTCCACAGCATCATTCATGACGCCGCCCGGAACGTTTATCTCGCGGAGGAAACCCGGCAGTTGCGCAACCGCGTGGCGCCGTTCCTGCGCCGCGTCACCTACAAGCCGCACCGCTTCCAGACGACCGTCACCGAGCACGAAGCGATCATCGCCGCGATCTGCGCGCATGATGCGGAAAAGGCGCATGCGGCCATGCGCTTGCACGTCAACCTTCTTGGCGACGATCTGGCCGACTTCATCGCGGCCTATGAATAGAGCGTAAGTCGCGCCGGCGCATCAAAACAGTGCGCGACATGCGAAGCAGCGCCGTGCATTTCTTTGCTGAGATCGGCGAATCTTCGCCTGACGGCTAAAGTTCGAAGTTGTCGTCGCTCGACCGTCCGGACAGCAGATAGGTCTGCAGCGCCGCGGCGCGGTCGCCGCATTCGATCATGCGGGCGAGGAGGTTATTCAACGCGCGGAATTCCTCGCGGCTGAGGCCGCCGAACTCGACATCGTTGATACGCCGCTGCAGCGGCGCGAGCTTCTCGAGCACGGCACGGCCTTTGCCGGAGACCTTCAAGGTGACGCGGCGGCGGTCGGCCATATCCATCGTCTTATGAATGAGACCAAGGTTCAACAGGTGGCGCGTGGTCGTGGTGATGAAGGCGCCGGACAGATGCAGATGATCCGCCACCGTCTTCACGTTGACGTCGCCTTGCCGCGACAAATGGGCGATGGCGATGAGCACGGTATATTCGACGCCGGCCAGTCCCATGGTCTTGGCAAAGCCGGCACGGATGCGCTCATGTACCGCCGAGAAGCCGAAGAGACGGTGCACGAGCTTGCGGAATTCGACGTCGCTGCCATTCACCAGTAATTCCGGCCGCGACACCGTCAGCGGCATGGTTACCGCGCGGTGCGCGCCCTTGCGGGCCGTCGCGGGCGCCGCCGTCGCGGATGAACGTTTGCGAGCAGGAGCTGCCATTTTGGCCTTCTTTCTTGCCGCTCGAGCATTGGCGAGCGTCACGCGCCCGGCTGGACGCCGGGCATTCCCCCCAAGAATGCTTCAGAAACCGCAGAATCGGCGGCCAGCGCCGCCGCTGCGCCGCTTTTAATCACTCGGCCGGTTTCAAGCAAATAGGCGCGGTCGGCGACCTTCAGGGTCTGCCGTGCCTTCTGTTCGACGAGGAGGACGGTCATGCCGTCTTTGCGCAATTCGGCGATGAGACCGAAAACGATGTCGCTCATTTTCGGCGCGAGGCCCAGCGAGGGTTCGTCGAGCAGGAGCACGCGCGGCCGGCTGAGCAGCGCGCGGGCGATCGCCAGCATCTGCTGTTCGCCGCCGGAGAGTAGGCTCGCCATCGATGCACGGCGGCGCTCGAGGATGGGAAAACGCTCGAACATGCGGCCGATGTCGGCCATCGCCTCGGCCTGATCGGAGCGGCAGTAGATGCCCATCAGCAGATTGTCTTCGACGCTCATGCTGCCGAGGATGCCGCGGCCTTCCGGCACCAGCGCCAGGCCGGCGCGCAGATTGCGTTCGGCATTATTCGGCGTCAGCGGTCGGCCGTCATAGGAGATCTCGCCGCGAAACGGGGTGAGGCCGGCGATGGCGCGGATGGTGGTGGTCTTGCCGGCGCCATTGGCGCCGATCAGAGCCACGATCTCGCCTTGGGCGATATCGAGATCGATGCCGCGCACGGCGCGGATCGGTCCGTAGAAGACTTCGAGGCCGCGAACCTTCAGCATGCGGTCTCGCTCCCCAGATAAGCGTCGAGCACGACCGGGTTGGTGCGAATCTCGGCCGGCGTGCCGTCGGCGATGAGCGCCCCGAAGTCGAGCACGTAGAGCTGGTGACAGAGGTTCATCACGAAAGCCATGTCGTGCTCGATCAG
>JANLJK010000296.1:25397-36497 GCA_029255525.1 Pseudolabrys sp.
GAGATGCTCCCAAACCGTCATGCCGGCGAACAGGCGGATGTTCTGGAAGGTGCGGGCGATGCCGGCGCGGACGATGCGGTAGGACGGCCATTGCGTGATGGCTTCGCCGGCAAGCACGACCTCGCCTTCGCTGGCGCGGTAGGCGCCGGTGATGACGTTGAACAAGGTGGTCTTGCCGGCGCCATTGGGGCCGATGACGCCGACGATGCGGTTCCGCGGCACGGTGATCGACACATTCGACAAAGCGCGGATGCCGCCGAATACCTTGCTCACATTGTCGAGCTTGAGGAGCGCCTCGCTCATGCCGCGGCCCTCCGCCGGAAGGTGAGCCGCGCGATCAGCGCGCGGTCGAGTATGCCCTGGCGCCGTGTCAGCAGCACCAGGATGAGCAGCACACCGAAGGCCGCGAGCCGCCAGTCCACCAGGAAGCGCAGCCATTCCGGCAGCAGCACCAGGAGC
The DNA here is from genome assembly GCA_029255525.1 of Pseudolabrys sp. Lineage (GTDB taxonomy): Bacteria > Pseudomonadota > Alphaproteobacteria > Rhizobiales > Xanthobacteraceae > Pseudolabrys. The sequence goes on from JANLJK010000296.1 coordinate 25,857, forward strand.
AACGCGCCGATCAGCGCGCCGGCGCCGACGGTGGAGCCGCCTAAGATCACTGCGAGCACGAAGTCGATGGAGCGCTCGAAGCCGAAATTGCCCGGCTCGATATAGACGTAATGATGCGCGAACAGGCCGCCGCAGATCGCGGCAACCGCGGCACCGAAGCCGAAGGCGCCGATCTTGGTCGCGGTGGTGTTCAGCCCGATGAGCCCGGCAGCGGTTTCGTCGTCATGGATGGCGCGCATCTCCAGCCATAGGCGGGAGCGCTCGAGCACCAGTACCAGCACGAGGATGCCGCCGGCCCACAGCCAGATATAGCCGAGCGAGACATGCGGCATGCCGCGATAGCCGCCGGAGCCGCCCGTCGGCTCGAACACCAGGAAGAAGCTGCGCACCATTTCGCCGAAGCCGAGCGTGGCCATCGCGAGATAGATGCCTTTCAGTCGCAAAGCGGGAAAGCCGACGATGACGCCGATGGCGGCTGCGGCGACCGCGGCGGCGATGAGCGCGGGCGTCACCGGCCAGTGCAATTCGACCGTGAGGTAGGAGGCGAGATAAGCCCCGACGCCCATGAAGCCGGCATTGCCGAGCGAGAGCTGGCCGGTGGCGAGGATGATGTAGACGCTCAGGGCCCCCAACAGGAGGATGCCCACATCGGCGAAGAGGCCGGCGTAATAGGTCGACATCAGACGCGCTGCCCGATGTCGGTGCGTGCGCCGCCGAGCAAGCCTTGCGGACGCAGCAAAAGGATCAGGATCATCAGCCCGTAGACGACGAGGTCGCGGGCCTGCGAGCCGCCATAAGCGATCGTCAGCACCTCGGCGATGCCGATGAGCGGGCCGGCAAGCAGCGCGCCCCAGACGCGGGTGGTGCCGCCGATCACCATCACGGCGATGGCCTTCAAGCCGGTGTCGACGCCGATGTAAGGTGTGATGGCGGCGTAATGCAGGCTGATGAGCACGCCGGCGGCGCCGGCGAGCGCGCCCGAAATGGCAAACGCCAGCATCGTCACACGGCCGGCGGAAACGCCGAGCAGGCGCGCGACGTCGCGATTTTCCGCCACGGCGCGCAAGGCGCGGCCGGCCGATGTCTTTTGGAGCAGGAAAGCGACGCTTGCTACCAGCACCACGGCGACCGCGATGACCACAAGCTGCATCATGCCGACGCTGATCGGTCCGAGGGGCAGGCGCGTGTCGAACAACTCCGGCGGCAGTTGTAGCGGGTCCGAGCCCCAGACATTGGTGACGACGTTCTGGAGAATGATGGAGAAGCCGAGCGTCGACAGCATCGGCGTGATCAGCGGCGCATCGCGCAGCGGCTGATAGGCGATCTTCTCGATGACGATGCCGATGAGCGCGGCGCCGGCCATGCCGGCGACGAGCGCGATCGGCAGCGGCACATGCGCGGCAATCAGCGCGAAGCCGAGATAGCCGCCGAGCATGAACAGCTCACCAATGGCGAGATTGAGGATGGAAAGGATGCCCATCACCAGCGAGAACGACAGCGCGATCAGCGTATAGACGGCGCCCAAAGTCAGGCCATTCACCAGTTGCTGCAGCAGCATGGTTCAAATGTCTTCATAAGGAGAAATCCCGCGTCCCGGATCATAGGGTGGCGGGCGTAAAGTCACGAGGCGGAAATTGGCCGCCCGATGCCGGCCATAAGCAAGAACAGGCCGGCACCGGACAGCGGCGCGTTCCCTCCATGCGGATGGAGGAAGCGCCCTTTGGTCGCGTGCGATCAGCAGCCGCCCTCGGTCGAGCAGGCGGTCACCTTGGTGGACCAGGCACCTTTCTCGCCCTGGACGATAAAGAACGACTTGATGGCATCGCCGTCTTCGCTGAAGTGGATGGAGCCGCCGAGACCTTCATAGCCCTTCAACTTGGCCATGTAGTCGCGCAGCTTGACGCGCTCGGCAGCGAGCTGGTCCGGCTTGCCGGTGATGCCGGTCTTCTTCACGGCATCGATATACATGCTGACGATCTCGTAAATGTTGGCGTCGTACATGCTCGGCTCGATCTCCGGCGGCAGGCCGGATTCCTTTTTCAAGAGCGGCCACAGCTCGGCAACAAACTTCTCCGCCTTCGGGCCCTTCATGGTGGCATAGAAGGTGGCAGGCGCGATCACCGGGATTTCCGGTGCGGCCTTCAGAATCGCGGATGAGATCAACGGCGTGCCGCCGATCACCGGCTTCACCAGGCCCTGGCGCTTCATTTCGCGGATGACGGTGATGGCCTGGCTGTAGTCGGCGCCGATGACGACGCCATCCGGGTTGAGCGACTTGAGCTTGGTGACTTGCGCGCTGACGTCGAGATCACCGGTGTTGAAGGAGATGAGGTCGTTTTCATTCGATACCGCGATGCCGTCGGCCTTGAACACGGCCGGCATGATTTTGGTCGCGATCGAGGTGGAAACAGCGTCCTTGGCGTCGTAGATCACCGCCACCGACTTCACGCCGAAGGTCTTCTTGAAATAAGGCACCGACGTTTTGGCCAGGATGCCTTCGTCGATCGTGTTGCGGAAGGCCCAGGGGCGGTTCGCCTTGGCGACGCCGGGCTTCGAGGAGGCTTGCGAGGTGGTCACCACCTCCATCTGATTGGCGACCGGGAAGGTGACTTCGCAGGCGCTCGAGGTGAGAGGGCCAGCCACCGCCAGCACCTTGTCGTCGCCGGCGAGTTTGCGCAGCGCGTTCGCGGCCTGCGCCGGCTTGGCGCCGTCATCGAGGATGACGAGCTTGAGCTTTGCGCCATTGATGCCGCCGGCATCGTTGACCTGTTTCTCCAGCATCTTCAGCGTGACGGTGTTGGCGCGGCCCCATTCGGCGAAGGGGCCGCTCGACGGCACCACGGCGCCGATGGTGATTTGATTTTGCGCCTGCGCCCCATGCAGGCCGACGAGCAGCGTCGCGGCGGCGAACAGCCCGCTCGCGATAGGCATACGCAGTCCAATCATATCCCAGTCTCCCGAATAGGCGCGGGCCGCCGCCCTTTTGAAAGATCGAGCGTACGTTCGCGCTCCAAGCCTTGCCCGCGGCGGCATCACGGCGACATTTCCGCACAGCCCCGCATAGGATCAAACGCTAACATCGATCAGCAAACTTGAAAAGCTTCGTTAGTTAGGCAATTATCCAAGGAAATCGATCTCAAGTGCCTAATTTGGCGGCAAGCGACGGCGTGCGAATGGCCCGAAAACAAAGGCTTCCTTGCTGAGCTGCGGCGTCAAAATTTGCTTTCCGCGCTAACCTGACGGCCGGCGCGGGCGGTGGAAATTCAAAGGGATGAACGGCCGCAAGCGATGCGAGGCGCATCGATCGGCCGGAACGGAGCGGACCATGAGCGATGTTAAAACCGGCGCGGATCACATCAAGTCGTTGCGGGACGGGCGCACCGTCTATCTCGACGGCCAGTTGATCGACGACGTCACCACGCACAAAGCCTTCCGCAACTCGGTGAAGTCGTCGGCGGCGCTGTACGACTTCCAGGCGCGGCCGGAGAATCTTGAGTTGATGACGTTCCAGCCGAATGGCTCGAACCGCCGCGTCAACCGTAGCTGGCAGATGCCGCGCAACTACGACGAGATGGTGAAGCGCCGCAAGGCGATGCAGGCCTGGGCTGGCCTGTCCTGCGGCTTTATGGGCCGTTCGCCCGATCATCTCTCGTCGGCTTTGATCGGCCAGCGCATGGGCATCGAGGTGTTCAGGAAGCACAGCGCCGCGCGCGCCAAAGCCTTCGAGGACTATGTCGACTACGCGACGCAGAACGATCTGTTTCTGACCTACGTGATCATCAATCCGCAGGCGGAGCGGGCCAAGGATTGGGGCGATCAGTCGGAGGACCTGGTGGCACGCATCGTCGATGAAGATGCGACGGGCATCACCATCCGCGGCGCCAAGATGCTCGGCACCTCGTCGATCATGGCCAATGAAGTCTTCGTCGCCAACCTGCAGCCGCTCAAGCCGGGCGAGGAAGACCTCGCCTTCTGCTGCGCGCTGCCGATGAACTCCAAAGGCCTGCGCGTGCTGTCACGCAAGTCCTACGAAGAGCACGCGGTGTCGATCTACGATAACCCGATCTCGTCGCGTTTCGACGAGAACGACGCGCTGATGTATTTCGACGACGTCAAGGTGCCGTGGGATCGCGTGTTCATCCACCGCGACACCGATGCCTGCCGCGCGCAATTCCACGATACGCCGGGCCACGCCTACCAGAACTATCAGGCGCAGATCCGCCTGTCGGTGAAGATCGCATTCCTCGCCGGCCTCGCTCGCCGCATTACCGAGGCGATCGGCACCACCAAGATTCCGGCGGTGTCCGAGCAGCTCGGCCAATTGGCCGCGCAGGTCGGCATGGTCAACGCCATGCTGTCGGGCATGGAGGCCTCGGGCTCGATGTTTAATGGTTATTGGGTGCCGAATAGGCACTTCATGTATTCGGCGCAGGTGATCACCCAGGATCTCTACCCGAAGGTGATGCAGATGCTGCGCGACCTTGCCGGCGGCGCGCTGATCATGCTGCCGTCATCGGTGCTGGATTTCGGCAATCCGGAGATGGCGAAGATCATCGAGAAGACCCAGCGCTCGGCCGCCATGGCCCCCGAGCACAAGGTGAAGTTCCTGAAAGCGGCGTGGGACGCCATCGGCTCGGAATTCGGCTCGCGCCACATGCAGTACGAAATGTTTTACGCCGGCGCGCGTTTTGTGACCTGCGGTCACTCGTTCCGCACCTTCGACTGGAACAACGCGACCGGGTTGGTCGAAGGCCTGCTCGCGGGCTATGATCTGCAGAGCGAACTGAAGAAGGCGCAGCAGGCTTAACGTGTCCCGGGCGCAGCGCGGCATGCAATGACGCGCTGCAGACCCGGGACCCCGGTTGTTTGCTGACGAAGCGGGGCCCCGGATCTGCGGCGCGTCACTTCGCCATAGCGCGTCGAAGACGCGCGTAAACGCGCTTATGGCTTGTGCCGTACCGCGTCCGTGGCACGCGGCGACTACACCGGATCGTAATAGTGCAATTCGAACAGCATGCAGCCGTTCACTGACTTGAACGGGCCGTGATAGGCGCCGGGCGGACGGCAGGCGTAAGTGTTGGGCGGGAAGGACGTGCCGCCATTGCCCTGCGCGTCGTTGCCGACGATGAGATCGCCGGCGACCAGATAGACCTCTTCCCAGTAGTCATGCACGAAGGGGGCGGTGGTGAAGACGCCGGGCGCAAAGCGCAACAGCCGCGAGCGCGTGCCGCGCTTGCCGGTCTCGTCGAGTGCGCCGGCGAGGATCTTCTGCTGGATGCCGGGCGGATAGCCGGGCGGCACCTCCCAGCCGGTGCTCAGATCGAGCGTATGGAATTCCTTGTGCTCTTTGTTCACGGCCATCGAGCCTTGCTCCTTCAGGTTTGGAAGTGATCACCAGCCTTCGAAGATGCTGGCGTCCCGTGGGGGTATGTCGTGGAAGCCGGTATCGAGCCGGCGATAGCGGCCGCCGAAGAAGATCAGCGGCAGGTCCTGCTTGTGCGGCGTGGTGCGCAGCGCGATGACGCGGCCGACGAAGATCTCGTGGTCGCCGCCATCATAGCGTGCATAGGGTTCGCACTCGAACGTCGCTAGCGCATTGGGCAGGATAGGCACGCCGGCCTCGCCGTCGAGCACCATCAGGTCGGCCCATTTGTCGGAGCGCGGCCGCGCGAAGCGGTTGGACAGCTCTTCCTGCTGCGCGGAAAGGATATTGATGGCGTAGCGCGGCAGTTCGGTCCAGGCCGTGAAACTGTTGGCGCGGCGCGCCACGCTGAACAGGACCAAAGGCGGCGCGACCGACACCGAATTGAACGAACTCACGGTCATGCCGAGCCGCTCGCCGTCGGGCGTGACGCCGCTGACGATGGCGACGCCGGTCGGAAAGGCCCCTAGCGCGTCGCGAAAACGCCGATCATCGAAGCTCATGGCAGGGCTCCCTTGCGCATCCCGATAAATATCTTCTATGGAAAGGTATGTCACTTAGCTTTATCGACCGCGGGAGAGTTTCGCGATGCTGAGCTTCACTTGCGTCGGGCCGACGGAAAAGACCGTCACCGCGACCTTCGATACTTTGATCGTGGCGGGCTGGACCGGCCGCGACACCGCCGCGCTTGAGCATCACATCGAGGAACTGGCGGCGCTCGGTGTGCCGCGCCCGTCTTCGGTGCCGGTGTTCTACCGCAACAGCGTCGGCAATCTGACCCAGACAACGCGGCTGGATGTGCTGGGGCCGGACACCTCGGGCGAGGTCGAGCCGGTGCTGTTCTCGCTCGAGGATGGTATGTGGCTCGGCGTCGGCTCGGATCATACGGACCGCAAGGCCGAGACCATGGGCATCGCGCTGTCGAAGCAGCTTTGCGGCAAGGTGATCGGCACCAAACTGTGGCCGCTGGCCGATGTCGTCGACCATTGGGACCGGCTCATCATCCGCTCTTACGCCACGATCGACGGCGCGCGCGTGCTCTATCAGGAAGGCCCCTTGTCCGGCATGCGCACGCCGGCCGACCTACTGCAGCGCTATAACGGCAGCACGGCGCTGAAGGCCGGCGCGGTCATGTTCTGCGGCACGGTGGGCGCGAAGGGCGGCATCCGCCCGGCGACGCGCTTCGAGATGGAAATCGAAGATCCGGTGCGCGGCCGTACATTGAGCCACGCTTACGACGTGGTGGCGCTGCCGGTGGTGAGCTAAGCCAGTTCAGTGGTCCGCTGCAAAGCTCTGCAGAATCTTGCAGTGCGCGACGCGGGCTTTGCGGGTTGTCTCCGGCGTGTTGCGGCTGCGGCCGACGAACCGGGGAATGCCGTTGGTGATGACCGCGCCGACGCCCATGATGTCGCCGTTTCTGAGCGCGGAGAGGGCGTCGCTTTGTGATCCGCCGAGGCACGCGTCGACCAGCACGAGATCGGCGTCGCGACCCGGCGCGATGATGCCGCTGTTCAGCCGGTAGACGCGGGCATTGTTGCCGGTTGCCATGGCGATCGCGATCTCCGGCGCGACCTGGCCTAGCGATACGAGATGGCTCATCGTGTAGAGCATGCCGAGTGGCATGATGCCGCTGCCGGTCGGCGTATCGGTGGCGATCAGTAGCCGTTCGGATTGGTTGGCCGCGGCGAGCAGCTGCGCCACCAGCAGCGTCGTGCGCAAATTGCCGGCGGTGCAGACCTGCATCGCCACCTGGGTTTCATGCACAAGGCGCGGGAAGTCGGCATCCGGCATGGCGATGGGGCCGCCATTGACGTGATAGGACACGTCCGGCTGGATCTTGATCAGGTGGTCGGCCCAGATGCCGGTCGAGCCGGGGATCGACGAGCCGCCCGTGTGCACCATCGACACCATGCCGTACTTGCGCGCCAGGGCGACGTAGGGCGCGTACTCGTAAGGCGTTGCGAAGTTGCCGAAGCCAGCTTTGGCCAGCCACACGCCCTGCGCTTTCATCTCCACGAAATCGGCTTCGACCAACCCCGGCTCCAGGATGACCGAGCCGGCATGCACGCGCATGCCGCCGGGCTGGTAGGTGTCGAACGATTTGCGCGCGGCGATCGCCAGCGCCTTCACGCCGGCGGGATCGCGCGGGCGGCCCGGCACATGCACTTCGGAGGCGCTGATGCAGGTGGTTACGCCGCCATGGATGTAGCTTTCGAGAAAGCCGACCGTCTTCTGCCGCGGCGTGTAGTCGCCGAAGGTGATGTGCACGTGCGAATCGATCAGGCCGGGCATGACCATCATGCCGGCGGCATCGATGGCGACATCGCAATCGGCCACGTCGCCGCCGGTGCCGATCGCGGTGATCTTGCCGTCCTCCATGGCGATCACATCGCCTGCCGTCACCGGCGCGGCGATGTCGCCGCTGAGGATCTTCCCGATATTGAAGACTGCGACTTTCATCGGATCAGGCCTGCTTGTTGCGCTTCCGGGCGATGACTTCCTCATGCGTGATACCGCCGACGCGCGCATTCAGGCGGCCGCGGTTGGCAATACAGAAGATAATGGCGATCTCGTCCGGCATTGGTGCATCCGGCAGCACCAGGGACATGCCGTCATAGTGCGAGCGCACATAGACCTCGTCGACGTGGTTCATCGGAATGTCGATGAGCGTGCCCGGTCCACCTTTCTTGGTGAAGGACGAGATCCAAGCGTCGCCGCCGCCGATGGCGTCGCGGATAGGATTGGCGAAAGTCGTCGTCAGCAATGCGTTCGCATGCTCCTGCTCGCCGGCCGTGCCGACAATGCCGCCTTTGCCGTAGCTCTGAACGGCGTGTGAACCGAAGGCGGTCAGCGCGATGGCGGCGATTTGCCGGCCGAGTTGGGCGCTACCGTCAATCATCGGCTTGAGGTCTTCAACATAGCGGCCGGCATAGGGGTTTTCGACGACGGCGACGGCGGCGACGCGCCGCAAGGGTTGCGCGGCGATCCGGCCGGCCTCCTCGGTGCGTTCCTCGACGATAGCGAAACTGCGGCGAATTCTGATGGTCACGAAGGGGCTGTCCTGAGTGATTTCGCCAATCCTGGAGATTGTCAGACAATCTGTCAATCGCTAGAATGCGCGGCATGGATTTGCGCGTGGCCATCACATCCGTTCAGCGGCAGGCGGCGGAGAAGCTCCGCGCCGCGATTCTCGCCGGCGTGTTCAGGCCCGGCGATCGTCTCGTCGAGGCCGATCTTTGCGCCAAGCTCGGCGTCAGCCGGCCCTCGGTGCGTGAAGCGCTGCGCAGCCTCGAGGCCGAAGGGCTCGTCACGATCATCCCCAACCGTGGACCGCAGATTCCCGTTTTGACCTGGACCCAGGCCGCGGAAATCTATCGCGTGCGTGAAATGCTCGAAGGCGAGGCGGCGACATTGTGCGCGAAACATGCCACGCAAGCGGACATCGAGCAGATGCGCGTTGCGCTCGATCTGTTCGGCAAGGCGGTGCGCGGTGCCGACAGCGCCTTGCGCCTGTCAGCAACCGCGGATTTCTACGGCATCATGCAGAAGGCCGCGGGCAATTCGCTGATCGACGAATTGCTACGCCGGTTGATGGCGCGCATCAATTTTCTCCGCGCGCAGTCGATGTCACGGCGCGACCGCGCGCAGTCGAGCCTGCGGGAGATGCGCGTGATCCTGGAGGCCATCGAAAGGGGTGACAGCGAAGGCGCGCGACGCGCGGCCGCGCTTCATGTCAAAGCGGCCGCCAATGCCGCGCGTGCGGTCCTCGGCGGCGAGGACGTTATGCAAGAAAAATTGCGGGGGCCTGAGAAAAAAGCCCGGGCGGCCTCTTCGAAGAAGAATAGACCGGCCCGGGCGTCTCGCTGAGCACGGATCGTCTGAACGCTACTGAACCTTGCGCTCGGCCGCGGACGGCAGGAACGACGCATCGAAGACATCGGCCGGCTTCGGCTTGTCGCCCTTGAACTTGTAGGTCACGGCGATCTGGTCGATGGCCTTGGCGAGGCGGTCCATGTCGACGCCGCCCAGGCCGTTGGCCTTCACTTCCGCCGTGATGATATTGTCGCGCAGCGCGATCTGCAGGCGATCGAGCTCGACATCCTTCTTGGCGACTTCATTGCGCTTGAGCACCGAAGCGATCGCATCGGCCGGATCCTTCGCCGTGTCCTTGATCGCCTTGTTGAAGGCACGCAGGAACGCTTTCACCGCCTCGGGCTTTTCAGCGGCAAACTTCGGGTTCACCATGATGGCGTTGCCGTAAAGCTTGAGGCCATAATTCGACATCAGCAGCACGACGATGTCGTCTTGCGGGATGCCCGAATACTTGACGTTGATGTAGCTCGAGAACGAAAAGCCGGTGATGGCGTCGACGTCGCCGGCCACCAGCATCGGTTCGCGCACCGGAAAGCCGATATTCATGATCGTCACCTTCGAGGCATCGATGCCGTTCGCCGCGGTGAAGATCGGCCACTGTGCATAGGCGCCGTCGGGCGCCGGCGCGCCGAGCTTCTTACCTTCAAGACTCTTGGGATCGCTGATGCCCTTGCTCTTGCGGCCGACGATGGCAAAGGGTGGGCTGTTGTAGATCATGTAGACCGCCTTGAGCGGGATCTGCGGATTCTGGTCGCGGAACTTGATCATTGAGTTGATGTCGGCAAAGGCCATGTCGTAGGTACCGGACGCAATGCGATTGATCGGCTCGACCGAACCGCTCGATGTGTCGATGGTGACATCGAGGCCTTCCGCTTTGAAGTAGCCCTTATCGGCGGCGACCAGGAATGGCGCCTGCGTGCCTTCGAATTTCCAGTCGAGAGAGAATTTGACGGGCGTTTGAGCGTTCGCGGCGAAGCCGCTGATGGCCAGTGCAAGGGCGGCGGCGCCCAGCGAGAGGTTGAGATGTTTCATCAAGGTTGCTCCTTGCGCGTGTGACGCGAGCGTCGTTTTTGGCGCTCATTTCGCGCACTTTGCATGCAAACAGCGTGCCGCTTGTGGCGCGTTAAGGAGTGTTTCGCATGATATATCGACCGGCCGGTGGAGCGATGATTTCGCCGTCGCGGGCGACGATCCGTCCGCTTTTGATGGTGGCGACCGGCCAGCCGCGCAGCATCTTGCCCTCGAACGGCGAGAAATCCGACATGCCGCGCAGATCGGCGGGATTAACGATCTTTTCGCGGTCGAGATCGACGATCACGAGATCGGCATCCGAGCCCGGCGTGATC
>JANLJK010000297.1 GCA_029255525.1 Pseudolabrys sp.
GTCGCGCGCCGGCGCGCTGTCGGCAAGGCTTGTGAATTCACCATGATTGAGCCGCACCACGCGGGGACCGGCGGCCACCAAAGTGTGCGCGAAGGCCAGCCGCGGCGGGGCGCGGTCGACGAAGACCGGATCGAGCACCCAGGGCACCTGATGGCGCCGCGCGGCCTCGACCGCCACCGAGGTGGCGGCGCGGCGCTCGGCGTCGAGCGTGCCGAGATTGACCAGGAGCCCCTGCGCACCGGCGACGAAATCGCCGATCTCCTCGGCCGACACCGTCATCGACGGCACGCAGCCGAGCGCCAAGAGCACATTGGCGGTGAAGTTCTGCGCCACGCCGTTGGTGATGCAATGCACGCGGGGGCTGCGCGCCCGCAGCCGCTCAAGCACGGCGGCGACATCCGCCGCGGGGGCATGCGTCATCGATTCGGGCAGGCGCATCTCAAGTCCCTCCGCCGGCATGACCCGGATCAGGTTCGTTGGGTTAGCCGGAGTTGGCCTCTCAGTCCGGCGCGATGCCGGACACCCCACGAGATTGCTGGGTTTTCCTAGTCCCGGTGCGCGGCCGTGGCAAGCCCTGGGCGGCGCTTGCATGGGGGGCGGCTTTTTGCTGGATTGCGGCCAACAGTCCCGTCCCGCGCGACACCGCAAAGGCCCCCGCGATGACCCCGTTTTTCGTTCAGATCAAATGCGACCTCGGCAAGTCCTATCAAGTCGCCAACCAGATCGCTGAAGCCGAGATTGCCTCCGAGGTCTATTCCACCGCCGGCGACTACGACCTCCTGGTGAAGTTCTACGTCGACTCGTCGACCGACATCGGCCATTTCGTGAACGAGAAGGTGCAGGTGATCCCCGGCATCAAGGACACCCACACCATCATCACCTTCAAGGCGTTTCAGTAGCGCCGGCCGTCTCCGCTTCGGTGGACGACCTCTCCCTATGGGCGAGGTGAAGCGCGCTCGCGGCAATTCATTCCGAGCCGTTTTCCGCTTCGCGGCGCGAGAGCTCGATCTGGCGTTCGCGCCAGATCACGAACAGGCCGGCGCCGGCGACGATGGCGGCGCCGAGATAGACGAGCGCGTCCGGCAATTCCCCGAACATCCAGTAGCCGAGCAGAAGCGCCCACAACAGCGCGGTGTAATCGAACGGCGCGATCACCGAGGCGGTGGCGTAGCGATAGCTTTCGGTGAGGAAGATGTGCGCGACGCCGCCGAGCACGCCAAGCGACATCAGCATCAACAGTTCGGCCATCGTCGGCGTGTACCAGGCGAACGGCAAAGTGGCCGCGCCGGCGAGCGTCGTGACCAGCGAGAAATAGAACACGATCGACGAGGTCGTCTCGCTTTGCGTCAGGCGGCGGGTCTGGATCACGGTGCCGGCATTGCAGAAGGCCGAGAAGATGCCGAAGGCGGCGCCGGCGGTGGCGGTCGCCGCGCCGATGGCGGCGTAATGGCCGACATCGAGATGTGGGATCAGCATGACGATGACGCCCATGAAGCCGATCACCACCGCCGCCCAGCGGAAGTAGCGCACCTTCTCTTTCAGGATGATGGCCGCGAGCGCCACGGTGATCAGCGGCGAGGCGAAGTTGATGGCGGTGGCGTCGGCAAGCGGCAGACGCGTCAGCGACGAGAAGTTTGAGAACATGCCCATGACGCTGAGCATGCCGCGACCAAGCTGGCCCATCGGCCGCTTGGTGTAGAGCGTCGCCATCAACTGGCCGCGCAAGGCATAGATGAGCAGCACCGGCGGCAGCGCGCAGGCACTACGGAAGAACACCAACTGCCCGACCGGCGTGACGTCGCCCAGCTTGCGCACCAGCGCCGACATCATGGCGAACAACAGCGCGGACAAGACCTTCAGCCCGATCGCTTTGTAGAGATTGTTCTCGTGGAGGTTCATGGCAGCCCGGCGATTCTCCCCTACATAGCGGGCGGGGGCGACCTTGTCCGCAACGTTCGTCATTCCGGGACAGCCCGCCAGGGTCGGGCCCGGAATCCATACGCCGCAGCGCTTCGGACTATGGATTCCGGGCTCGCGCCTTCGGCGCGCCCCGGAATGACGAAAGAATGACTATTTCGCCGGCAGCGACTTGATGTAGGTCGCCATGGCGGCGCGGTCGGCCTCGCTCAACTGCGAGGTGTTGCGCACCACATCCGCCATCGCGCCACCGACGAAATCGGCATCCGGGGTCATGCCACTCTGCAGGACGTCGGCGATGTCGGAGACGGACCATTTGCCGAGCTTGCGCTGGGTGATGTCGGGAACGCCGCCCTGCCCCGTCGGGCTCGGGCCCCCGCTGAAGCGCTTCGAGGGAATGATGGCGCCGAGCAGGTTGCGCGGCGAATGACATTCGGCGCAGTGACCCGGACCGTTCACCAGATATTCGCCGCGATGCAAGGGCGACATCTGCGATGGATCGGTGACGACTTCCGTGTTGTCGAGGAACAGGAGCTTCCACAGGCCGAGGCTGCGGCGGATGTTGAACGGGAACGGCAACTCATGCGGCGGCGCGCGGCCGGCGACCGGCGACAGCGTCTTGAGATAAGCGAACAGGTCGCGCATGTCGGCGAGCGTCATGCGCTGATAGGACGTGTAGGGAAAAGCCGGATAGAGGTGCTCGCCGGAAGGCGACGTGCCTTTCTTCATAGCGGTGACGAACTGCGCCTCGGTCCATTGGCCGATGCCGTCCTTGGCATCGGGCGAGATGTTGGGCGCGTAGAAGGTGCCGAAGGGCGACGCGAGCGCGAGCCCGCCACCAAGCTGGGTTTTGTCGTCCTGCTTCGGCACCGCGTGACAGGACGCGCAGCCGCCGACATTGAACATGGTCTTGCCGTTGGCAAGGTCCGGCGTGTGCGCCGGCAGCGCGCTCGCCGGTACGATCTCGGG
>JANLJK010000298.1 GCA_029255525.1 Pseudolabrys sp.
CCCGAACGGTTTCGAGACGACCCTGTCGTTCGACTTAGGGTTTGCCACCATCAACGAGCCGACCGCGGTGCTGATCCAGGAAAGCCTCGGCCAGATCGGCATCAAGACCACGATCAACAAGATCCCAGGCTCGAACTTCCGCACCGAGCTGAACAAGAAGGTGCTGCCGCTCTATCTCAACGTGTTCTCGGGCTGGCTCGATTATCCCGAATACTTCTTCATCTGGTGCTATCACGGCAAGAATTCGATCTTCAACACGATGAGCTACCAGTCGAAAGACATGGATGCGCTGATCGACGGCGCGGTGACCGCGGCGGCGAATGGCGACAAGGCGACCTACGACAAGGACGTGAAGAGCTTCGTCGATCTCGCCTTCACCGATATCCCGCGCATCCCGCTGTTCCAGCCTTATTCGAACGTGGCGATGCAGAAGAACGTCACGGGCTACGCCTACTGGTTCCACCGGCGTCTCGATTATCGGACTTTCGCGAAGGGATGAGTTGAACTCGTCATGCCCGGCCTTGTGCCGGGCATCCACGTCTTTGCAACGAAGAAAGGCGTGGATGGCCGGGACGAGCCCGGCCATGACGGTGGGGAGATGCCATGCTGAGCATGATTTCCAAGCGCCTGCTGCTGGTCATCCCGAACCTGATCGGCGTGGTGATCGTCACCTTCCTGCTGACGCGCGCTTTGCCCGGCGATCCGGCCGCTTATTTCGCCGGCCCCGCCGCCACCAAGGAAGCGATCGAGCAGGTGCGCAAGCAGCTCGGCCTCGACAAACCGCTGGTGATTCAGTTCGGCGACTACGTGACCGACTTGGCCAAGGGCAATCTCGGCAATTCGCTGACCACCGGTCAGCCGGTGCTGACCGAGATCAAGAACCGCCTGCCCGCCTCCGCCGAGCTCACTTTGTTCGGCCTCGTCCTGTCGATGGCGATCGCCGTACCGCTCGGCATCCTGGCCGCGGTGAAACAGGGCTCGTGGATCGACCACACCTGCCGCGTGGTCGCCACGGCCGGCGTGTCACTGCCGGTGTTCTTCACTGGCCTGCTGCTGGTCTATGTCTTCTATTATCTGCTCGGCTGGTCGCCGGCACCGCTCGGCCGTCTTGATGTCTTCTCTTCGGCGCCGCCGCAGATCACCGGCTTCTATCTCATCGACAGCCTGCTCACCGGCAATGTCGAGACCTTCCGCGCCGCCTTGAGCCAACTGCTGTTGCCGGGGCTCACGCTTTGCATCTTCGCCTTGGCGCCGATCGCGCGCATGACGCGCGCCTCCATGCTCGCCGTGCTCGCCTCCGACTTCGTACGCACCGCGCGCGCCAGCGGTCTATCCAACAGCACCGTCATCCTCACTTACGCCTTCCGCAACGCCATGCTGCCGGTGATCACCACGCTCGGCATGGTGTTCTCCTTCCTGTTAGGGGCCAATGTGCTGGTCGAGAAGGTGTTCGCCTGGCCGGGCATCGGCTCTTACGCTGTCGAAGCCCTGATCTCGTCCGACTTCGCGCCGGTGCAGGGCTTCGTCCTCACCATGGCGATCCTCTATGTGGCGCTCAACCTGATCATCGACGTTCTCTACGGCTTGATCGACCCGCGCGTGAGGCTGGAAGCATGACCGAAACCGCCGCCGTGCTCAGCCCGCCCGCCCCGTCCAAACAGCAGAGCAATTCGCTGTTGCGCCATGCGCGTTACGTGGTGTCGGAAAATCCCGTCACCGGCCTCGCCTTCGCGCTGTTCCTGTTGATCGCCATCGCCGCCCTGATCGGGCCCTCTATCGTGCCCTACGACCCGCTGGCGAGCGACACGGTCGCCGCGTTGAAAGCGCCGTCGCTCAAGCATTGGTTCGGCACCGATCAGCTCGGCCGCGACATCTTCAGCCGCGTCGTGGTGGCGACCCGGCTCGATTTCGTCATCGCGCTGACCTCCGTGGCCTTGGTGTTCGCGCTCGGCGGGCTCGCCGGCATCGCCTCCGGCTTTTTCGGCGGCTGGACCGACCGCATCGTCGGCCGCATCTCCGACACCATCATGGCCTTCCCGCTGTTCGTGCTGGCCATGGGCATCGTCGCCGCGCTCGGCAACACGGTGACCAACATCGTCATCGCCACCGCGATCATCAACTTCCCGCTCTATGTGCGCGTCGCCCGCGCCGAGGCCAATGTCCGGCGCGACGCGGGCTTCGTGCAGGCGGCGCGGCTGTCGGGCAACGGCGACTTCCGCATCCTGCTGATGCACATTTTGCCGAACATCATGCCGATCATGATGGTGCAGATTTCGCTCACCATGGGCTACGCCATCCTCAACGCCGCAGGACTTTCGTTCATCGGCCTCGGCGTGCGGCCGCCGACGCCGGAATGGGGCATCATGGTCGCCGAAGGCGCCGGCAACATCATCTCCGGCGAATGGTGGATCGCGCTGTTTCCCGGCGCGGCGCTGATGCTCGCCGTGTTCTGCTTCAACCTACTCGGCGACGGCCTGCGCGATCTCGTTGATCCGCAGCGGCGCACGTGAGGCACGCCATGGACACGCAGACCGATCTCCCGACGACGGCCGAAGACGGCACGGCGCTGCCGCTGCTCGACGTGCGCGACCTCACCGTCGAATTCGCGACGCGGCGCGGCACCGTACGGGCCGTGCAGCACGTCAACATTACCGTCGCGAAAGGCGAGACGCTCGGCATCGTTGGTGAATCGGGCTCCGGCAAGTCGGTAACGTCTTACGCCGTCATGCGCATCCTCGACCGCGCCGGCAGAATCGCCGACGGCTCGGTGACGTTCTCCGGCCTCGATCTGCGCGCCGCGCCGGAAAGCGCCATGCGCGATTTGCGCGGCCGCGAGATGTCGATGATCTTCCAGAGCCCGCGCCTCGCGCTCAACCC
>JANLJK010000299.1 GCA_029255525.1 Pseudolabrys sp.
CCCAATGTCTGCGCGCGGGGACGAGCGGATCTTGCAGATTCAAGCTGGATGGATCGGACTCTAGCGGCGCCGGTTGTCGGTCCAGATATCGGTGAACCGGGTGTCGCGGCGCGGCTCCTCGCCGGCGCGGTAGTAGCGCACGGTCGGCGGGCCATAATACGTGCCGCGCTCGACACGCCGTTCGACCTTACGCTCGGGCTTACGTTCGATCTTGCGTTCGGCGAGCTTGCGCTTCTTCAGACGCTCCTGCCGCTCGGCCGCTTCGAAGGCCCGCTTCAACTCGGCCTGCTTGACGCGCTCGCGTTCCGCGCGCTCGGCCGCCTTGCGCTCGTGCAAGCTCGGCTGTTTCGGTTGCTCGACCGTCTTGGTCTTCTTCTGCGTTGGCGCGGTATGGATCGGGGCGGTTTGCACCGGCGCGGGCGCCGGTTCGGCGGCCGGTGTCCCGGCGATCTCGCGCGTCGGCTCGGGGCGTGACGTTTCCGGCTTGGCGGCCACGCGCGGCTCCGGCTTCTTCACTTCCGGCGGCGGTGGGGGCGGCGGCGTCAGCCGCGCGATCGCCTGCCGCGCCTCGGCCAGATTACCGTCACGCGCCAGCGCCTGCTTGTAATCGGCCAGCGCTTTGTCGCGCTGCTTTTCTTGCTCGCGCGCCAGTCCGCGCTGATAATAGGCCTGCGCGTTGTTGGGCTCGGCGGCGATGATGCGGCCGAAGTCCTCGCTGGCGCGGGCGAAGCTCTTGGCTTCCATCAGCGCGTCGGCGCGGGCGCGCAAGGCCTCCATGTTCTTCGGCTGCTTGGCGAGCACGGCGTCGTAATCGCCGATCGCGCCCGTCATATCGCCATTGCCCTGACGCAGCTCCGCGCGCGCCATCAGGCCGATGAGATTGTCGGGCTGGCGCTTGAGCGCCTCGTTGAAGTCGGCGAGCGCGCCGTCTTTGTCGCCCTTCTGCCGGCGCAGCATGGCACGGTCGAAATAGTCGGCGGTCTGCGGATCGCGCTTGATCGCCTCGCCGAGATCGTCGATGGCGCGGCCGGCATCGCCCTTCGCCTTGTAGATCGCGGCGCGCGCGCGATAGGTCGAGGCGCCGACGGCGCCGAGCTCGATGGCGCGGCTGAAGTCGGACAAAGCCTGATCGTTGTCGTTGCGGGCGAGATGGATCTGCGCGCGTGTCGTGAACACGGCGCCGTCCTTGGCGTCGGCATTGATCACCCGGTCGAGATCGGGCAGCGCCTTGGCGAAGTCTTTCTTGCGCGCATAGGCCAGGCCGCGGATGCTCAGCGCATCACGATTGCCGTCCTCGAGCCGGAGCATCGCCTCGGCGTCGGCCACCGCGCCGTTGAGATCGCCGTCCTCCAGCCGCAGATTGGCGCGCACGCGCAGGCCGTTGAGCGTCGGATTGGATTTCAGCGCGCGCGCGACGTCGGCATAAGCATGCTTGCGGTCGCCCTTGGCGGCATAGGCTTCGGCGCGCAGGCGATAGACCAGATTCTGGTTTTCGTCGGTCTCGATGGCGCGGTCATAGGCCTCGATGGCGCGGTCGAGATTGCCCTTTTTGCGCCAGAGAGCGGCCTGCGCGGTCCAGGCCTCGACATTCTTCGGCGCGAGCTTGGCGGCGTCCTGATAGTCGCGCAGCGCGGCGTCGAGATCGCCTGAACCCTCGCGCGCTTTCGCCCGCAGCATGTAGGTGTCGGCTTCTGGGGCGAGCTTGAGCGCGTGGTCGAAGTCGGCGATCGCCTTGGCGTAGTCCTTCTGGCGCAGGAACATCTCGCCACGGCCGCTATAGGGGTTGGCGTTGTTGCTGCCGAGGCTGATCGCCTTCTCGTAATCCTCCTGCGCGCCGTCGGTGTAGCCGAGGTCGCGCCGCACCGTGGCGCGGTTGACGTAAGGGGAGGCGGTGTTCGGATCGAGCCGGATCGCGGTGTCGTAGTCGGCCAGCGCCTGACCGAAATTGCCGCGCGCGTACCAGGCATTGCCGCGGTTCTGGTAGGCGGGCGCGAAGTTCGGCGCGAACTGGATGGCGTAATTGAGATCGCCGATGGCGTGGGCGACGTCGCTGCGGTCGAGATAAGCGAGGCCCCGCAGGCCGTAGGCGACGCCGAGCGCTTCGCCCTTGAGGCGGCCGGATTTGAGCACGGCGGTGCAGGCGGCGATGCGTTGCGCGGCGAGGCTCTCGGTCTGGGTGGCGCAGGTGCGCAACTCGCGCGTCAATGACATCGACGGCGCCGCCTGCGCCGCCACGGCCACAACAGCCAAGCCCGCCACGCCGGCGGTCCCGATCAGCCATTTGGCCTTCGCCTTACGCATACGCTTCACCTGGTGACGAACGCATTCTTCAACCATTCCGATTAACCATATTCAGCCTGAGAAGGCCTCATCCGCCAACGGTATGCGGCGGTGAACATCCAAATATGGTTAACGGCCGGATGGTATTTTCATAAGGGCCGTCAGGCCGCACGGCGGTCGGGAGGCTCGGCCGGCGCCGGGTGCCGCGCCGACATTTCCGCCCCGGCATCATGCGGCAGGCGGGCGAAGAAAACCACCGACAGCAGCGAGATGAAGGCCACCGTCAGGAAGGCGGGCGGGAAGTCCGCGGCCTCGATCGTCGCGCTGCCGCGCAGGTGCAAGGCGAGCTCGACGGTCATGGCGCCGACGGCGACGCCGGTGGATACGGAGAGCTGCTGCATCACGCTGGTCAGCGAGGTGGCGCGGCTGACGCGTTGTGACTCGACGTCGGCATAAGCCAGCGCGTTGATGCTGGTGAACTGCAGCGAGCGGAAGAAGCCGCCGGCGAACAACAGCACCACGATCAAGGCGACCGGCGTCGCCTGCGTGAAGGCGGCGCAGACGGCGATGAACAGC
>JANLJK010000300.1 GCA_029255525.1 Pseudolabrys sp.
GACGCGGACGTTGACGTCGCCGTCAATCAGATTGGCTACATCGAAATGGGACAGCGACGCCTTGGTGCCGCTCTCTGCCTTCTCTATCACCATCGCCTTCAATGTCGCCACGCTTCACGCCCCTCAACGTCTTGCTTGAAGACAGTTTTAAAGACGTGGATGCCCGGGACAAGCCCGGGCATGACGAATTCAGGGGCGTCTGGCCGACCTAGACCGCGGCCGCCGCCGGCCGCGCCACCGGCTTCTCGACGATCGGCAGATTGATCACCGCCGACAGCACGCCGAACAGGATCGAGAGCCACCACACGACATTGTAGGAGCCGGTCTGTTCGAAGGCGATGCCGCCGAGCCAGACGCCGAGGAAGCCGCCGACCTGATGGCTGAAGAAAGCGAAGCCGAACAGCATCGCGAGCCAGCGCGTACCGAACATCACGGCAACCAGCGCCGATGTCGGCGGCACCGTCGACAGCCATAGCAAGCCGCTAAGCGCGCCGAATACAAGCGTCGACGGCACGCTCGGCGGCAGCATGATGAAGGCGACGGTCGCCAGCGCGCGGCCGAAATAAATAATCGACAGGATGTAGCGCTTGGGCATGCGGCTGCCGAGCATGCCGGAGGTGATCGAGCCGACGATATTGAACAGCCCGATGATGGCCAGCGTCCAGCCGCCGACTTCGGCCGACAGGCCGCGATCGATCAGGTAAGCCGGCAAGTGCACGGTGATAAAAGCAAGCTGGAAGCCGCAGGTGAAGAAGCCGAGCACCAGCAAGACATAGCTTCTGTGACCGAAGGCTTCGCTCAGCGCCTGTCGCACCGATTGCTGCGGCTTGGCGGCGCCGGCCGCTGTGGCTGCGCCCGTCGGCGTCATCAACGCCAGCGACAGCGGCAGGATGAGCAGCGTGAGGCCGCCGAAGATCAACAAGGCAGTCTGCCAGCCGAACTTGTCCATCAGGCCGACGCCAAGCGGCGAATACAGGAACTGGCCGAACGAGCCCGCGGCGGTGCCGAGACCGAAGCCGAACGAGCGCCAGTTCTCCGGCAGCAACTTGCCGAAAGCGCCGATGACGATGGTGAAGGAGCAGCCGGACAGGCCGAAGCCGATCAGCACGCCGGCCGACAGATCGAGCATGCCGGGCGTGTTCGACATCGTCATCAGCACGAGGCCGAGCGCATAACAGATCGAGCCGGCGGCGAGCACGCGCACGGTGCCGTAACGATCGGCGATGCCGCCTGCGAAAGGCTGGCCGACACCCCACAACAGGTTTTGAATGGCGAGCGCGAGCGCGAACACGTCGCGACCCCAGTGATTGTCCTGCGACATCGGCGTCAGGAAGAAGCCGAGGGCGGAACGCGGACCGAAACCGAGCAGGGCGATGATGCAGCCGCACACGACGATCACCATCGGCGTGCGCCAACTCATTGCCGTCGCCGCTTTACCGGCCGCTTCCTGCACTGCCATGGATCACCCCGGAGTTATCGAATGTCGTTATGTGGGTCCGTAGACCATTATCTGCGCCCTGAGGGCGCCGGAAGGCACAAAATAGTGAGCCTCCCCCCTCTCCCCTAACAAAAAATGCTGATCCCAATCATTCCGGCCGCGCATGAGTGATGCTGCGCCGGCGGCGGCTTGACAAGGCGTCAGAGCTTCTTGGCTTCCTCGGCCGTGGTCTTGGCGTCGCCCCAGGTGGGCTCGTCGGAACCGTCGCCCCAGTTCCGCGGGCGATAGAAGGTATGGACGCCGAGCTTGTACAGCTTCTTCATCTCGTTCACCCAGCTCGGATGCACCCAATAGGCATGGTAGTGCGTCGACTTGGCCACTTCCGGCATCCACAGCTTGCCGTCGAGCATGTCGCGGGCGATGCGCTGGGCGCGTGTCCATGCATCCGGCTCGGTGACGATGTCGGGAATGCCGTCGCAGGCGAAGGTGAACTGACATGAATTGTGGCGATGCGCGTTCTGATAAACGACGTCGCACACGGTCTTCGGATAAAATGGAGAGAACACGCGGTTCAGCACGACCTGCGCCACCGCGATCTGTCCACGCACCGGTTCGCCGCGCGCTTCGAAATAGACCGCGTTGGCCAAGCACTTCTCCGCCTTGGCGCGCGACGCGCCGGTGAGAGCCAAGCGCTCCGCGGGTGAATAAGGCCGTTGCCCGGCGCCCGTCACTTCGCCTTTGCTGGCGACGCTTTCGCCGGCGCTGTTTTCACCCGCTTTCGAGGTCACGAGCGCCGACTGCTTGATGTCGGGATCGCTGGCCGTGCGCGCGGCCACCACCACCGGCGCTTCGCCAGGCGCCCATGGCGCCATCCCGCCCTGCACCCCGGCCATCGCGTCAACGCCGAAATAAAGCCTCGTCGCATCCTTGCCGTTCTTGAGCCCCTTGGGTGCGGTGGGCGTCAGGTTGGCCGGCGGAATATCCGTATAGGGCAGCTCGACATCGGGCGTCGGCGGACGGTCATCCGGGGCGCTGGCAAATTCATATTCCGTGTAAGGATCGAAACGGCCTTCCCCGTCGTCTTTCGTCAAAGCCGCTTCCGGCGCGGTCGGCGGCATGGGATCGATCGCCAGCAGCGGCGGCAAAGGCGGCATCGGCGCGCGCGGCCGCGACAGGAAAGAGTCGCGCTTGGCCTTACGGTTCGTAGTCGGAAACCGCAGCGGCGACGTGCCGTCACCGAGCGGATCGGCGCCGATCGAGCCGGTGATGTCGGCCGGATCGAAATTCGACAAAGCATAAAGCGGCGGATGCGGAATGCCGGTGCCGATCGGCCGCGGCATGCTGAAAGTCGCGGCGTGAATAGTGCCGAAGGGCGATGCGATCAGATGCTCGCGCGCGCGTTGAGCAAC
>JANLJK010000301.1 GCA_029255525.1 Pseudolabrys sp.
CCGAACACGACCCACGGCCAGAACACCGCCGGCGTCGCGGGCCAGCCGGTGCCGGTGACGATAAGCACGCCGAAGAAGAACAGGATCGCGAAGGGAAAGCCGAACAGGAAGCGCACATGCGTGGCGCCGACCGTGCCGAGCGTCGCGGTCAGCTCGCGCTGCATGGCGTTGCGCGCGGTCTGCGCCGCCGCGGCAATCAGCGTGAAGACGGCCCAGAGCATGGATGACTGCCGAAGGTGGGAATTGGTTGAGGCGTCATCCCGGCCGAGCGAAGCGAGGGCCGGGATCCAGTACGCCGCAGCCTACCGCAAGGGCACGGCGTACTGGGTCCCCGCTTTCGCGGGGACGACATGCGTGCGCGCGGGGACGATCTCTTAAGCCGCGCCGGCCTTGATCTCGGCCGCCGCCGGGAATTCCGTCACCTTGCCCTGCTCGTTGTCGATCAGCAGGAACAGGTCGAAGTAGCGGATGGTCGGCGCGCCGCCGGTGCGCTTGATCACCGCTTGGCGCCATTCCTCGTTGTGCGCGCGCTGCGCGGCTTCCACCGATGGCCAGATGTAGACGCCGGCGCCGGTCCTGCCGTTCAGCTCGAGGAGAAAGTGCTTGCGCAGCAGCTCCTTGTTGGCCTGCCACTTCGGAATGACGTGGCGCGCCTCTTCCGCCACCTGCTCGCGCGTCCAGCCCTTCGGCGAATTGAATTCCACCAGCTCCAAGATCATTTGTTTTCTCCTTTGCGCATAATCTTAACCGAAAACCGGTTCCCACTTTTCGGGATTATGCGCGTTCTCCTTCGTTATCTCGCGTCGCCACCAGCATGTAATTGACGTCCATGTCGGAGGCCAATTGCCAGCGGTCGGCGAACGGATTGAACACAACGCCGCGCTCGGCGATCACGCGCAGGCCGTTGCGCTCGATGGCACCTTCCAACTCGCGCGGCGTGACGAACTTGTCCCACTGATGCGTGCCGCGTGGCACCCAGCGCAGCACATATTCGGCGCCGACGATCGCCAGCGCGAAGCTCTTCAGCGTGCGGTTGAGCGTCGCCGCGATCATCAGCCCGCCGGGCTTCACCATTGAGGCGCAGATGGCGATGAAATCGTCAACGTCGACCACGTGCTCGACCACCTCCATGGCCAACACCACGTCAAAGCGCTCGCCCGCTTCGGCCAGCGCCTCGGCCGTGGTGGCGCGATAGTCGACGGCGATGTCCATTTCCTCGGCGTGGGCGCGGGCGGCATCGATATTCTCTTCGGCCGGGTCGGCGCCGACCATATCGGCGCCCAGCCGCGCCAGGGGCTCCGACAGCAGCCCGGCGCCGCAGCCGATGTCGAGCATGCGCAAACCTTTAAGGCAGTCGAGCTTCTTCGGGTCGCGGTCGAAATGCGCCGCAGCCTGGTCGCGGATATAGCCGAGCCGGACCGGGTTGAACTTGTGCAGCGCCGCCATGGCGCCCTTGGGATTCCACCAATCGGCGGCATGGCGGGAAAAACGCGCCACTTCGGCGGTATCGACGCTGCCGGCGCGGGCTCTGGAACTGACCATCTCGACCTCAAACTCGGGCCGCCGCCGAATGTTGCAGGGCAGCGGCCGCGTCTGTATGTATACGCGCCTTTTCGGGCCGGCGCCCGGGGACAGTCCCCGTCGCCGGCCGCTTGTTAGCACGTCCGGGAACGCTATGCCTCGCCTGGTAATGAAATTCGGCGGCACCTCCGTCGCCGACCTCGACCGCATCCGCAACGTGGCGCGTCACGTCAAACGCGAGGTCGACGCCGGCTATGATGTCGCCGTCGTGGTCTCGGCGATGTCGGGCGTGACCAACCAGCTCGTGGCTTGGTGCCGCGACGCCGCCATGCTGCACGACGCGCGCGAATACGACGCCGTGGTCGCCACCGGCGAGCAGGTCACTGCCGGTCTCCTGGCCATCGTGCTGGAAGGCATGGGCGTGAACGCGCGATCCTGGCAGGGCTGGCAGCTGCCGATCCTGACCGACAACGCGCATGCCTCGGCCCGCATCCAGGACATCAACGGCGCCGAACTGATCAAGCGTTTCGCCGAACAAAGCCAAGTCGCCGTCATCGCCGGCTTCCAGGGCATGCACAAGGACACCGGCCGCATCACCACGCTCGGCCGCGGCGGTTCCGACACATCGGCCGTGGCGATCGCGGCCGCGATCGGCGCCGAGCGCTGCGACATCTATACCGACGTCGACGGCGTCTACACCACCGATCCGCGCGTGGCGCCGAAGGCGCGCCGGCTCGACAAGATCGCCTTCGAAGAGATGCTGGAAATGGCCTCGCTCGGCGCGAAGGTCATGCAGGTGCGCTCGATTGAGCTCGGCATGTTGCACAATGTGCGCATCTTCGTGCGCTCCAGCTTCGTGAAGCCGGAAGACATCGACCCGCGTCAGACGCCGCCGGGCACGCTTATTTGCGACGAGAGTGAGATCATGGAACAGCAAACCGTCACCGGCATCGCCTTCTCCAAGGACGAGGCGCAGATCTCGATCCGCAGCGTGCAGGACAAGCCCGGCGTCGCCGCGGCGATCTTCGGCCCCCTCGCCGAGGCGAACATCAATGTCGACATGATCGTGCAGAACGTCTCGGCCGACGGCGCGACCACCGATCTCACCTTCACCGTGCCGTCCGCCGATTACGAGCGCGCGCGCATGACTTTGGAGAAGTCGAAGCCCGCGATCGGCTTCGACCGGCTCGACGGCGCGACCGACGTCGCCAAGGTGTCGGTGATCGGCATCGGCATGCGCAGCCACGCCGGCGTCGCCGCCATGGCCTTCAAGGCGCTGTCGGAGCAGAAGATCAATATTCTCGCGATCAC
>JANLJK010000302.1 GCA_029255525.1 Pseudolabrys sp.
CGCGCAAGGAGAGACGCCCCGGCCAGCTCGCAAGCCCGATCATCTGCGACCTGCCGGCGAACACCGACGCGCTCAACAGCATCGTCTCGAACAGGGTGAAGCCCGTGCGCGCGGCCACCGTGCCGAAAGCCATGCCGAAGGCGAATAGCCCCGGCAGCAGCGGCAGGATGCCGATGGCGCCTTGCCGGAAGCCGTCGAGAGTCCAGCGCGAGGGCGTAAGCGAAGTCATCGAAAGCTATTGCTTCAAATCCGCTCGTCCCCGCGCAAGCGGGGACCAAGTCCTTAAGGCCATTAAGTCAGCGCTGGATACCCGCTTTCGCGGGTATGAGCGGAGCTTGAGAAGCATCTCGTTTATAGCGGCGACACAATGAGGTGAAGCCCCAAAACAAAACGCCCGCCATGCGGCGGGCGTTCTGAAGTCGTATGGAGCGTGTTTAGCCCTGCGGTTGTGGGGCGACGTCGCCGGTCGGCGGCGCGTCGGGCCGCGGACGCGGCTTGCCGGCGGGCGGCACGGCCGAGGAGCGCGGACCGGCCGGCTCGATGACCGATTCACGCACCGGACGATTGCCCTTCAACAGCTCGATGATCTCCTCGCCGGACAGCGTTTCGAATTCCAAGAGGCCCTTGGCGAGCGTCTCAAGATCGGCGCGCTTTTCGGTGAGGATCTGCTTGGCTTCCTCGAGCCCCGCTTCGACCAGACGCCGCACTTCGGCGTCGATCTTGCGCGAGGTCTCTTCCGAGATGTTGTGCTGGCGCGACACCTGATAGCCGAGGAACACCTCGTCCTGGTTCTCGCCATAGGCGACCGGCCCCAGCGCATCGGACAGGCCCCAACGCGTCACCATCAGGCGAGCGAGCTTGGTGCCCTGCTCGATGTCGGAGGCCGCACCCGAGGTCACCTTTTCGCGGCCAAACACCATATCCTCGGCGACGCGGCCGGCCATGATAATGGCGAGGCGCGAGGTCATCTGCTCGAGCGACATCGACAGCTTGTCGCGCTCGGGCAGTTGCATAACCATGCCGAGCGCACGGCCGCGCGGAATAATGGTGGCCTTGTGCACCGGATCGGTGGCCTTGACGTTGAGCGCGACCAGCGCATGGCCGCCTTCGTGATAGGCGGTGAGGAGCTTTTCCTCGTCCGTCATCACCAGCGACTTACGCTCGGCGCCCATCATCACCTTGTCCTTGGCGTCCTCGAACTCCGACTGCGTGACCATGCGCTTGTTGCGGCGCGCGGCCATCAGGGCGGCTTCGTTGACCAGGTTGGCCAGGTCGGCGCCGGAGAAACCGGGCGTGCCGCGCGCAACCGTCTTCAGGTTCACGTCGGGCGCCAGCGGCACCTTGCGCACATGAACTTTGAGGATCTGCTCGCGACCGACGACGTCTGGGTTCGGCACCACGACCTGGCGGTCGAAGCGGCCGGGACGCAGGAGCGCCGGATCGAGAACGTCGGGACGGTTGGTGGCGGCGATCAGGATGATGCCTTCGTTCGCCTCGAAGCCGTCCATCTCGACCAGCAACTGGTTGAGCGTCTGCTCGCGCTCGTCATTGCCGCCGCCGAGACCGGCGCCGCGATGACGGCCGACCGCGTCGATTTCGTCGATGAAGATGATGCAGGGCGCGTTCTTCTTCGCCTGCTCGAACATGTCGCGGACGCGGCTCGCGCCGACGCCGACGAACATTTCGACGAAGTCGGAGCCGGAGATGGTGAAGAACGGCACGTTGGCTTCGCCGGCGACCGCACGCGCGATCAGCGTCTTACCGGTGCCCGGAGGGCCGACCAGCAGCACGCCGCGCGGGATCTTGCCGCCGAGACGCTGGAATTTGCCGGGATCGCGCAGGAATTCGACGATCTCCTGCAGGTCGGATTTGGCTTCCTCGACGCCGGCGACATCCTCGAAGGTGATGCGGCCATGTGACTCGGCCAAGAGCTTCGCGCGCGACTTGCCGAAGCCGAGCGCCTTGCCGCCCGCGCCCTGCATCTGCCGCGACAGGAAGATCCACACGCCGATGAGCGCGATGAACGGCAGCCACGAGACGAGCAGCGACACGAACCACGGGACATTGTCCTGCAGCGGCCGCGCCGTGATCGAGACGCCCTTCGAATAGAGCTTCTGCACGAGACCCGGATCGCTCGGCGCATAGGTCTGGAAGCTGGTACCGTTGGCGAAGGTGCCGTGGATTTCCGGACCTTGAATGACGACATCGCGCACGCGGCCCTGATCGACTTCGCTCAGGAGCTGCGAGAAGGAAATATCTTGCGAGGTGGTGCGCTGACCGGGGTTCTGGAAAAGCGTGAACAGGGCCAGCAGCAGGAGGACGATGATCACCCAGAGGGCGAAGTTGCGGAGATTGGCGTTCATTCGACGTCCTTACCCGCCGCGGGAAAGGCTCGCGGCATGTGATTTCTTAGGCCGCAATCGTGGCGGCTCCACGTCCCTGCCAATGTAGGCAGCAGGCCGCCCCATGGAAAGGGCTCGATTCTATATATTCTAGCGCGGTTTGGTGCGCGCCGCGCCCCCGGGTCGGGGCTTAGTTAAGGCTTTGCGACGACGGGACAACACGGCTTTACCGTGTCGCGACATCACCTTTTTGTCGCTCCGCGGCGGGGCCCTTTCAATCACAATGGCCGGCGCCGTCAATGTGACGATAGCGCCCGCCAGACTGCGTCGAAACCGCGCATTCGGACTGGTTTGGGCAGTGCCGAGGGCCGCCGCCAGCGCCTCCAGTTTGGCCAACTCGACCGGCCCCTCGTCGCCGAGGGCGGTCACGGCACGGCCGAGGAGGCGCAGGCCGATTTCGGCCGGCAGAGCGGCGAAACCGGCGGC
>JANLJK010000303.1 GCA_029255525.1 Pseudolabrys sp.
TGCGTGCGCCTCGTTTTTTCTCCTTCAAGGCAATGCAAGAACCTCGGCCGGCCCTCCCTCAAGGGGCGGGTGCCGCCGATGGCGATCTGTCAGTGTCCGAATCGGTTTGGCGGTCCACCCCCGTCCGCCTGATCGCGGCCGCCGGATTCGTGCTCGTCGCCCTCATCATCGTCGGCGTCTGGATGCTACTCGCCAATCTGCGCAGCGACCAGCTCAACGACACGCGGGATGAACTGGAGAGCCAAGCGCTGATGCTCGGCGAACAGATCGACCGCAGCCTGCAATCGATAGAGCTAGTGCAGGATGCGGTGGTCGAACGCGCCAGGAGCCTTGGGATCATCTCGTCGCAGGACTTCGCGGCCCAGATGGCGAATTACGACACCTACCGGCGCCTGAAGGATCAGATCCGCGGCATGCCGCATATCGGCGGCATCGTTCTGACGACACCCACCGGCACGCTCGTCAATTTCTCACGCTCGTGGCCGACTCCGGCCGACCTGCCGATTCCGGAGGGAGCACCTTTCGCGTTCGAGGCCTTCAACGCCGACCGCAAGCTGATGGTCCATATCGGCTACCCGATGCGCATCCCGTTCGATGGATCGTGGAGCTTCCCAATCGCGCGCCGGATCACCGGATTCATGGGCGAGTACCTCGGGGTGGCGTTCGGCGTCATGAACGTCGACTATCTGGAGCAATACTTCCAGACGATCGCGCGCAGCCGGGATCACTCGATCGCGCTGTTCAGACGTGACGGCTCATTGGTCGCCCGCTATCCTACCAACGACGCGTTGCGCCGTCAGTCCTTCGCCGAACGCAAAATGTTCAAGGACATCCTGGCGACGCGCACGCACGGGACGTTGATTGAGCGCGGCATGATCGAGGACCGTGACCTTATGGTCTCGGCGCGCAATCTTCCGCACTATCCGCTTGCAGTCGTGGTAATCAAGAGCGTCGACGACGCACTCATGGGCTGGCGCTATGCCGCCATCTACGTCGCCGGCGCGGCCTTCATCATCGTGGTTCTTATAGCTGGCGCGGTCACACACATCGCCCGCAAGATCGGCCGAAACCTGCAAGCACAGAACCGTAGGCTCGACGCGGCGCTCAACAACATGTCGCAAGGCCTGTCGATGTTCGACGCCAACGCGCGCCTCATCGTCTGCAACGCGCGCTATCTGCAGATGTATAATCTGCCGCCGAGCATCGCGAAACCCGGCACACCCCTGCGCGAACTGCTCCGCCTGCGCGCGGAGAAGAACACCTGCTTCGTACCCTCGTCGCAGACTATCGACGGCTACATCAACGAATTGCTCGCGCGTATCGGTCCCGGCAAGATCTACAGCTTCGTCGGCAAGCTCAGCGACGGCCGCACCATCGCCGTCGACAACCGCCCGATGGCGGGTGGCGGTTGGGTCGCCACCCATGACGACATCACCGAGAACCGCCAGCGTGAAGATACCTTCCGCCTGCTGTTCGACGCCAATCCGGTACCGATGTGGGTCTACGACCTGGAAACCCTGGGCTTCCTGGCCGTCAACGACGCGGCGACCGCTCATTACGGCTACAGCCGCGAGGAGTTCCTAACGCTCACCGTGCGCGATATCCGTCCCGTCGAGGATCGAGCGCGGTTCCTCGCCCACTTGGCGCAGCTCGACCGCAACAATCCAGTGCACAAGCAGTGGCGTCACAGACGTGCCGACGGCAGCATATTCGACGTCACCGTCCTCTCGCAGGTGATGAACTATGGCGGCAGGCGAGCCGCCATAGTGGCCATCTATGACGAAACCGAGCGCAAGCAGGCCGAGGACAAGCTACGCCGGACCCAGAAATTCCTCGACATCGTCTTCGATCACGTGCCGGTCCCGATCCTGGTCAAAGAGATCGAGGGCACCGCGGCCGATCCCAATGGCTGCCACTACAGCCTGATCAACCGCGCTGCCGAGGATCTGTTCGGCATCAGCCGCGACTACATCGTCGGCAAAACCCCACATGAGCTTTTCGCGCCCGATCACGCCCGGAGGATCGTCGAAGCCACCTACGAAACGCTGCGCTCCAACCGCTCCTTCGAGTGGGAGGATCATGCGATCGACACCTACCTGAAAGGCCGCCGCCTGGTGACATCGCGCAGCGTAGCGGTGAGCGATGGCGACAAGCATCCGCAGTATCTGCTCACCGTGTTAGAAGATGTAACCGACCGCCGGCATGTAGAGCAGGGCATTGCCCGGATGGCGCATCACGATACGCTCACCGACCTGCCGAACCGCAGTACCTTCAACGACGCCATCGATGCGGCGATCGAGAGCGCC
This sequence comes from Pseudolabrys sp., assembly GCA_029255525.1. Taxonomy (GTDB): domain Bacteria; phylum Pseudomonadota; class Alphaproteobacteria; order Rhizobiales; family Xanthobacteraceae; genus Pseudolabrys. The sequence continues at coordinate 2,307 of JANLJK010000303.1, forward strand.
GGCAAGAGTGGCGAGCCATTCGTATTGTTGTCGCTCGACCTCGACGGCTTCAAGGAAGCTAACGACACGCATGGCCATTCGATCGGCGACGCCTTGCTGCGCGCGGTAGCCGAACGCCTGGAAGTCGCGGCCGCGGGCGCTTTCGTCGCCCGTATCGGTGGCGACGAGTTCACGGTGATTGTGACCGGCGGGCCGCAACCTGAGACCGCAAATGCCGTGGCAGAGCGGCTACTGGAATTCATCAGCGGCGAGATCGAGGTCGAAGGCCGGCGCGTCAAGGTCGGCGCGACCATCGGCGGCGCCGTCTATCCCGCCGATGGGACCGATGCGAGGACATTGTTGATCAACGCCGACATCGCGCTCTATCGCGCCAAGGCGGCCGCCCGCGGCTCGGTAGTGTTCTACGAATCGTCGATGGGCGAACAGCTACGCGAACGGCGCGCCTTGCAGGACGAACTGCGCGCGGCCATCGAGCGTGACGAGTTGCTGCTGCACTATCAGCCGCAGAAGACCA
>JANLJK010000304.1 GCA_029255525.1 Pseudolabrys sp.
CCCGCGAAAGCGGGGACCCAGCGCTGGATTCCCGCTTGCGCGGGAATGAGCGGAGCAAGCTTCTACGCCAGCGGCGAATGCTCTACCGGAAAGACGGCATGGATCTGAACACCATCCACGAGGTCTCGCAGCCGCGCGCGCGCGACGACGTACCAGCCTGGCGCGCGGGCGATGCCTTCCTTGCCGGCGGCACCTGGCTCTATTCGGAGCCGCAGCCACGCCTGACGCGGCTGATCGATCTCGCCGGTCTGCGGTGGCCCTCTCTCTCCGTCACCGACGCCGGCCTGGAGATTGCCGCCACCTGCACCATCGCCCAACTCGACGCCTTCGCGCCGCCGCCGGCCTGGATCGCCGCGCCGCTGATCAACCAGTGCTGCCGCGCCTTCCTCGCCTCGTTCAAGATCTGGAACATGGCCACCGTCGGCGGCAATCTGTGCATGTCGCTGCCGGCCGGGCCGATGATCGCGCTCACCACCGCGCTCGACGGCGTCTGCACCATCTGGTCACCCGACGGCACCGAGCGGCAGGTGAAGGCCATCGACTTCGTCCACGGCCCGCTGCACAACGCGCTCACGCCCGGCGATCTGCTGCGGCGGATCGATCTGCCCCTCGCGGCGCTGATGAAGCGCACGACGTTCCGGCAGATATCGCTGTCGCCGCTCGGCCGTTCCGCCGCGCTCTTGATCGGCACGCGCGGCCAAGATGGCGCCTTTACGCTGACCATCACCGCCTCGACACCGCGGCCGGTGCAGCTTTCATTCGATACGATGCCGACGGCCGACGCGCTACGCTCAAGCATCGAGGACGCCATCCCACCTGGCGGCTATTACGACGACGTGCACGGCGCGCCGGATTGGCGCCGCGCCATGACGCTGTTGTTCGCCGAACAGATCCACGCCGAACTGTCGGAGACGGCATGAGCATCACCGTCAACGGCAAGACCTTTGCCGACGAACCCAAGCCCGGCCAATGCCTGCGCACCTTCCTGCGGCAACTCGGCTGGTTCGGAGTCAAGAAGGGCTGCGACGCCGGCGATTGCGGCGCCTGCACCGTCTATGTCGACGGCGACCCGGTGCATAGTTGCCTGACGCCCGCGTTCCGGGCCCAAGGCCGCGAAGTCACCACCATCGAAGGCCTCGCCAAATCTAACGGGCTGGGCAACGAACTGCATCCGATGCAGCGCGCCTTCCTGGATGCGCAGGGCTTCCAATGCGGCTTCTGCACCGCCGGCATGATCATGACCGCGGCGTCGCTGAACCAGGCGCAGCGCAAGGACCTCGCCTGGGCGATGAAGGGCAATCTCTGCCGCTGCACCGGCTATCGCAGCATCGACGACGCTTTCGCCGGGCTGCGCAATATCGAGGACGGCGCGCCGGGCGCGGGCTGCGGCCACAACGTGCCGGCGCCGGCGGGCCCCGACGTGGTCACCGGCAAGGCGCGCTATACGCTCGACGTCGCCATCGACGACCTGCTCTATATGAAGCTCGCGCGCTCGCCCTACCCACATGCGCGCATCCGCTCGATCGACAAGTCCGCGGCCTTGGCGGTGCCCGGCGTGCATGCCGTACTCACGCATGAGGACGCGCCGCCGGTCGCCTTCTCCACCGCGCGACACGAAGTGCGCACCGTCGACCCCGACGATACCTACGTCTTCGACAGCACCGTGCGTTTCATCGGCCAGCGCGTGGCGGCCGTCGTCGCCGACAGCGAGGCGGCAGCCGAGGAAGCCTGCCGCAAGCTGATCGTCGACTACGAAATTCTGCCGGCCGTGTTCGACCCGGAAGCGGCCATGCGCGACGGCGCGCCGCTCCTGCACGGCGACAAGGGTCCGGACGCGCGCATCCACAATCCGCAGCGCAATATCGTCGCCGAGGTCCATGGCGATATCGGCAACATCAGCGCGGGTTTTACCGCGGCGGACGCGATCCACGAAGGCACCTACTTGGGGCCGCGCGTGCAGCACGCGCATCTGGAGACCTTATGCGCCATTGCCTGGTGCGATGACGACGGCCTCACCGTGCGTTCCTCGACGCAGGTGCCGTTCCTCACCCGCAACGAGCTTGCCCGCGTCTTCGGTCTCGAACGCAACAAGGTGCGCGTCTTCTGCGAACGCGTCGGCGGCGGCTTCGGCGCCAAGCAGGAGATGCTGGTCGAGGACGTGGTGGCGCTCGCCGCCCTCAAGACAAAGCGCCCGGTGAAGCTCGAATTCACCCGCGAGGAGCAGTTCGTCGCCGCCACCACGCGCCATCCGATGCGCGTCAAGCTCAAGGTCGGCGCCAAGAACGACGGCACGCTGACCGCGATCGAAATGCATGTGACGTCGAACACCGGCGCCTACGGCAATCACGGCGGGCCAGTGCTATGGCATGCCTGCGCCGAAAGCATTTCGGTCTACCGCTGCCCCAATAAGAAGGTGGACGGGGTCGCTGCCTACACGAATACGCTGCCGGCCGGCGCCTTCCGCGGCTACGGCCTGCCGCAGGCGAGCTTCGCCGTCGAGCAGGCGATGGACGAACTGGCGCGTATGATCGGCATGGATCCCATTGCATTCCGCCGCGCGAATGTGGTCAAGCGCGGCGAGCCGATGCTCTCCATCGAAGCCGAGCCGCAAGCGGATGTGGTCTACGGCAGCTACGGCCTCGATCAGTGCCTCGATCTGGTGGAGGCCGCGATGAAACAGGACGTAGCCCCGCCGCCGCCCGGCTGGCTCGCCGGCACCGGCACGGCGCTGACCATGATCGACACCGTGCCGCCCGGCGGGCATTTCTCCGACACGGTCGTGACGCTCGAAGCCGACGGCACCTAT
>JANLJK010000305.1 GCA_029255525.1 Pseudolabrys sp.
ATTCGATCCGCCAGAAATTAGTCCCGATCACTCAGGAGGGCTATCCCTTCATCGGAGACTTGGCGCTGCTCTCGATCTTCCTGTTCTGGGTGTGGAGCCCGCTCGGCTGGATCGTCAACTTGCTCCCGCTCTGGTGCGTCTACTTCTTCCGCGATCCGCCGCGCGTCACGCCGGTGCTCGACGGCCTGGTGGTGTCACCGGCCGACGGCCGCGTCAGCATGATCACCACCGCCGCGCCGCCGCATGAACTGGGCCTGGGCGCCGCGCCGCTGCTGCGCGTGTCGATCTTCATGAGCGTGTTCGACTGCCACGTGAACCGCAGCCCGGTCGCGGGGCGCGTCGAGAAGATCATCTATCAGCCCGGCAAATTCCTTAACGCCGATCTCGACAAGGCGAGCGTCGACAACGAACGCAACTCGCTGGTGATCTCGACCGCCAACACCCGCATCGCCGTGACGCAGATCGCGGGTCTCGTCGCCCGCCGCATCGTCTGCTTCGTGCGCGAGGGTCAGCCGGTCGGCGCCGGCGAGCGCTTCGGCATGATCCGCTTCGGCTCGCGCCTCGACGTGTACATGCCGGAAGGCACCACACCCTTGGTGGCGGTCGGGCAGACGGCCTTGGCCGGCGAGACCGTGCTCGCCGACCTCGCCAGCGCCGATTCCGGCCGCGCCTTCCGCGCCGGCTGACGCCCGCAGGCACTCGTTAACGGCACCGGCAGTCCGCCTGCCGCGCCGTGGCGGAACCGGCCGCGGGCGTGTATATTGTCCCTCATGGTCTTTCAGCCCTTCGATCCCGCGCCGCCGCCGTTCCGCCGCCGCTTCAAAGCGATCCCGGTGCGCACACTGCTGCCCAACCTGATCACGCTCCTGGCGCTCTGCGCCGGGCTCACCGCCATTCGTCTCGCGGTCGAGGCCAAGCTGGAGCTGGCGCTGGCGGCCATCGTCTTCGCCGCGCTGCTCGACGGCATCGACGGCCGCGTCGCGCGCATGCTCAAGGGCACCTCGAAGTTCGGCGCTGAGCTCGACAGCCTGGCGGACTTCGTCAACTTCGGCGTCGCGCCGGCACTGATCCTGTATTTCTGGGGCCTGCACGAGCTGAAGTCCGCCGGCTGGATCGCGGCGCTTGTCTTCGCGATCTGTGCGGGCCTGCGTCTCGCGCGCTTCAATGTGATGATCGACGATCCGAACAAACCGGCCTGGGCCGCCGATTTCTTCACCGGCATTCCCGCGCCCGCCGGCGCCATCACCGTGCTGCTGCCGATCTATCTGTATTTCCTCGGCGTCACCACCAGTCTGGCCGTGATCTGGCTGACCTTCGCCTATACGCTGGCGATCGCGCTTTTGATGGTGTCGCGGCTGCCGGTGTTCTCCGGCAAGCGCGTGGGCAAACGCGTGCCGCCGGAGATGGTGCTGCCGGTCTTCGTCGTCGTGGTGCTCTTCGTCGCGCTGCTGATCAGCTACCCGTGGGTGGTGCTCACCATCGGCGCGCTGGTCTATCTCGCTTTCCTGCCGTTCGGCTGGCTGGCCTATCGCGAGAACGTCCGCAAGGATGCCGAGGCGCTGGCCGCGGGCACACCGGCCGGCACCACGGAAGCGCCGTTCCAGCCGCCCGCCGACGATGGCGACAGCGACAGCGATCGCCCATCGCGGCTCAACTGAACCCATAAAAGTTTTCTCATGTCGCGCGCCATCCACGCCATTCCCGCGAGCCATCGCCACGACCATCCGGTCGTCGATACGGTCATCCTCGATTACGCCCAGCGCAGCACGCCGAAAGTGTCGGTCACCGGCGTCAAGGGTACGGTATTCGAGATCGACCTACACGAACCGGCGCGGCTGCGCACCGACGATGTGCTGGAGCTCGAGGACGGCACTTTGGTCGAAGTCGTTGCGGCGCCCGAGCCGCTGATCGAAGCACGCGCGACCGATGTCTCGGCATTGGCGCGGCTGGCCTGGCATCTCGGCGACCGTCATGTGCCGGTGCAACTGCTGCCGAACCGCATCCGCGCGCAGCGTGACGCTGGCGTCGAGGCGCTGCTCAAGGCGCTCGGCGCCAAGGTCACGCCGATCGAAGCGCCGTTCGAGCCGGAAGGTGGGGCCTATGAGCAGGCCCAGGATCATGCGCACGCGCATGATCATCATCACGATCATGGGCATCACCATCACGGTCATGAACACCATGACCATGCCTGCGATCATCCGGATCATGCGCATGAGCATGGTCATGCGCACGGCCACGGCCACAAGCATCACGATCATTGAAGCGTATCAGGCCGAAGGCTTCGACCCGAACGGATAGCCGGGCATCAGGTCGTACGGGTGGCTCCAGCCGGGCAAAGCCCGCATGCGTTCGAGCCATGCGCCGATCGACGGATAGTCCTTGGCGATATCGAAGCCGAACTCCTCCGCCGGATAATAGAAATAAGCCGTCATCGAAACGTCGGCGATGGTCGGGCGGTCGCCGATGAGGAATGGCGCGGCCGCGAGGCGCTTGTCGACGATGGCGAGGCTCGCATCGATGCGCCCCTTCAGGAAGGCCATCACGGCCGGATCGCCGGGCGTCGGCGCGAAGTTCTTGAGGAAGCGATAGGGTCCGAGGAAGCCGTTGATTTTCTGATTGTCGAAAATGATCCAGCGCAGCGCTTCCAGTTTTTCGTCATCGTCGGCCGGCTGGTACTCGCCGGTGAGATCCGAGAGATAGGTCAGGATGACGCCGGACTGCGACAGCTTCTTGTGTCGCGCTTTGTCGACGAGCACCGGGGCCTCGCCCATTTCATTGACGTCGCCGCGAAACGCCGGCGTGCGCTGGACGCCGGCGGCAAAGAAATCCACCCACAGCGGCTCCCAGTCAGCGTCGATGAGATTGAGCATCAATGCGGCGCGATAGGCGTTGCCGGACTGCGCGAAGCAATAAAGCTGATAATCGGCCATGACGATCCTTGCTGGACGGAGGAGGGCGCGCCGCCATCAAACCTTCCGTCCGGCGCCAGATCAAGCGCCGGCCATGAGCATGGGCGTGGACCTATTGATAAGTCCGCTGACCGCCGGCCTGCAGGTAGAGCTCGGCGATGCGCTTGCGGGCATAGAACATGCGCGTCTTGACGGTGTTCTTCGGCACGCCGACGATTTCCGCGGCTTCTTCGACCGACTTCTCGTGGTAGTAGACGAGGTCGACGATCTCGCGGTGTTCCGGCGACAATTGGTTCAGACACATGCGCAGCAGGGCGCCGTTGTCCTTCTTCAAGGCGGCTTCTTCCGGATCGTCGGCCTCATCGGCGATGGCTTCGGCGACGCAATTCTCAAGCTCCTCGTCGCGACGCTGCCGGAGCATCGACAGCGCCTTGAAGCGGGTGATGGCAAGGATCCAGGTCGAGACCTGGCTGCGGCCCTCGAAGTTGGCGGCTTGCCGCCAGACGTCGAAGAACACCTCGCTGACAATGTCTTCCGCCTTGGCTTCGTCGCGGACGAGACGCAGCGCGAAGCGATAGACCTGAACATTGTGCCGCGCATAGAGCGTCCGCATCGCCAGCCTGTCGCCGGCGGCAATGCTGTCGATGAGATCGCGATCGGAGTTTTGCCGCGTAGCCGCGACGTGCGACCAATTCTGCGAGGTCTGCGCCAGAACGAATTCGGTTTGCATGGATGCCCCCTGAGCCCTTTGTGGACCTTGTCGATGGCGCTCAAGTAGCAACGCCGTATTTCGGACGGTTTTCTCGCCGGGACGAAATGGTTTCACCGGCCGGGCGAATTGTTTCGCAGGACGCGCTCACGCGAAACAAAGGCGGGCAATTGTTTCGCCGGTGGTGCCGCCGCGAAACAATAGGAGGTATCCTGCTGCGCAGGGGCTATCCGATGAGAGCGGACGTCGGACCGCGTCTTCGCGCGGTGGCGGGGCGGAGCCCGGCTCGGTCGGCGAAGGGCATGCGCGCTCGTGCGCGATCCGCCATACGCTATACGCCATGCGTAAGCCACGCAGATAGCGGTAGGCTATTAGGGACGGGATAGTGTAATCTCGCGCCTGACGGTTCGGGGGCAGCCTTCTGCCAGGGCGACAATGGCACGTGAATGACATCGCAGGACAAACCGCGCCTGATCGTCGTCGATGACGAGTCCTCGCTGCGCGAGATGTTGGCGGACTATCTCGGCAAGCACGGATTTGCGGTCGACATGGCCGCGGACGGGCGCGCGCTCGATGTCCATCTGGCGCAAGGGCCGGCGGATCTGATCCTGCTCGACGTCAACATGCCCGGCGAGGACGGTTTTTCGATCGCCCGCCGGCTGCGCGCCACCGGCAATATTCCCATTCTCATGCTCACCGCCGCGGAAGACGTGATCGACCGCGTGGTTGGGTTGGAGATCGGGGCCGACGATTATGTCACCAAGCCGTTTGACCTGCGGGAGCTGCGGGCGCGCATCCGCGCGGTGCTCCGCCGCACTGGCGGCAACGGCTCGGCCGCTGCCCCGGCCGATGCGGTGCCGGTACCCCCGCCGGCCCCCGAATCGAATAGCCTCGCGCACTTCGGTAAGGCCGCGCTCGATATCGATGCGCGCTGCCTTGTTCACAGTGACGGCACGAAAGAGCCGCTGACCGCCACGGAGTTCGACCTGCTTTACGTCTTCTCGCAGAACCCGCATCGCGTCCTGAGCCGCGACCGGCTGCTCAGTCTCGCCCACCGTGGCGACAACGAGCCGTTCGACCGCAGCATCGATATCCGGATCACGCGCATCCGGCGGAAGATCGAGATCGACCCGGCCAATCCGCAGGTCATCAAGACGATCCGCAGCGCCGGCTATATCTACGTGCCGCCAAAGAGGCCGGAATGACGTCAACACCGGCTGGCACGAATGGGCATAAGGCGCAGGAAGCCGAGATGGCGCAGCGGCTGCGCGCCTATGCCGACAACGAAGCGTTGTGGGCGGCGGTGGTCGCGTCCGCGCTCGACTGTATCGTCATCATCGACGAAGCCGGCTGCGTCATCGAATTCAATCCGGCGGCCGAGACCGTCTTCGGCTATGTGCGCGCCGATGTGATTGGCCGGCCGATCGTCGATGTGATCGTGCCGCCGGCGCTGCGGGACGCGCACCAGAAGGGCTTTACGCGCTACCTATCCTCTGGCGTGGCGACGGTGCTCGGCCGTCGCGTCGAGATCGAGGGCATGCGGTCCGACGGCTCGATCTTTCCGGTGGAGCTGGCGATCACCGAAGTCCGTCTGCCCGGACGTCGGCTGTTCACGGCGCACTTGCGCGATCTCACCGAAGCGCACCGTTCGCGGGCCGAGATCGAGCGCCAGCGCGAGGCCTTGCACCAGAGCGAGAAGCTCGCCGCGCTTGGCTCGCTGCTGGCCGGCGTCGCGCACGAACTGAACAACCCGTTGTCGATCGTCACCGGTCAGGCGCTGATGCTGCGCGAGGCGGCGAGCGGCGCGGCGGGACGTCCAGTCGACGTTCGGGAATTCGCCGAACGCAGCGCCAAGATCGAGGCCGCGGCCGAACGCTGTGCCCGTATCGTCAAGACCTTTCTCGCCATGGCACGCCAGCGCAAGACGGAACGGCACGATATCGCGGTCTCGGCACTCATTGATGGCGTCCTTGACCTCCTGACCTATGGCCTGCGTACCGCCGGCATCGAGGTGGTCGTCGACCTTGCGCCCGGCCTTCCGGCGATTCACGTGGATGCCGATCAGATTCAGCAGGTGTTGATGAACCTCGTCGTCAACGGCAAGCAGGCGCTCGAAGAGGTGCAGGGCCCGCGCCGGATCGCGATCCGCGTTCGTGTGGATGCCGCGCGGTCGCAAATGACGTTCGAGTTCTCGGACAGTGGTCCCGGCGTGCCGGCCGACATTCGCGGCCGCATCTTCGATCCGTTCTTCACGACCAAGCCGCAGGGCGTTGGCACCGGCATTGGTCTGGCGGTGTCGCGCGGGCTGGTCGAAGCCCATGGCGGAACGTTGACACTGGCCGAGCCGGATGGCGGCGGCGCGACCTTTGTGATGCGGTTGCCGCTCGAAGCCGGCGCGCAGCTGGAGGCGAAGGCCGCGCCCGTGACGGCGGAAGCTGCGGCAACATCGGCGACCAGCCGCCGTGCACTCGTGATCGACGATGAAGTCGAGATCGCTGGGCTTTTGGCGGAGATATTGCAGCGGCAAGGCTTTGCCTGCGACGCTGCGTCCAGCGGCAATGATGCGAAGTCTCGCATCGGCCAGAGCGGCACCAATTACGATCTCATTCTCTGCGATATCCGGATGCCCGATGGCGATGGCCCGTCACTGTTTGCGTGGCTGGAAGCCGAGCATCCACAGCTTGCGAGCCGGATCGCCTTCGTCACCGGCGATACGCTCGGGCCGGCCGCGGGACGTTTCCTGGCCCGTACGGGGTGCCCGGTGATCGAGAAACCGTTCACGCCGGCCGACATCCAGCGGGTGGTCGGGTTGCTGCTGCCTGAGGCCGTGCCGCGCGCTTAGCGCGCCAGCGTGACCGACATGCCGGTCACGGCTTTGCCTTCGTAACGGTCGCCGGCGAAGGTGAGTTCGCCGAGCGGGTTGTTCTCGTCATCGGATATCGTCAGCGTATTGCCGCTGAGCGACCATTTGCGGCTCAGGAAAAAGCGGCCAGGGCAACCGCCTTCCGGCGCGAGCGAGCCTTCGGTCGCGCCCGCGGCGCCGCCGAAGCTGATGCCGCAGGGCGGCGCATTGGGTGCGGAGAGAAACCAGCGGCCGGCCATGCCCGGTCTGGCTTCAGGCGCCGGCGTGTCGCTGAGAGAAACCTGCCCGCCGGCACAGCCGGCGAGCAGGAGCGTTGCGAGCAGGGTGGCGGTGGTGACCTTGGTCATCGCGCCCCCTTGGACGTCACTTCATCGTCGGGATGACGAACTCGGCGCCTTCCTTGGTGCCGGTCGGCCAGCGCGAGGTCACCGTCTTGGTCTTGGTGTAGAAGCGGATCGAGTCCGGGCCGTGCTGGTTCAAGTCGCCGAAGCCCGAACGCTTCCAGCCGCCGAAGGTATGATAGGCGAGCGGCACCGGAATGGCGAAGTTCACGCCGACCATGCCGACCTGCACCTTATTGACGAAGTCGCGCGCCGTGTCGCCGTCACGGGTGTAGATGGCAACGCCGTTGCCGTATTCGTGCTCGGTCGGCAGCCGGATCGCTTCTTCGTAATCCTTGGCGCGCACCACCGAGAGCACGGGGCCGAAGATCTCTTCCTTGTAGATGGTCATGTCCGGCGTGACGTTGTCGAACAGGCAGCCGCCCATGAAGTAGCCGTTCTCGTAGCCCTGCATCTTGAAGCCGCGGCCGTCGACCAGCAACTTGGCGCCTTCCTTGACGCCGGTGTCGACATAACCCTTGACGCGATCGAGCGCCTGTTTGGTCACCAGCGGGCCGTAGTCGGCCTTATCGTCGGTCGAGGGGCCGACCTTGAGGCTTTCGACGCGCGGGATCAGTTTCTTGATGAGCGCGTCGGCGGTCTTCTCGCCGACCGGCACCGCCACCGAGATCGCCATGCAGCGCTCGCCGGCCGAGCCGTAGCCGGCGCCGATCAGCGCATCGACGGCCTGGTCGAGGTCGGCGTCGGGCATCACGATCATGTGGTTCTTGGCGCCGCCGAAGCACTGCACGCGCTTACCGTTGGCGCAGCCGGTCGTGTAGATGTATTCGGCGATCGAGGACGAGCCGACGAAGCCGATCGCCATGATGCGCTGATCATTGAGGATCGTGTCGACCGCTTCCTTGTCGCCGTTGACGACATTGAACACGCCCTCCGGCAGGCCGGCTTCCAGAAACAGTTCGGCAATGCGCATCGGCACCGACGGCGCGCGCTCCGACGGCTTGAGGATGAAGGCATTGCCGCAAGCGAGCGCCGGGGCGCACTTCCACAGCGGGATCATCGCCGGGAAGTTGAACGGGGTAATGCCGGCGACCACGCCGAGCGGCTGGCGGATCGAATAAAGGTCGGTGCCCGGACCGGCGCTGCCGCTGTATTCGCCCTTCATCAGGTGCGGAATACCGCAGGCGAATTCCACGACCTCGAGGCCACGCTGGATGTCGCCCTTGGCGTCGGGGAAGGTCTTACCGTGCTCGGAGGAGAGCAGGCGGGCCAGGCTATCGTATTCCTTCTGCACCAGCTCCAGAAATTTGAACATCACGCGGGCGCGGCGCTGCGGGTTGGTCGCGGCCCAGGCCGGCTGCGCCGCCTCGGCGACGGCGATGGCGTGCTCAACTTCCGAGTGCTTGGCGAGCGCCACCTTGGCCTGCACCTCACCGGTATTCGGGTCGAAGACGTCGCCGAAGCGGCCGGAGACCCCCTTGACGGTCTTGCCGCCGACGAAATGACCGATTTCACGCATGGGTCTCAACTCCTTCAATTCGACTGGATAAAGCCAGTTTGGGATTTTCAGGTCCTGCCCTGAGGGGGCATGGATTCCGGGGTCTTTTTGCAGAATTTTGCCGTCAGGTCACGGGGTTGTGGGGCCGCAGGGGGCGAATTTCTTTCACCGTAAGTTAGCCTTTACCCCCCCTTAAGCGGCCACAGTCTAGGGTCGCCCGTGCCGTCGGCTTTGACGCCGCGCAAAGGCTTGGCGTCCGAGTGGGGTAAGTTATGGATATCGCGACAAGTCTAGGATACGTGCTGGGCCTTCTCGTCCTCGCCATCGTCATTCTGATGGGTGGCGACCTCAGCATGTTCATCAACGACCATGCCGCGATTCTGATTTTCGGCGGTTGCCTCGCGTCGACGCTGATCCGCTTTCCGTTCGCCGCCATCGTTCACGGTATGCCGCTCGGCGCGAAATTCGCTTTCACCATGCGCCGCATGAGCCAGCGCGAGCTCGTCGACGAACTCGCCGGTCTCGCCGAGATCGCCCGCAAGCAGGGCCCGATCGGCCTGGAAAAGGTCGAGATCGACGATCCCTTCCTGGCCAAGGGCGTGCGCTTCGTGGCCGACGGCTACGACACCGAATTCATCCGCGATAATCTCGAGCGCGACCGCGACAACTTCCTGACCCATCTCGACGAAGGGCAGAAGATCTATCGCTCCATCGGCGACTGCGCCCCGGCCTTCGGCATGATCGGCACGCTGATCGGCATGGTGCAGATGTTTGCCAACATGACCGATCCGTCCAAGCTCGGCCCCTTCATGGCGGGTGCCCTGCTGGCGACATTCTACGGCGCGACCGTCGCCAACCTGTTCTGCCTGCCACTGGCCGACAAGCTTCACGTCAAGCTGCTCGATGAGGAAATCAACCGCACCCTCATCATCGACGGCATTCTGATGATCCGCGAAGCCAAGAGTCCGACGCTGGTGCGTGAGATGTTGCTGGCCTATTTGCCGGAGAAGCATCGTCACTCCGAAGACGAGAAAGAGGTCGAGGCGGTCGCGGCGTAAGGGGCGGCCTTCGGCGGTTCCCATGATCGACGCAATCAAATCGAACCGGCTGAAGGAGCTTGGCGCCTAATGGCGAAGAAGAATCGCGGCGGACACGCAGGTGGTCACGGTTGGTTCGTGACCTTTGCCGACCTGATGGCGCTGCTGGTCGCCTTCTTCGTCATGCTCGTCGCCTATTCGACGCAGGACCAGGCCAAGCTGCAGACGGTCGCCGGCTCGATGCGCGACGCCTTCGGCGTGCAGGACAAGGTCCGCTATTCCGGCATCATCGAAGTGCTCGGCCTGCCGACCCGTCCCAAGCTCAAGAATGCCGCGCATATCGATCCGTCGGAGGCCTCGGCGACGCCGTCGCCCGACGAGCATGATCGCCAGCGTACTTATGGCGCGCGCTTCAAGGAGGATCGCAAGTTCGCGCTCGCGTCTGCCTCGCTACGCCAAGCGCTGCAGGAGATGCCGGAAATGACCGAGATCTCCAAGCACATCATGATGGAGGAGACCAAGCAGGGGCTGAACATCGAGATCGTCGACCAGGACGGCCGCTCGATGTTCCCCGACGGTCTGAAGGAACCTTACGAGCGGACCCGCAAGATCATCCGGAAGATCGCGCCGGCATTGAAGGCGATGCCGTACCGGATCTCGATCGTCGGCCATACCGCCAGCAGCAATATTCCGTCGAAGCCCGGCTACGGGCCGTGGGAACTGTCGGCCGATCGCGCCAATGCCGTGCGCGAAATCCTGGCGGCGGAGGGGGTTCCGAACAACAACTTCTTGATGGTCGCCGGCAAGGCCGACAATGACCCTCTTTTCCCGGACAATCCGTCGATGTCCCCGAACCGCCGGGTGACGATCACGTTGATGCGGGAAGAACCGCCGATTCCGGCCGACCTGACCCCCTGACACCGCCGAGCGGCCGTTACGCACAGTTTGCCCCCGGTCAATAGGTCTTGGGGCAGGGCCCGGTATTCTGTTTTTGGCGAGGGTGCTATAAGCCCGCCTCTTCGGCCCTTTGGTGGACGCAAAAACAGCGAATGAGCCATGGTGTGAACGAGCGGGCCTCTCCGGCCGAGATCGGCGCAGGAACCGGGCACGAAGCGCCCTCAAGCTTCGTCGCGCTCGCCTTGGGCAGCGTCGGCGTCGTCTACGGCGATATCGGCACCAGCCCGCTTTACGCCTTCCGCGAAGCCGCCATGGCCGCGAGCAGCCATCAGGCGGTCAGCCGCGAGATCGTGCTCGGCGTGCTGTCGCTGATCCTGTGGGCGCTGATCGTCACGGTCACGCTCAAATACGTGCTGGTGCTGCTGCGCGCCGACAACAACGGGGAAGGCGGCACGCTCTCGCTCACGGCGCTGGCGACCCGCGCGCTCGGCCGCCGCACCGCCTTCGTGTTCATCGTCGGCGTCATCGGCGCCGCGATGTTTCTCGGCGACTCGGTCATCACGCCGGCGATTTCGGTGCTGTCCGCGGTCGAAGGCCTGAAGCTCGCGAGCCCGCATTTCGGCGACTATGTCGCGCCGCTCACCGTCGTCATCCTGGTCGCCTTGTTCGCCGCGCAGAGCCGCGGCACGGCCAAGGTGGCCGCGCTGTTCGGGCCGGTGATGGTGGTCTGGTTCGTCGCCATCGCCATCGCGGGCGCGCTTCATATCCTTGACGATCCGCATGTGCTCGCCGCAATCAATCCACTCTACGCCATTTTGTTCATGATCGATCATGGCACCATCGGTCTGGTGACCTTGGGCGCCGTGTTCCTGTGCGTCACCGGCGGCGAGGCGCTCTACGCCGACCTCGGCCATTTCGGCCGCAAGCCGATCCAGACGGCGTGGCTCTGCCTCGTGCTGCCGGCGCTGGTGATCAATTATTTCGGGCAGGGCGCCAAAGTGCTGGCCGATCCGGCCGCGATCGAGAATCCGTTCTATCGTCTGGTGCCGGAAGGCTTCCTCTTGCCGATGGTCGTGCTGGCGACGGCGGCGACCGTGATCGCCAGCCAAGCCGTCATCACCGGCGCCTATTCGCTGGTGCATCAGGCGATTCAGCTCGGTCTGCTACCGCGCTTGACGATCCTGCACACGTCGGCCTCGCATGTCGGCCAGATCTATATTCCGCGCGTGACGGTATCGCTACTGATCGGCGTCCTGCTGCTCGTCGGCCTCTTCCGCACGTCGAGCGCGCTCGCTTCGGCCTATGGCATCGCCGTTGCCACCACCATGGTGGTGGACGGCATTCTCGCTTTCGTCGTGATCTGGAAGCTGTGGCAATGGCCGCTCTGGAAGGCCTCGCTCTTGGTCGTGCCGCTCCTCATCGTCGACGCAACTTTCTTCTCGGCCAACTTTCTGAAGTTGTTCGAGGGCGCCTGGGCACCACTCTTGTTCGGCGCCACGATGGTGCTGATCATTCTGACGTGGCGGCGCGGCAGTGGCATCCTCATCAGCAAGACGCGGCGCACGGAAGTGCCGCTCGACACTTTGTTCCGCAGTCTCGAGAAGAAGCCGCCTCACATTGTGCCCGGCACCGCGGTGTTCCTGACCAGCGATCCTGAGTTCGCGCCGACAGCGCTGTTGCACAATCTCAAGCACAACAAGGTGCTGCACGAGAGCAATGTCATCCTCACGGTGGTGACCGCCGACACGCCGCGCGTGCCGGAGGAAGACCGCGTGCGCATCGCGCCCTTGTCCAAGCACTTCTCGCGCGTGTCGCTGAAGTTCGGCTACATGGAGCAGCCGAACGTGCCCAAGGCGCTGGCCATCGCGCGCAAGCACGGCTGGCAGTTCGACATCATGTCGACGTCATTCTTCCTGTCGCGCCGCGCGCTCAAGCCTTCGCCGCAATCCGGCATGCCGGGTTGGCAGGATCACCTGTTCATCTGGCTGGCGCGCTCGGCCAGCGACGCCACCGACTTCTTCCAAATCCCGACCGGACGGGTGGTGGAGGTTGGGACCCAGGTTACCGTCTAGGTCGGTCGTGGCCATCGTTTCGGTCTATAAGTAACTGTAAAATATAGATAAAATACAGAGTTTCGGCGTCTTGATCTGCCTCATGATGAGGGCGCTGGGGGCGGCTATGCAGGAGCCCGGCACAGGTCTATAAGCCCGCCGGCTTATTATCTCGCGCTGCAACAAGCGAAACCAAATCCTCCATGGCCTCAGTCTCAGCCGACCCTGCCGTCGCGCCCGACGGCTCTGAACACGGCCGCAAGCACAGCTTCTGGGCGTTGACCATCGGCAGCATCGGTGTCGTCTACGGCGACATCGGCACCAGCCCGCTTTATGCCCTGCGCGAGTCCGTGCTGGCGGCGACGAGCGGCGGCGGCCTGGCCAACGAGCCGGTCGTGCTCGGCCTTCTGTCGCTGATCATCTGGGCGCTGTTCGTCGTCGTCACCGCCAAATACGTGATCATCCTGCTGCGCGCCGATAATAATGGTGAAGGCGGCACGCTGGCGCTGATGGCGCTCGCCTCGCGCGCGCTCGGCCGCAGCAGCGGCCTCGTCATTTTGCTCGGCGTCATCAGCGGCGCCTTGTTCTATGGCGACGCCATCATCACGCCGGCGTTGTCGGTGTTGTCGGCGGTCGAAGGTCTCAAGGTCGTGACGCCGCATTTCGATGCTTACGTGGTGCCGATCACGGTGGTGATCCTGGTCGCGCTGTTCGCGGTGCAGTCGCGTGGCACCGCCAAGGTCGCGGCCTTCTTCGGACCGCTCACGGTGGTGTGGTTCATCGCGCTGGCCGTCGGCGGGCTTTGGCATATCGGACAAAATCCGCAAGTACTCTACGCCTTCAATCCCTGGTACGGCATCAACTTCCTCATCCACCACGGCATCATCGCGTTTTATACGCTTGGCGCAGTGTTCCTCTGCGTCACCGGTTGTGAGGCGCTCTACGCCGATCTCGGCCATTTCGGCCGCGGCCCAATCCGCTTCGCCTGGCTCACTTTGGTGCTGCCGGCGTTGCTCTTGAATTATCTCGGGCAGGGCGCGCTGGTGCTTGCCAATCCGAAGGCGATCGAGAATCCGTTCTTCCTGTTGTTCCCCGACTGGGCGCTGCTGCCGATGGTGCTGCTCGCCACCGCGGCGACTGTGATCGCCAGCCAAGCAGTGATTACCGGCGCTTATTCGCTCACCCGCCAGGCAATCCAGCTCGGACTCCTGCCGCGCTTCGAGATCCGCCACACGTCGGAGGCTCTCGCCGGGCAGATCTTCATGCCGCGCGTCAACTCGCTGCTGCTGGTCGGCGTGCTGCTGCTGGTCGCCTTGTTCCGCTCGTCGAGTGCGCTCGCTTCGGCCTATGGCATCGCCGTCACCGGCACCATGGTCGTCACCGCGATGATGGCCTTCGTCGTCATCTGGAAAGTGTGGCGTTGGCCGGTGGTGGCGGCGGCGGCGCTGATCGCGCCGTTCCTGTTCATTGATCTCACCTTCCTCACCGCCAATCTCTTGAAGATCTTCGAGGGCGGCTGGATGCCGCTGGTGCTCGGCGCGATCGTCATGGTGGTGATGTACACATGGCGGCGCGGCAGCCGGTTGCTGTTCGATAAGACCCGCAAGCTCGAAATTCCGCTTGAGGGCCTGGTCGCCGGTCTGGAGAAGAAGCCGCCGCAACGCGTGCCGGGCACGGCGGTGTTCCTCACGAGCGATCCGCAGTCGGCGCCGACGGCGTTGATGCACAGTCTCAAGCACTACAAGGTGCTGCACGAGAAGAACGTCATCCTGACGATCGAGACGGCCGACACGCCGCGCATCAATCCGGCCGAACGTGTGCGCATCGAGCCGGTCGGCGAGACCTTCTCCCGTGTCGTATTGCGCTTCGGCTTCATGGAGACGCCGAACGTGCCGAAGGCCCTGGCGGTTGCCCGCAAGCTCGGCTGGCAGTTCGACATCATGTCGACGTCGTTCTTTCTGTCGCGGCGCGCGCTCAAGCCGGCGGCCAAGTCCGACATGCCGCGCTGGCAGGACCGGCTGTTCATCGGGCTCACACGCTCCGCCAATGACGCCACGGACTACTTCCAGATCCCGACGGGGCGGGTGGTCGAGGTCGGCACGCAGGTGACGATCTAGTATTCGTCATTCCGGGACGGCCCCAACAGGTTCGCGCGAAGCGCGGCCCGATGGCCGGCTCCGGGCCGGCCCCGGAATCCAGAAATATTCATGGCGTTCGTGTCTGGATTCCGGGTTCGCGCGCTTCGCGGCGCCCCGGAATGACGCCGGCAAAAGATTGGTGCGAGACCGGCCGATTCCGGCTAAAACGGCGCCGAATTAAAGGAGTTGCCGTCCATGGCTGACGAAATGGCCCGTGCCAACGAAGTGACCAATCTGACGCCGGCCGAGGTGGCTGCCGGGGTAAGCGCCGGCCGAATTCTTCTGATCGACGTGCGCGAGCTCAACGAAACCAGCGCCGAGAGCTATCCCGACGCGGTGGTGGTGCCGCTCTCGGCCTTCGATCCCGGCGCCATTCCCGATCCGCAGGGCAAGCAGGTGGTTTTCGCCTGCCGCTCCGGCCGCCGTTCGGTCACCGCCTCGCTCGCCGCACAGGACGCCGGCTATCCCTATAAGGCGCACCTTGCCGGTGGCATCATCGGCTGGAAGGCGGCGGGCTTGCCGACGCGGACGGGCTGATCAAGGCCAAGCGAACCGGTAATTGAGCCCCAGCTTCACGAGATGGGTGCTCAATTTGACATTGGCCGGGGTGGCGGTGAGGCCACCGCCGGTGGTCAGGTTTTCCTCGATCGATTTGAACTGCAGGTAATTATATTCGACCTTCGCCGACCAATTGTCCCAGAAGGCGTATTCCAGACCGCCACCAACCATCCAGCCGGTACGGTTGAAAGTGCCATTGGCGTAGCCGCCGAGACCGTCGGTGACATCCCACTTGTCGCGCGTCCAAGCGGCGCCACCTTTGCCGTAGATCAGCAGGCGGTCGATGGCGTAACCCAGCCGCACTGCGGCAGTGGCGAAAAAGTCGTTCTTGAGTTTGGCTTCGCCGGCGCCGACGCCGAATATATCGGGCTCGGAATAGCCGACGTTGGCCCAGGAATAGTCGCCCTCGACGCCGATAACGAATGCGTTGATCTGATAATTGTAGCCAACGGTGACGCCGCCGAGCCAGCCTTTGGCCTTTGCCGGCTCGCCGCCGGCCGGATCGTCGCCGCTGAAATTGCTCCAGCCGTAGCCGGCGTGGCCGCCGACATAGAAACCGGTCCAGCTATAGACGGGTGCGGGGGCCAGAAGTGGCGGCGCCTTGTAGACGGGGCGTCGCAAGTCCGCAGCGACAGAGGCTGAACACATCGACAAGAACGCTACAAACGCAACCGATAGCCACACTGCTGCGGATCGGCGCATGTTGTGCCCTCAGTTTGACGTCGGTCTCTAGCTCCTGCTCCAACCACGCGCTGTGTATCTGATTCCTGCAACCCGGCGATAGCCCAGATGCGGTGCCCCGCTTTTATCGGCGACGGCAGTTTCGCTAGACTAGCGGCGGGTTCCATCGCCGAGTCGGGCATGAGGTTGTCGATGCGCCAAGTCTTGCTGATGCGCTATGTCTTGTCGATTGTCTTGCTGGCCATGGCGGTCGCGGTGCCGCCGGCAGGCGCTCAGAACCCCCGCGTGGTCAACGTCTACAACTGGTCGGACTATATCGATCCGACCGTGTTGGAAGACTTCACCAAGGAGACCGGCATCAAGGTGCAATACGACACCTTCGACGCCAACGAGATCCTGGAGACCAAGCTGCTCGCCGGCAAGTCGGGCTACGACGTCGTGGTGCCGACGGCTTACTTCCTTGAGCGGCAGATCAAGGCCGGCATCTTCCAGAAGCTCGACAAGAGCAAGCTGCCGAACCTCGCCAATGTCTGGCCGGAGATCGCCAAGCGGCTGTCCTCGTACGATCCCGGCAATCAATACGCCGTCAATTACATGTGGGGTACCACCGGCATCGGCTACAACGTCAAGGCGATGCGTGAACGCTTAGGCACCAATGCCACCATCGATAGCTGGGACATCGTGTTCAAGCCGGAGATGCTCGCCAAGTTCAAGAACTGCGGCGTGCATATGCTCGACTCGGCCGACGATATCCTGCCGGCGGCGCTGCATTATCTCGGCCTCAATCCCAACTCGACCGAGCCGAAGGATCTCGACAAGGCCGCCGAGCTGATGACGAAGATCCGCCCGTCGGTGCGGAAATTCCATTCCTCGGAATATCTCAACGCGCTGGCGAGCGGCGAGATCTGTCTGGTGGTCGGCTGGTCGGGCGACATCAAGCAAGCGCAGAAGCGCGCGGCGGAAGCCAAGCACGGCGTCGAGATCGGTTATGCGATCCCGAAAGAGGGCGCGCAGATGTGGTTCGACAACATCGCCATCCCGAAGGATGCCGCGCATGTCGCGGAGGCCTATGCCTTCATCAATTATCTGCTGAAGCCCGAAGTGGCGGCCAAGAACAGCAATCTGGTATCTTACGCCAACGGCAATCTGGCCAGCCAGAAGCTGATCGACAAAGCGGTGCTCGACGACAAGAGCGTCTATCCGGACGCGATGGCGAAGCTCTATACGGTGAGCGCGCGCGACCAGAAGGCGCAGCGGCTGACGAACCGGCTGTGGACCAGGATCAAGACGGGTCGTTAGTGAACCTCATCCTGAGGAGCATCGCCATCAGCGCGTTTTACGCGCGTCTTCGACGCGCTATGGCGATGCGTCTCGAAGGATGAGGGTGGGCAGGGGAGTCCGCGGCCTCATGGTTCGAGACGCGCCCTTCGGGCGCTCCTCACCATGAGGGACTTATGTTAGCGCTTGTCATCCTCCGGCCGCCAGCGGCGGTGCAGCCACAGCCACTGCTCGGGATGCTCGCGCACCCAGCCTTCGATCACGGTCATGATCTTCTGCATGGTCGCCGCGATGTCGACCTTGCCGTCGGCGTCGCGCACCGGCTTGATCTCGTCGGTCAACTCGGCGCGGAAGCGGTTGCCGGGCAAGCGAACGATGCGGGTGCCGTGGATCGGGCAATCGAAGTGCTGCGCCAGCCGCGCGATCAGCGGATTGGCGCGCGTCTTGCGGCCGAAGAACGTCACCTCGACGCCGCGCATGTAATATTGATCGACCAGCATGCCGACATGGGCGCCGCGCTCCAGCGCCTGCGAGATCTTCATCGGCGCGTCCAGGCTGGTCGAGATCAGTTCACCCATCGTGGCGGCGCGCGTCTCGGTGATCCAATCGTTCAGCTTTTTGATGTTCGGCCGCCGGTACAGGACCGCGCTGTCGAGCTTGTAGGTCGCCGCGCAGATCGCCGGCAGCTCCCAATTGGCGAGATGCGCGGCGAAGACCAAGGCTGGCTTGCCATCATTGAGCAAGGTGCGGAAGCGCTCGATGTCGGCGTCGTTGAGCTGGATCCGGCTATTCTTGTTGGGGTTTTCCGGGTCGAAATCCCACAGCCGGTCGAGATGGGCGAATTCCGCGCCCATGCGGCCGAGATTGTCCCACACGCCGGCGAGGATGGTCTCGATGTCGGCCGGCGACTTCTCAGGGAAAGCGGCGGTCAACTGCGCGCGGGCGATATTGTTTTCGCGCAACAGCGGTCCGATGGTGCGCATGAAGCGGCCGCCGGCGTTCGCCAGCGTATCGGGGGTAACGACCCGCAGCGCGCGCAACAGGCCGATGGCGAGGGCGCCGACGATGGCGTCGCTGGCGCGCTTGGTGCCGCGGCGCAGCTTTCTTTTGAGCGTGCTCATGGTCGGCAATGGCCTGGGTCCCCGCTCGCGCGGGGACGAGTGGGGAGAGTTTAGAAGTTTACGATGACCTTGCCGAATACCTGCCGGCTTTCGATGCGCGCCAGGCCGCGCTCAAGCTCGGCGAGCGGCACTTCGGTGTCGATGATCGGGTCCATGCCGGCCGCCATCTTCGACAGGCTGTCGCGGATGTTGCGGATCTGGCAGCCGAACGAGCCGAAAATTTTGTACTGCTGCTGGAACAGCTGCATCAGATTGATGGTCACGGTCGGGCCGGCGGTCGAGCCGCAGGTGACGAGACGTCCGCCGCGTTTGAGGACGAGCAGCGAACCGTTGAAGCCCTCGCCGCCGACATGCTCGAACACGACGTCGACGCCCTTCTTGGCGGTGAGCTTGCGCGTCACGCCTTCGAAGCGGTCCTTCTTGTAATTGATGACGTGATCGGCCCCTAACGCCTTGGCCTTCTCGGCCTTCTCGTCGTCGCCGACGGTGGTGATGACGGTGCAGCCGAGCGCCTTGGCCATCTTGATGGCGACCGAGCCGATGCCCGATCCGCCGGCATGCACGAGCACGGTCTCGCCGGGCTTGAGCTTGGCATTGTCGAACAGCATGTGCTCGGTGGTGCCGAAGGCGATCGGCGCGCAGGCCGCGTCGCGCAGCGAGACATTATCCGGCACCGGCACGACCAGCCGCGCCGGCAGGTTCAACAGATCGCGGGCGAAGCCGTCGATATGAAAGCCCATGATGCCGGCGACGTTTTCGCACAGATTGTCGCGGCCCTCGCGGCAGGCGTCGCAATGCCCACAGGTCATGGCGCCGTACATCACGACCTTCTGGCCGGGCTTGAAGTTGGTTACGCCGGCGCCGAGCGCCGCGATCTCGCCGGAAGCTTCGGCGCCCACGACCAGCGGCATCTTGCGCTTGGCGAAAGCCATGCCGCGGAAGCCCCAGAGGTCGAGGTGGTTCAGCGCCACCGCCTTGATGCGGATCTGCACCTCGCCTTCGGCGGGGGCGGGCGGCTCGGGAAGTTCGACAAGCTCGAGCTTGCGGTCGGCGATGAGTTGCAGGGCGCGCATGGGACTCTTCGAGTTGAGCAGGCGGTCAGGCCGGCTCGAGCCCCATGACCAGCGAGACGTTCTGCCCGCCGAAGCCGAAGGAGTTCGAGATGGCGTGCTTGAGCTTGGCGTCGCGGGCCTTGTTCGGCACCACGTCGAGCGGGATGGCCGGATCGGGCGTGTCGTAATTGATGGTGGGTGGAATGCGCTGGTTCTGCAGCGTGAGGATCGAGAACACCGCCTCGACCGCGCCGGCCGCCGACAGAGTGTGGCCGATCATCGACTTGTTGGACGAGACCGGCAGGCTCTTGACGCGCTCGCCGAACACCGTCGAGCAGCCGAGATATTCCATCTTGTCGTTTTCCGGCGTCGAGGTGCCGTGCGCATTCACGTAGTCGATGTCGTCGGGCGTAAGGCCGGCGTCGTGGATCGCGCTGGCGATGCAGCCGATGATCGGCTTGCCGTCCGGGCTCGAGCGGGTGCGGTGGAAGGCATCGGTCATCTCGCCGCAGCCTTCGAGCACGCCGAGGATCGTGGCGCCGCGCGCTTTGGCGGAGTCATAGCTTTCCAGCACCAAGGCGCCAGCGCCTTCCGCCATCACGAAGCCGTCGCGGGTCTTGGAGAAGGGCCGCGCCGCCTTGGCGGGCTGATCGTTCTGGGTCGAAAGCGCCGACAGCAGCGAGAAGCGGATGACGGCTTCAGGGTTGATCGAGCCGTCGGTGCCGATGCACAAAGCCGCGTCGGTCTCGCCGCGGCGGATGGCTTCGACGCCGAGCTGGATCGCGGTCGCGCCGGAGGCACAGGCGGTCGACAGCGAAATCGGCGTGCCGCGTGTGCCGAACTTCTCGGCCAGATGATCGGCAACCGAGCCGAACAGGAAGCGCTCGTGATAGGCGGGGAACTTGTCGCTCACCCGCAGCAGGTCGGCATAAGAGACCTTGTCATTGGCGCCGGCCACCGCGCTGATCTCCAGCCGCTGCGGCCATTCCATTTCGATCGGCGGCACGGCGAGGAAGAGGGGCCCCGGGAATGCGCCGGGCGTGCCGACGCCGGACTGCCCGATCGCCTCTTCGGCGGCCAGGTTGGCGAAGCTTTCGGCAAGAGCGGCGGTGCAAGGCTGCGCCGTCAGATAATCGATGGTGCCGGCGATGCGGGTCTTCATGCCGTCGGTGGCAAAGCGGGTAATGGTGCGGATGCCGGATTCACCGGCGGTCAGCTTGGCCCAGTTGTCCGTCTTGCCGGCGCCGAGCGAGGTAACCACACCGAGGCCGGTCACCACCACGAGAGGTCGGCCCATCTTATCCTTGCCCGAAGCCATGTTCGCTCTCCTCAGCCGGCTCGTTCCACCAGCGCCAGGCCTTCGCCGCGCCAGTGGCCGACACCGGTCACCAGGACCTGATCGAGCGGCCCGTTCATCGGCTTCTCCAGCCCCGACGAGTCGCTGGGCGGAAACAGACTACCATGCGCCAGCGCCACCGTAGCGAGCGCGAGATTCATGGCGAATTGCGGCTCCAACCCATGTCCGAGATAGGAACCGGTGGCGCGGACGGCAAGGTCGCCGTGCTGCGCGAGAAACGCGCGTTCTTCGGTCGTGGCCGGCTGGGCGCCGGTCGCCCCCGAGAGCACCGCCGCGCCGCTCTTCACCTTGTCCTTGACCTTGTCCCACAGGCCGGCGAGCGAGGCGGTAACGGTACCCGGCGTCTTGCGGCTGGCGCGGTCGGAAACGACGGCGGTCAGGCGCGCCAGCGGCTTGGCGCCGCGCGCCTCGGCATGGTCGCGCGCTTCGATCACGAGGAAAGCGCCGAGCGAGCCGAGCGCAAAGCCGCCCACGCCCTCGCGCTGCCAGACCGGCGCGAGCTTGTCCTTCAGCGCCAGCTTGGCGAATTCGTAGAGCATCAGCAGGTCTTGGCGTTCGCCATTATGGGCGCCGCCGACGAGCGCGATGTCGCTCTGGCCGGCGACGATGCGCGAATGGGCGATGCGCACGGCGTCGACGCCGGCGGACTCTTCGCCCATGAAAGTTCGCGACGAGCCGGTCACGCCATGCACGATCGAGATATTGCCGGCGAGCAGATTGGAAAGCTGCGCCAGGAAGAGGGTGGGGCGCAGGTCGCTCATCAGCCTTTCGTTGAGGAAGGCCGGTGGATTGGCGGCGCCCGGTATGCCGGACAGGATCGTGGAGTCGACATTGAGATCGCGCTCGCCGCCGCCGGCGGCGACGATCATGTCCATGCGCGAGAGGACATCGCTATTGTCCTTCACGCCAGCGGAGTCGAGCGCGCAACCGGCCGCATAGGTGCCGATGCGCTGCCAGTTCTCCATCTGGCGCTGCTCTCTTTTCGAGATCTGGGTGTCGAAATTGATCGGCGCCAGCGGATGCACGACGAAGGGCGCGAAGGTCGTGGCATCGGCCGCAGGCTGCGCCAGCATGAGTTTCTGCCAGTGCGCATCCGGGCCTTCGCCCAGGCACGACACGATGCCGATACCGGTAATCCAGGCCTCACGTGCGCCCTCAGCCATGGGCCGGGACCTCACTCGGGAAACCAATACGGTCGGCTTGGGCGCGCATCTGTTGGCTCATTTCTTCGTTCGGGAAGGGCATCACGCGCAGTGTGAGCACCGCGTCGCAGATTGGTTTGCCCTTGGTCGAGATACTGGCCTTCGTAACGGCGTAGCCAGAGCCCTCATGCAACAGCGTCGCGGTGACGGCGAGCACCATGCCGGGCGTCACGAAGGTGCGGAACTTGGCGTCCTTGACCGCGGCCAGGAACGGCATGCGCTCAAAACGGTTGGCGGCGACCACCAGCCAGCCGGACGTCTGCGCCATGGTTTCGACGAGCAACACGCCCGGCATCAGCGGATAACCGGGGAAGTGGCCTTCGAAGATCGTGCTTGTCGTGGGAACCGTGGCCTCGGTGCTGATCGTCCGATCGTCGAGACGAAGCTCGACGATCCGGTCGATCAGCTGAAAATACTCGAGACGCATGAGACCGACTTTTACGCCCCTTTGGCAGCGACGAGTTCGTCGATGCGGGCGCTCAGGTTCTTGAGGACGAAATACTGGTCGGTTGTGGCCTTGCCGTCGTTGACTTCCTGGGTCCACTGCTCGAGCGGCAGCTTGATGCCGAAGGCCTTGTCGATCGCGAAGGCGATATCGAGGAAATCCAGGCTGTCGATGCCCAGATCGTTGATGGCGTGGCTCTCGGGCGTGATGGAGTCGCGCGGAATATCGCAGGTCTCGGCGATAATATTGGCGATCGTTTCGAACGTCGAGGACATCGGTAACTCTCTGATTAATAAGGAGTTTAAGATAACGGGCAGCCAAAAGCGCCCGGCCTCGCGCGCTCAGCCCCCGAGCCCGGCTTTGCTACCGGTAAGTGGTCGGTTGCCCGTATAGCGAAGCGGCGGGCTTAGTTCAATGGCGGCGGGGCTTTAACCCCGGTCACTGGATAACCTCCGCATGGCGGCGCCGGGCCACTACCAGCGGCTGGTCCCGGCCTCGACGGGCGAACAGCCCCGGCGGCCCGACAGGACGCAGTCCTGGTTCTTACGCATCGAGGCCATGGTGTCAGCCAGCCAGATCGCCCCACCGATCAGGGCGATCACGAACAGGAAGGCGGCGGCGTTGACCAGCATCCGGTGCCGGTAGTCCTGGGCGTCTTCGGGGCCCCCTTCGAATTTGGAGAGGTTTTCCGCTGGGGAGGGGCTGGCCGGGGGCTTTTGCGCTGCGTTGCGGCCGGGCCGGAAGGGCACGACCCGCGGCGAGCTGTCGGGGGATGAATTCGGACCGGTCATGATGCCGGCATCCTATCACGCTGACGAAGGGGGGCGAATGCTTGGGCGATTTGCAGCCGGCGATTCAAGGAGAGATGGTCCGTGGCTATCGGGCTCTCCCGTCCAGCCCGGCTTATCAGGGCACGGTGCCGGCCGCGCCATGGACGCTGCGCGGCGAAGCTCCTAAAACCATTCCCATGAGTAAGCCCATGCGCTCCCGGCGGCTGATCGCATTGCTCGCGGCCTATGTGGTCGCGCTGCAGGGCTTGTTGCTGCCGTTGACGCTTGTCGCCTATGCCGCGCCCGAGAGCGTGCTTTGCACCACGACGGGGCCGGAGACGCCCCAGCCTGCTGGCCACGATACCGGCTGCGCCTGTGCTGCCGGTTGCGGCATGCAATGCGGTGCGTCCACGCTGGCCGGTCCTCCGGCACAGGCTCTCATTGCCGCGCGCACGGCGGATGCGATTGTCACCGTGCCGTTGCTCTCGGTGCGCGTTGCCATCCTGTCCCCGGACGGTACGCCGCACAGCCCGCGCGCCCCGCCTGCCGTCTGACGCTGCCTGAACCGTTTCCCTTCATTCTTGGCAAGCCGCGGCGTACCCGCGCGCCTTGCCTGTCAGGAGCCAAGACGACATGACACGCACTGCTTTCCTTCTCGCCGCCGCGCTGGCCGCTTTTGCTGCCACGCCTGCTTCCGCTGACGACGTTACCATCGGCACGCTCAAGATTACCGCGCCTTGGGCGCGGGCCACGCCGAAGGGCGCTGGCGTCGGCGGCGGCTATTTCAAGATCACCAACACCGGCACCGCGCCCGATCGTCTCGTCAGCGGTGTCTCGGAGGTGTCCCAGCGCTTCGAAATCCATGAGATGAGCGTCGTGGACGGCATCATGAAGATGCGCGAAATGCCCAAGGGCATCGAGATCAAGCCGGGCGAGACCATCGAGTTCAAGCCCGGTGGATATCATGTGATGTTCATGGGCTTGAACAAGCAGCTCATGCAAGGCGGCACCGTCAAGGCGACGCTGCAATTCGAGAAGGCCGGCAAAGTCGATGTCGATTTCAAGATCGAAGGTATCGGCGCGCAGACCGGCGGCGGTCATGACATGGGTGGCATGAAGCACGGCCATTAAGCGAACGCTTTGTAGGGTGGGCTAAGGCGGTGTAGCCGCCGAGCCCACCGGGGGGCTTCAAGAAGTCGCACCATCGTTGGTGGGCACGGCGCTAACGCGCCTTTGCCCACCCTACGTGCTTGCTCCAAACTACCAGCCGATCGCCTTCGGCAGCCAGGTCGCAAGACCGGGGAAGGCGAACACCAACACCAGCGCCAGGACCTGCATCCCCACGAACGGCACAATGCCGCGATAGATGTCGCCGGTGGTGACCTCCGGCGGCGCGACGCCGCGCAGGAAGAACAAGGCCCAGCCGAACGGCGGCGTGAGGAACGAGGTCTGCAGGTTCACGCAGATCAACGTCGCCAGCCATACCATGTCGACATTCGCGGCGGTGAACACCGGCAGGAACAGCGGTACAGCGATGTAGGAGATCTCGATCCACTCGATGAAGAAGCCGAGGATGAAGATGATGAACATCAGGAACCAGATGTCCGCATTGATGCCGCCCGGCAGGTACGCGAAGAGGTCGTGCACGATCTTCTCGCCCTGAAGGCCTCGGAAGGCCAACGCGAAAATCTGCGCGCACATCAGGATGAACATCATCATCGCGGTCGTCTTGACGGTCGCCTGACAGGTCTCTCGCAGCACGCGCCATGACAGCCGGCCGGTGACCGCCGCGATCAGGATCGAGCCGAGGGCGCCCATGGAGGCGGCTTCCGAGGGTGCGGCGATGCCGGCGATGATCGATCCCAAAACCGCGGCGACGAGCCCGACGGGTGGCGCCACCACCTTGAAAATCTTGGTCGCAAGCTGGCCGCCGGAAAGGAGCGCGCGTTCCTCGGCCGGAATGGCCGGCACTTCCTTCGGGCGTACGATGCCGAGGACGAGGATGTAGACGCAGTAGATGCCGGCCAGCATCAGGCCGGGGATCATCGCGGCCGCGAACAATGTGCCGACGGATTCGTTCAGGATATCCGCCAGCAAAATGAGGATCAGGCTTGGCGGGATGATCTGGCCGAGCGTACCGGAAGCGCAGATGACGCCGCAGGCGAGGCCCTTATTGTAGCCACGCCGCAGCATGCCGGGCAGCGTCAGCAGGCCGAGTGTCACGACCGTGGCGCCGACGATGCCGGTGGTCGCGCCCATCAGCACGCCGACCAGCACGATGCCGATGCCGAGTCCGCCGCGCAGCGAACCGGCCAGATGTCCGATTACATCCATCAGGTCCTCGGCGAGCTTGGATCTCTCCAGCATCATGCCCATGAAGACGAAGAGGGGGATGGCGAGCAGCGTCGAGTTCGTCACCACGCCGAACAGGCGGTGAGGCAACAGGTTGAACAAAGTCATCCCGAAGCCGAGATAGCCGAACACGAAGCCCGACACCGCAAGGGTCATGGCGACGGGAATGCCGGCCATGAGCAGGACGAAAAACGACGCCAGCATCAGGACGGCGTAGTATTCGAGTGGCATCAGGCTCTCCGGTAGGCGAGGGTGCTTTTGATCGCTTCCGAGAGCGACTGGAGGAAATACAGAGCGAAGCCGAGAGGGATCAGGCCTTTGACGATGTAGCGGTGATCGATGCCGCCGGGATTGGCCGTGCCCTCATTGATGCTCCACGACTGGTAGACGTAAGGGATGCACAGCTTGATCACGAGCGCGCACAGCAGCATGCCGAGGATCGCCGTGATGATGTCGACCAGGTGTTTGTTCTTCTCGCTGAAGTATTGGAACAGGACGTCGACGCGGACGTGCTCTCCGTGCAGCAGCGCGTAGCACATGCCGAACACGCAGATCGGCACCATGATGTGCCACTCGAATTCCTGCATCCAGATCGAGCCGATCGAGAAGCCGTAACGTAAGAGCACGTTCGTGCCCATCACGAGCGCGAGGCCGAGCGCCAGCCATGCCGTCGCGCGGCCGACGAGATCGACGAAAGTGTCGATCGCGCCGGCCAGCCGTTCTGCCGTCATCAGGTCGCCTTGCGGATCTTGGTGTGGTAGACCGTCTCGCTCTTGTCGGCCCATTCGTCGTACTTGGCTTTATAGGCGAAGTAGGAATCATTCACCTTCTTGGTCACCGGGTCTTTCGCCACGGCTTCCGCCAGTATCTTCGTGGTGGCAGCGCGCAGCGCCTTCACCACGTCATCCGGCAGCGGTTGTGCGATCACGCCTTGGTTCTTGACCAAGTCTTCGTAAGCCTCGGCGTTGTTCTTCTGGCACCACGCTTCGCTGATGACGTTGCAGGCCGCGCAGGCGTTTTCGACGATGGCTTTGAGATCGGGCGGCAGGCTTTCCCACTTCGCCTTGTTGATGGTCAGCTCGCTGGTGGTGGCCATCTCGTGCCAGCCGGTCGTGTAGTAGTACTTGGCGACCTTGTGTAGCCCGAGCTGACGGTCGAGATAGGGGCCGACGAATTCGGCCGCGTCGATGACGCCACGCTCGAGGTTAGGGAAAATTTCGCCCGGTGCAATGAGACGCGAGTCGACACCGAGCTCCTTGTAGACGCGGCCCGCAAGACCGGGGATGCGCATCTTGACGCCCTTGAGGTCATCGACCGTCTTGATCTCCTTGCGGAACCAGCCGGTCATCTGCACGCCGGTATTGCCGCAGGCGAAGGGCACGAGATTGAAACGATCGTAGACCTCGCGCCACAGCTCACGCCCGCCGCCGTCGTAGTACCAGCCGTTGAAGCCCTGGAAGTTGAGACCGAAGGGGACGGCCGTGAAATACTGCGCCGCGAAGCTCTTGCCGGTCCAGAAATAGGAATTGGCGTAGTTCATCTCGACGGTGCCGGACGATACCGCATCGAAACCTTCCGCCGCGGGGATCAGCTCGCCGGCACCGTAGAACTGGATCTTCAACCGGCCGCCCGACATCTCCTCGATGCGCTTGCAGAGATCTTTGGCGCTGCCTGGGCCGGTTGAATAGAACGCGGCGTTCGGGCCATAGAAGCTGGTCATCTTCCAGTTGAAGGTGGTTTGCGCCTTGGCAACCGCCGGTGCGGCGATCGTGCCGGCAGTGCCCATCAGGGCATACTTGGTGAAATCGCGACGTCGCATGACTAACCCCCGCTCTCGTGCAATGCGCAGCGAATATGCGCGGCTCTGCATGAGCAAGCGACGTGCCATTTCCGGACTGAATGTGTGATTTCAGCGGTTTGTATCGCGCCCGTATGGGGCGGATGACATGCTGCCTAATTGCGCGGCGTGACGCGTATGGACATGGGCAACTAGGCGGCAGGTGTTGCGCCAGTGGTTGCTAAAGCGACCATATCGCTGCGCGTTAAGGGGTCGATTGTTCAGAATGTTAAAAGGAGCGGACATCCCGGCGCTGAGGCCGGGATGTCCGTATGCCAAGCCCGTGCTTAGGCCTTCGGCTCGGTGAAGGCCAGTTCGGTGCTTTCCGGCGGCAGCATGTTGAAAACATTGAGCGTCATCGCGATCAGAGCGTAATAGCCGAGGATGCCGACAAGCTGCACCAGCGCTTCCTCGCCGAGGAAGGCGTAGACGCGCTCGTAGGTTTTGTCGCTGACGCGCTTGGTTTTGTACAATTCCTCGATGAAATCGTAGAGCGCCAGCTCTTCCTTGGTGGCGCCGGTCGGGCGCTTGCCGGCCTGAATGTCGGCGATCACTTTCTTAGGCACGCCCTCGCGTTCGGCGATTGCTGCATGCGCGAACCACTCATACTGCGCGCGCCAATGCCGCGCGGTGCACAGGATCGCGAATTCCGACATGCGCGGGGGCAGGGACGTCTGGTAGCGCACATAGCCGCCCAACGCCTGCGCCAGGAGGCCCATGTCGGGCGCGTGCATCCAGGCACCGAACGGGCCGCGTGGCATGATGGACTGCCCGCGCGGACCCTCGCGCAGGGCCCGCAGCAGCGTCCGTTGGACTTTGGTCATTTCCGGTTCGTCGACCGTGGGCAGGCGTTGCGCGGGGCGCTTGGCAGGCATGGGGAGCGGTCCTTCGTCTCGGTCCGGCGGGAAAGGGAGCAATGGATTAGGCTGAATCGCGCGATTATTATAGCGCAAACAAGCCGGCGCAGAATCCCATCATGCGGGACATAGGACCGGCGCAAGGTCGGGAGGCCGCCATGGACGACGTCGCCACCTTCACCCCCAACATCGCGCGCTACGAGCAGTTCATGGACGTGGTCCGTAACCGGCTCACCACGCGTGCCTTTCGGCCCGACATTCCGGTGCCGCGCGAGCACGTCGAAATGGTGCTGGAGGCCGCGCGCCATGGGCCGTCCGGCGCCAATGCCCAGCCGTGGCACTACATCGTCGTCACCGACCCGGCGGTGAAGCGGCAGATTGCCGACTACTTCGTCGCCGAGGCCAGCAAACGCGCCAAGCTGAAGATGAAATTCCCGACACCCAATTATCGTGGGCTGGCCGATGCGCCGGGCTTCGTGGTGGTGGCGGCGGATTTCCGTTTCGTGCGGGCTTTTCCCGTGCTGCTCGACGGCTCGGACCTGGACAAGCAGTATCAGGCCAATGCCGAGCGTATTTTGCTACAGAGCGTTGCCGCTTCCACCATGTCGGCGCATCTGGCCGCCGCGGCGCTCGGCTACCAGGTCTGGTGGGTGACGGCGATCGGTCAGGACGACGCGCAGTCGTCGTTGCGGCCGCTGCTCGGCGTGCCGGATGATCTCGCCATCATCGACATCATGCTGTTCGGCGTGCCGGCCAAGGCGCCTTACAAGCGCTGGAAGAAGACGTTGCCCCAGATCATGAGTTGGGATCGCTTCGACATGAAGAATTTCATGACCGTGGGTCAGATCGAGGCGTGGGTACAGGAGACGCGCCACAAAGTCATGTACCGCGACGAGACCAAGGTCGATTGATCGAAGAGACGGTTAGCGCGGCGCCCGGTCGGAGATATTGGTGGCGGTGGGGGATTCCACCTGCGCCGTCACGCGCGCGACGCCGCGGTTGATCATGCGCAGTTCCTTGGCGGCCGCGAGCGACAGATCAATCATGCGGCCTTTATTGAAGGGGCCGCGGTCGTTGACCACGACCACGACGCTGCGGCGCGTTTTAAGATCAGTGACCCGCACATGCGTGCCGAAGGGCAAGGTGCGATGAGCGGCGGTGAATTTCGTAGGATCGTAGTGCGCGCCGGACGCGGTACGACCCCGATAGTCGATGCTGTAGTAGACGGCTGTGCCGGTGAACGACTTCGGCTGCCGTTCTTGAGCGACGGCTGCACTGTCTGCGACAGTCAATGCGAGTGCGGCACCCATCAGGTTTTGCATCATTGACTTCATTTCAATCCTGCCATGCCCCGGCTACGAAGCCGCGCCATGTCGCAGAATAAGTAGCGATGTGGCGAAAAAGCGGCTCACGTTGTGCGCATGCGTCGGCTTCGTGTCATCGCGGTCCTGCGATGCCTGCAATTGCGGCACAATGCAAAAAAGTTCCGATGACGCTGGTTAATGCGCGCGGCCGACCGGCGACGTGCGTTTTGTCGATTTTGCTCGCGCGGCGGCGGACTTAGGAGACGTGGCCAGAACCTGTCTGCGCTGCTCGATATGTTCGAGCGTTTCCTCAGCGCGAGCGCGGCAATCGTTGTGCAGGCTTTCGAGTTCCTCGTCGGTGAGGTCCTCGATCGCGGCGAACTTGTTCTCCGCGCCCTTCATCGCCAGCACGAGTTCCGACAGCTTGAGCTGCACGGTGAGCATGTCGCGGTTCTGGGTGTTCTGGATGAGGAAGACCATCAGGAAGGTGACGATGGTGGTGCCGGTGTTGATGACGAGCTGCCACGTGTCACTGTAATTGAAAATCGGTCCGGTGACGATCCAAACGACGATGACGAGCACTGCCAGCAGGAACGCGATCGGATGGCCACTCCAGGCGGCGGTCGCTTGCGCGAACTTGGAGAATTGCAGCGAAAGCCAGGTGGTTTTGGGCGCGTCTTGTTTCTTGCCGGACATGGAGATCCTCTGTGCGGCGCGTCAACGTTTGCGCATGGCGCTGAGTTCCAGAGGCACGAACGGAGAGAGCCAGGATGCCTCTCCGTGTCTATTTGAATTTCGGTAGTGCCTGTTTGATCCGGCCGATCTCGGCCCATGGATCCTTCTTCAGTCGCGCCAGGCGCTGGCCGATGTTCTTCACCGTGTACTGGTTGGCGCTTTTGAGCGATCCCAGTTCCGACCAATCGATCGGCGCCGCCACCGGTGCGCCCGGCCGGGCGCGCGTGGAGGAGGGCGCGACCGCGGTCGCCTCGCGCGAGTTGCGCAGATAGTCGATGAAGATGCGTCCGGCGCGTTTGGCCTTGGTGGCGGTGGCGACGTATTTGTCCGGGGCATCCGCTTCCATCGCGGCGGCGACCACGCGGGTGAATTCCTTGGCCTCTTCCCAGGGCGTCGGCTTGATCGGAAGCACGACATGCAAGCCCTTGCCGCCGGACGTCTTCAGGAAGGTTTTGAGCTTGATGCCGGCGAGCCGTTCACGCACATCGCGTGCCGCCGCTACCACATCTTTCCAGTCCGTGTTTGGGCCCGGATCGAGATCGAACACCAGCCGGTCGGCGTCCTCACGATCATCAATGGTGGTGCCGCGCGTGTGGATTTCCAGGACGCCGCCTTGCACCAGCGAGATCAGCCCATCGAGATCGTCGAGAGAGATGATCTTGTCGCCTTTCTCCGGCACCAAGTGCAGATGTTCGGTGGAGATGCCGGCGGTGGCGTGCTTCTGGAAAAAGCATTGCCCCGTGGCACCGTCGGGGCAGCGCACCAAGGAAATCGGCCGGCCGACAAGATGCGGTGCCATCCATTTCCAGACGCTGGCGTAATAGTCGGCGAGATCGCGTTTGGTGATGCCGGCATCATCCCAATAGACCCGGTCGGGATGGGTCAGTTTGACATGGCCCACCATGTCGTCGTTTTTCCTTGCCGCCCGGACGGGCGCACTATGTTTGACGGCCGATGCCGCGCGGGCCGCGACGACGTTTTTCCTCTCCCGCACGACCTCGGTCGCCTTCTTGTCTTCACGTAGGCCCTGAAACGAGGCCTGGCGCACGCGCTCGCCATGCGTCCAGCCATGGAAGTCGACCTCGGCGACAATCTTGGGGCTGACCCAGACAGGCTTGCGGACGCCGCGTTCTTCGGCAGGGACGGTGTCGAACGGCGATGTCTTTGTCGCTGTGGGCTTGAGCTTGCGATAGAGATCGTGCGCGACCTGATGCGAGAAGCCGGTGCCGGTGCGCCCGGCATAGCGAAGTGTGCCCATGTCGTAGAAGCCAAGCACCAGCGCGCCGATGGAGTGGGCGTTGGCCGTTGACGGGACGAAACCGGCAACGACGAATTCCTGCCGATCCGAGCACTTGGTCTTGACCCAATCGTCTCCGCGGCCGGAGTGATAGCCGGCCTTGGCCTGTTTCGAAATGATGCCTTCGAGGCCCATCTTGCAGGCGTGTTTGAGCAGCACCGGGCCGCGCTCGTCGATCGACTCGCTCATGCGGAGGGCGCTTCGTTCCGGCGCGCGGGCCAGGAGCTTGGCCAGGGCCGCCTTGCGCGTGGTTAGCGGCAGTGGCCGCAGGTCCGTGCCGTCCAGATGCATGAGGTCAAAGGCATAGAACGCCATGCGCTTGCCGTCGCCCTGCTTGAGCGCCTGTTGCAGCAACGAGAAGCTCGATATGCCGTCGTCACCTTCCACGACGACTTCGCCATCGATCAGTGCGGTCTTGGCCGGCAGCTTGGCGACAGCTTCTGCCACCGCAGGAAATTTCTTGGTCCAGTCCAGGCCGCGCCGGGTCAGCAGCTTCACCTTGCCGCGGTCGAGCCTTGCTTGCAGGCGGTAGCCGTCGAACTTGATCTCATGCACCCAGTTGTCGCCATCCGGCGCCTTGTCAGTGAGTGTCGCGAGACAGGGTGCGACGAAGGCGGGCAGGGCGCCAATCGGCGCTTCGTTGGTGTCGGGGTCGTTGTCGTCAACCTTTACGCTTCTGCGCAGCGGCTTGATCGCGGCGGTGCGTGTCTTGGGTCTCTTCTTGGTCGTCTTTTTCTTGGCGGCTGTTTTCCTTGTCTTTTTCTTCGCCGTCGCTCTGGTTTTCTTTTTGCTCGGCGTGCCTTCGGCAATCTCATCGAGTGAGCGGCCGGTGGTGATCGACAAAGGTGCTTCGTCGAGAATGTCCTTGTCGCGTGCCGAACGCTCGGCCGCGTCGTGCTGTTTGATCAGCAGCCAGTTGTCGCGCTTTTCGCCCGGCCGCCGGTGCATGCGCACCAGATGCCAGCCGCCGTGCAGCTTCTCGCCGTCGAGCGTGAAGGCGAGATGGCCTTTCTTGAGGCCCTTGTGCGGAT
This sequence comes from Pseudolabrys sp., assembly GCA_029255525.1. Lineage (GTDB taxonomy): Bacteria > Pseudomonadota > Alphaproteobacteria > Rhizobiales > Xanthobacteraceae > Pseudolabrys. The sequence continues at coordinate 32,321 of JANLJK010000305.1, forward strand.
CGGCTTCGGGCGTCCAGGTGCCGCGGTCCCAGATCATGACCGTGCCGCCACCATACTCGCCCTCGGGGATGGTCCCCTCGAACGTATTGTACTCGATTGGGTGATCCTCGACTTGGACAGCGAGGCGCTTTTCATCTGGCACTAAGCTTGGGCCGCGCGTCACCGCCCAGCTCTTCATGACGCCGTCGAGTTCGAGGCGTAGGTCGTAATGCAGGCGCGTCGCGTCGTGCTTCTGGATGACGAAGGCGTGGCCGGCTTTGCGAGCGACTTTGCCTTTCGGCTCTGGTGTTACGCCGAAGCGGCGTTTGGCGTTGTAGGTCTTGAGTTCGACCATGCGTCAGCCAGTCCTTCGGACTTTCTTGCGGGAAGCCGCGCGTTTCGGCTTGGCGCGCTTGCGGGCCGCCGGCTTTACGGCCTTGTTGCTCCTGTCGCCTTTGGCGCTCCGGCGCAGAGCGTCCATCAGGTTGATGACGTTGCTCGGCGTCGGCTCGGACACGATCGGCGGTTTCTTGCCGGCGCGTTTGGCGTCGATCAACTTGTTGAGCGCGATCTCGTAGCGATCCTCGAACTTGTCCGGATCGAAATGCCCCTGCTTGCTCTCCAGGATATGAGTGGCAAGCTTGAGCATGTCGGCTGGCACTTTGGCGTTCGGGATGTCGTCGAAATAGTCCTTCTCGTTGCGGACCTCGGTGTTGTAGCGCAGCGCGGTCGCGAGCAATCCCTTGCCGCGCGGCTGCAGCAGCAACAGGCGTTCGCGCCGGTAGATCACGAGCTTGGCCAGCGCCGCCAACTTCTCCTTGCACATGGCCTCGCGGATCACGGCGAAGGCTTCCTGCGCCGTCTCGTCCTGCGGCACGATGTAGAATGACTCATCGAGATAGATGCGGTCGATCTCGTCGATCGGCACGAATTCCGTGATGTCGATGGCGTGGGTACTGTCGAGGGCGACATTGTCGAGTTCTTCATCCTCCAGGAGCAGGTATTCGCCCTTGGCGAATTCGAAGCCTTTCACGCGATCGTCCGGCTCGACCGCGTCACCGGTTTCCGCATCCACGATCTCGTTACGGATGCGGTTGCCAGTCTTGCGGTTGATGATGTGGAAGCGGACACGTTCCGTGGTCGATGTCGCGGGAAATAGCTCCACCGCGCAGGATACCAGCGACAGCTTCAACAAGCCTTTCCAGGTCGGCCGCGGCGCCATTGAGCAACTCCGTCGTGAGTATCCCAACCGGGAAACTCTAGGCCAGGGAACGGGTTCCCGTCCCCCACGACTTTCGGCCGCTTCCAAGCGACTGAATTGGTGAGGCTTTCGTCGCTCCTCTTCCTCATTTAGGCGATCTTCGGCATCGTGTGCTGTTTATCCCCTTAGGCGGTGAGCTGCGACGGCGTCGGCTGCGGTCGTGGCGAGACCGGTTACGTCAAAGGGCGCTTCCTGAAGCCAGGACTTCAACTCGCCGGCGACGATGAAATCATCCGCCACGAGCAGGATGCGGAAGCGCGCAGTGCGTTGCGTCAGAATGGATGCCTTCATTATTGAACGAAAGGCTGAGGTCTGCGGCGCGTCATGGGCTTCTTGTGACCTCCGCCGAACAGATCGCTCCCCACCCCTCCAGCGTGCGCATGGGCGTTATGTTCCGGCCACCGTGCGCGGATACGGTGAATGTGGTTATAGGAGTGACCGTCGCTGGACCCAAAGTTCTGCGCGGAGAGGTGACAATGGAGCGGTTCATTCGCCGCAAGAACATTGAGCGCTATCGCAAGCTGCTGGCCGAAACGACCGATGCCGCGCAGCGGCGGAAGTTGGAAAAGCTACTGGCTGAGGAGGAGGGACGGGGCGCCGGCCTCCAGCCACCCGCAGGCGCGGACGAATAGTCACCTAGGGGGTTTCCCTGAGTTGAGGGAGACAGGGCACCAGGGTACCCGGCTGCCATGGTGTCTTCTGCTGAGCAGCCTTCGTGCCCACGCTGTGGCGAGCCTATGCGGCTGAGCCGTGTGGTGCCGAGTGTGGCGGGCCATCCTGAGCTACGCAGCTTCGAATGCCGGCCCTGCCACGAGGTTTTGACCGAGGTGGTCGAGGACTAAAGGCGCCGCTGCGTTAGCGAAATCACACCTAGATGCCCGTAATAACGGAACAAAATGAGCCGGCAGCGGTCGGCGCGCGATGGAACTTTTTTCGCTTTTTGTTCTTATTTTTCAGAATGTTGCATTAAAATACCGCAGCAAATGTCAGGCACATGGCATAGGGCGCCCGAAGTGCCGTCAGTCCGCGAACAGCCGGCCTTTTACGATACGGATGCCGATCCGGTCGTTCACCTTGAGAGGCGATGCGAGGCCTGCTTCGATCTCGATGACGGTACCGCGCGTGCCGAGGCTCACTTGCGCCCGACGTCCGGCCGCAGTGCGATGGATGTGCGTGATGACGCCTGACAGGGACGAGGCATCGGCGCTCACCACTTCCACATTTCCCGGTCGTAGATAGAGGTGCCCGCGACCGGTCAGCGTCCCGGCGAAACGCCCCTCGACCGACTGGCCCTCGTGCAGAAGCCGGCCGCCAACGCATTCGACCGGAATGCTGGTGGTGTCGCCGACAAAGGACATCACGAAAGGCGAGGCCGGCGCGTCGTAAACGTCGTCGGCGCTGCCAACCTGCTCGATCCTGCCGTTGTTGAGGATGGCCACGCGGTCGGCAAGTTCGAGCGCTTCCTCCTGATCGTGCGTGACGAAGACCGTGGTGTGGCCGGTGCGGTCGTGCAGTTCGCGCAGCCACTGCCGCAGCTCGCGCCGGACTTTGGCGTCCAGCGCGCCGAACGGTTCGTCGAGCAGCAAGACGCGGGGATCGATCGCAAGCGCGCGGGCCAGCGCCACGCGTTGACGCTGGCCGCCGGATAATTGAGCCGGAAACCGCCGGTCGAGGCCGGACAATTGCACCAGATCGAGCAACTCGCTCGCCCGCTTGCGGATGTCGGCGCGGCTCGGCCGCGCGGCCCGCGGCTTCACCTTGAGACCGTAACCGATGTTGTCGGCGACGGTCATATGCTTGAACAACGCGTAATG
>JANLJK010000306.1 GCA_029255525.1 Pseudolabrys sp.
TGGTGCCGGTGAAACGCGGAAAAGAGATGCCGAAGGAGGCGATCATGGTGCTCTGCGTGAGCAAAGTCAGCATGATCAGCCCGGGCACGATGAAGGCGCCGTAGGAAACGCCCTCGATCTCGGTGATGCGCGAGCCGATGGCCGCGCCGAACACGACGAAATACAGCGACGTCGACAGCACCGGCGAGACGATGCTCTGCCAGATGGTGCGCATGGTGCGTGCCATCTCGAAAACGTAGATCGCCTGGACCGCACGCCAGTTCATGATCGGTTGCTCACCAGGCCGACGAAGATGTCCTCGAGCGAGCTCTGCGTGGTGTGCAGGTCGCGGAAGCGAATGCCGTTGGCATTGAGGGCGCTCAAGAGGTCGGTGACCCCGGTGCGCTCGCTCTGGGTGTCGTAGGTGAAGATGAGCTCGCTGCCGTCATTGCCGAGCATGAGATTGTGCGCGGCAAGCGCGGCCGGCACCGCGTCGAGCTTCTTCTGCAGGTGCAGTGTGAGCTGCTTCTTGCCGAGCTTGCGCATCAGCTCGACCTTATCCTCGACCAGGATGATCTCGCCTTTGTTGATGACGCCGATGCGGTCGGCCATGTCCTCGGCTTCTTCGATGTAGTGCGTCGTCAGGATGATGGTGACGCCGGAATCGCGCAGCTTCCGCACCACCTGCCACATGTCCTTGCGCAGCTCGACGTCGACGCCGGCGGTCGGCTCGTCGAGGAACAGAACGCGTGGCTCGTGTGACAGCGCTTTGGCGATCAGCACGCGCCGCTTCATGCCACCCGAGAGCGTCAGGATCTTGTCGTCCTTTTTGTCCCAGAGGGACAAATCCTTGAGCACCTTCTCGATGTAAGCGGGATCGGCCGGCAGGCCGAACAGGCCGCGGCTGAAGCTCACGGTCGCCCAGACGCTTTCGAAGGCGTCGGTGTGCGGTTCCTGCGGTACCAGGCCGATCAAGGAGCGGGCGGCGCGATAATCCTCGACAATGTCATGGCCGCCGACGGTGACGCTGCCGCCGGTGGCGCGCAGGATGCCGCAGACAATGCCGATCAATGTCGTCTTGCCGGCGCCGTTCGGGCCGAGCAGAGCGAAGATTTCGCCTTTTCGAATGTCGAGATTGATGTCCTTCAGCGCTTTGAAGCCGGAGGCATAGCTCTTCGACAAGCTCTTGATCGATATCATCGATGGCATGAATAAATCGCGGCCGCGGAAAATCGGGCGTTCCGTGCATATAGGCACCGGTAAGCGCCCCTGCCAGACCCGAACTTTGCGCCGTTTTTGGGGCTTTAGACGGAGGCTGCGAGCGTATCGAGGTCGCCCAAGGTCGCGACCGGTGGATAATCCAGGTATTCGTCCGGCATCTTGGCCCGGTTGATCCAATACGTGCGGAAGCCGACCGAGGTGCCGGCCATCACGTCCCAGCGGTTCGACGTCACGAATGTCACATCCGACGGCGCGCATTTGAAGTGGTCGGTGACCAGCGCATAGACCTCGGGCCGGGCCTTGAACATCTTCAGCACGTCGACCGACAGCAAGGCGTCGAGATCGGCGGTGAGGCCGGCCGAATCGACGGCGCTCTTGAGCATCTTCGACGAGCCGTTCGACAAAGTGCCGGTCTTGTGGCCCTTGGCCTTCAAGGTGCGCAGCGCGGAGCGCGCATCGGGGAAGGCGTCGAGTGTGTAATAGGCGTCCATCAGTTTCGGCTTGAGCGCCTTGTCGACCGAGGGAAAGCGCGCCAGCGCGTAATCGAGCGCCCGGTCCGTGAGGTCCCAGAAGTCGGCGTAGTGGCCGGCCAAAGTCAGCGTCCAGGTGTATTCGAGTTGCTTGGTGCGCCAGATCTCGGACATGCGGTCGGCATCGGGGCCGGCTTCCGTCTTGAAGCGCGCCATGGCCGCGTGCACGTCGAACAGCGTGCCGTAAGCGTCGAAGACGAAGATTCCCATTGCCGCACCTCTCCCAATGCCCGCACCCAAGCCGGCCGGCACACTTTTTTGCATGATTCCCCGCTGCACCTGAGCAGGGGCTGCGGCTTGACCCGCACCGTGCGGGCATCCATCAAGGCCTTGAAGAACCCAGGATGGCGTCGCCGGTCAAGTCCGGGTTCCCACTGGGGCTTGCGGGCGGTTTTAAAGGGACGGGAGCGATGAGCGAGGCGGTTCTGGATCGGCAGGCGGCAACGGGGCCCCTCGGGGGGCGTCCCTTGGTCGATCTCGACGCTTATTTCGCGCGCATCGGCTATCGCGGACCGCGCACGCCGACCTTGGCGACCCTGCGGGCGCTGCACGAACTGCATCCGGCGGCGATTCCGTTCGAACACTTCGACGTGTTGCTCGACCGCGGTATCGATCTCGATCCGGCTGCGATCGACGCCAAGCTGATCGGCGCCAAGCGCGGCGGCTATTGCCACGAGCACAACGGCCTGTTCAGGCGCGTGCTCTTGGCGCTCGGCTTCGAGGTCGACAGCCTGATGGGGCGGGTGGTGTGGATGGTGCCGCCGGATTTGCCGCTGCCACGGAACCATGTTGCCTTGCGCGTGACGATCGACGGCGAGCCGTGGCTCGCCGATGTCGGCTTCGGCGGTTGCGTGCCGACCGCACCGCTGTGCATGACGACGAGCGAGCCGCAGCAAACGGGCCACGAGAGTTTCCGTCTGCAGCCCTCGGACGACGGCTTCATGCTGGAGGCGCTGCGCGGCGACAACTGGCTGACGATGTATGATCTGTTCAAAAAGCCACAACTCGACGCCGATTTCGCAATGATGAACTGGTACACCGCGACGCATCCGGAATCGG
>JANLJK010000307.1 GCA_029255525.1 Pseudolabrys sp.
GGCATGCGCGCGGTCCAATGCCCACAAGTCGGCGACATCGGCCACCACGACGATGATCGATGGCTCACGCCGCGCATCGGTGCAGACCGTGCAGGGATTTTGCGTGTCGAGATTGCCGCAGGTCTTGCAGACCTCGACCTTGTCCATCGCCGTCTGCAACGCGGACGTCAGCGGCGCCATCAGCGCCTCGCGCTTCTTGATGAGATGCAGCGCGGCACGCCGCGCCGAGCGCGGGCCTAAGCCTGGCAAGCGCGCGAGCAACTGGATCAGACGCTCAATTTCAGGTCCGGCGACAGCGGTGGCCATGGGTTTATTCCGTCATGGCCGGGCTTGTCCCGGCCATCCACGTCTTTCTATTAAACTCTCAAGACGTGGATGCCCGGCATAAAGCCGGGCATGACGACTGAGAGTCTTTACGTTTCATCTTCAACCGAAGGGATTGAGGCCAGGCGGCAGCTGCAAGCCACCGGTGAGACCCTTCATCTTCTCCTGCATGGTCGCCTCAGCCTTGCGGCGCGCATCCGCGTGCGCCGCGATCAACAGGTCTTCGAGGACTTCCTTGTCGGTCGGCTTCATCAGCGAGTCGTCGATCTTGACGCCCTTGAGATCGCCTTTGGCGGTGAGCGTCACCGTCACCATGCCGCCGCCGGCCGCGCCCTCCACTTCGATGGTGTCGAGCTCGACCTGCAAGGCCTGCATCTTCGATTGCAGTTGCGCGGCCTGCTTCATCATCCCGAGGAAATCGGCCATGGCTTATCTCCTTGGGCGCATGATCTTATCCGAAAACCGGTTCCCACTTTTCGGGATCATGCGCTAGTCCTCGTTATCGTCGTCGTTGAGATCGGATTCGATCGGCGCCTCGACCGCCTCCGGCGCGGCCTGCGTCACACCGACGATCTTGGCGCCGGGGAAGCGGTTGAGCACGGCCTGCACCAACGGGTCGGCCTGCACCCCGCGCTCGACCTCGGCACGCTGCGCTTCGGCCTGCTCGCGGACCGTGGCCGTGCCTTGCTCTTTGGAGACGATCACCATCCAGCGCTTGCCGGTCCAGCCGGTGAGCTTGCGTTGCAACTCCTGCACCAAGGTCGCCCGCGCGCTCGGCTCGAGCGCGATCTCGAGCTGGCCGTCCTCGCAGCGCACCAGGCGGACATCGCGCTCCAAGGCGAACCGCATGGCGATGTCACGCTTTTCGGCGACGAGCGCGATGATCTGCTCGAAGGAGCCGAGCGTCAGCGTTGGCGCCGGCTGTCCTTGCAGCGCAACGGGATCCTCGGTCGGACGCGGCGAGGCCGCGGCCGACCCGCGCGATACGGCGCGCGGCGCGAAGCCCTGCGATGCGCTTGATCCCGAACTTGGGCCCGCGCTCACGCCACCACCATTGCCCTGCGGCCGTGGCGCCGGCATCGCACTGTCGCCATTGAGGGAGCGGATCACGTCGTCGGGCGTCGGCAGATCGGCGGCATAAGCGATGCGCACCAGAACCATCTCAGCGGCTGCAACGGGCCGCCCCGAGACCTGAACCTCCGTCATGCCCTTCAGGAGCATCTGCCAGGTGCGCGACAAAACGCGCATCGACAGCTTCGTGGCGAAATCGCGGCCGCGCGTGCGCTCGGCTTCCGACAACGACACGTCGTCGGCAACCGACGGCACCACCTTCACCCGGGTGACGAAATGGGTGAACTCGGCCAGATCGGCCAGCACCACCGCCGGATCGGCGCCGATGTCGTATTGAGCCCGCAGCTCGGTGAGCGCGGCGGCGACGTCGCCTTTCATCAGCGATTCAAAGAGATCGACGACGCGCACACGGTCGGCAAGGCCGAGCATCTGCCGCACGTCCTCGGCCCGCACGGGGCCCGCAGCATGGGCAATCGCCTGATCGAGCAGCGACAGACTATCGCGCACCGAGCCTTCGGCCGCGCGCGCGACCAGCGCCAGCGCGGCTTCCTCGATCTCGACATTCTCCTTGGCGGCGATGCCGGCCAGATGCTGCACCAGGAGCGACGCATCGACGCGGCGCAGGTCGAAACGTTGGCAGCGCGACAGCACCGTCACCGGCACCTTGCGGATCTCGGTGGTGGCGAAGATGAACTTGGCGTGCGGCGGCGGCTCTTCCAGCGTCTTCAGCAGCGCGTTGAAGGCCGCGCCCGAGAGCATGTGCACTTCGTCGAGGATGTAGACTTTGTAGCGCGCCGAGACCGGCGCGTAGCGGATGGCGTCGTTGATCTGGCGGACGTCGTCGACGCTGTTGTGCGAGGCGGCGTCCATTTCGAGGACGTCGATATGCCGGCTCTCGATGATGGCCTGACAGTGCACGCCCATGACCGGCATCTTGATGGTCGGGCCGGTGACCGAGCCGTCGGGCAGTTCGTAATTCAGCGCCCGGGCGAGGATACGCGCGGTGGTGGTCTTGCCCACGCCGCGCACGCCGGTGAGGATCCAGGCCTGCGGGATGCGGCCGGTCTCGAAAGCGTTCGAGATCGTGCGCACCATCGGCTCCTGGCCGATGAGATCGTCGAAACTGGCGGGCCGGTATTTGCGCGCGAGGACGCGGTAGCCGCCAGCCGTTTCGGCCGGGGCGGAACCAGGACCGGCCGGGGTCGCGGGCTCGCTCATACAGCTATTCTCGCAAGCCTGAGGCGCGGAAGCCACCCGCGAGAGCCGTCGCGGAGGCCTCAGGCCCAACGAATCGTGGAAAATGAGGTGGGAGGCTGACAACGACCCGAACCGGGCTCGTTAGGGCTGCTTCCTTCCGGACCTGACCCGGTTGGCGAGTGGCTCGTCCA
>JANLJK010000308.1 GCA_029255525.1 Pseudolabrys sp.
CATCCACTCTGGTCGCGCTTGCTGCGCTTGCGACCGCGTTCGTCCTCGTTGCCGCTGACAACGCCGATGCGCGTGCCGGCCGGGGATCCTCCGGCGGCAGCCGCGGCGCGCGCACTTATTCGGCGCCGGCGGCGACCCAGACGGCCCCCAACACCGCGGCGCCGATGCAGCGCTCCGTGACGCAGCCGAGCGCGGCCGGCGCGGCGGCAACGCAGGGCGCGGCGCGCCCGGGCCTGTTCGGCGGCGGTCTTTTGGGCGGCTTGGCGGCCGGCTTCATCGGCGCGGGTCTGTTCGGCATGCTGTTCGGCCACGGCCTGTTCGGCGGCATGGGCGGCTTTGCCTCCATCCTCGGGCTGATCCTGCAGGTCGCGCTGATCGTCATCGTGGCCCGGCTGGCCTTTGCCTGGTGGCAGCGTCGCAATGCGCCGGCCATGGCCGCCGCGGCGCCTGGCGCCGGCACCACCGGCGCGCCGGGACCGACCGGGCATGCCTTCGGCGGCCTCGGCAGCATGTTTGGCGGCGGCAACAAGCCGGCCGGCGAGCCGCTGTCGATCGAGAAGGTCGACTACGACGCGTTCGAGCGTCTGCTCGCTGACGTGCAGGCGGCCTATTCGGCGGAAGACCAGAACGCGCTGCGCCGCGTCGCCACGCCGGAGATGGTGTCGTATTTCGCCGAGGACATGGCGGACAATGCGAGCCGCGGCCTCGTCAACAAGGTCACCGACGTGAAGCTCCTGCAGGGCGACCTGTCGGAAGCCTGGCGCGAGGGCGACACGGACTACGCCACGGTTGCCATGCGCTTTGCGCTCGACGACCGCATGGTGGACCGCGACAGCGGCCGTACCGTGGAAGGCGGGCCGGGCGAGGCGGTCGAACTGTGGACGTTCCGCCGTTCGCGCGGTGGCGCGTGGATGCTGTCGGCGATCCAGCAGACCTGACGTTCGACGACGCGACGGGCGCTACGCGACGTGCGCGGCGCCCGTTTCGTGCGGCACCAGAGCGGCGCGCTCGCCATCGGCAAGCCGCCGCTCGAAGCTTACGCCGACTTGTTTAGGCTGCCGCCAGACCACTTTGCAGGCGCGCTGGGCGGCGCCGTTGCTTGCCAACCACAAGACGAATTTGTCCGGCACGGAATTCGAGTCGTCGACGTCGATACGGGCGCCGGTCTCGGAGATGTCGGAAAGCGCGCAAGGGTGTGTGTCGTTGGGCGCGCGCACCAGCCAGGCAGTGTAGCGCACATGGCGCCGCCTAGCCTTCCGTTGCTCTTTCTGCATGCCGCCTCGTGGGTGTTTTCGGGACGAGCCGCACGGGCCTTCAACACCCGTTAACGTTCGCTCGGCACGCGCCACTATAGGCTCGCCCGAATTACCAATTCATAAAATGAGAACTGAAAGCCCCAAGACCGACCACCGTTGACCGATTAACGATTTCCGTCTATGTGGCCGGCCGCAACCTCGTTTTCGGCCTCACCTTGCTGACACGCTCCCGGCTTTGGGCTGCGGTTCAAGTGAACTCCCAAAACTGATTGTTGCCGCCCCTGCGACATGCGGGAGCGTTCAACGAGAAGCGTGAAAGGAACTCTGAATGGCTACCGGAACTGTGAAGTTCTTCAATACCCAGAAGGGCTACGGCTTTATTCAGCCGGATGACGGCTCGAAGGATGTGTTCGTGCACATCACCGCCGTCGAGCGCGCCGGTATGCGCTCGCTGGTCGAAGGCCAGAAGGTCAGCTACGAGATCGTCACCGAGCGTGGCAAGCAGGCTGCTGGCAATCTGCAGCCGGCCTGAGCCCTTTTTAGAGCTTCGCTGAATGCCAAGCCCGGCGGTGACGCCGGGCTTTTTATTTTGCTGCATTGCAGCAAGTGTGCGATTGAACTTCCGGCCTTCCGCCGCGCAGCGACTGCGGCGGAAATTCCATGGACGTCATCGCCCGCGGCGCGCGGCCGCCAAAGCGCGTGAGCGCACTGAGCTTCGCCGGGACGATCTGGCATAATCCGATCATCCAGACATCGGAGCCCGCTCGACGAAAAGCATTGGCACGGTGCCGCTCCCGATCACGCCATGTAGCATATCGCCATGCAGGAAGCCGAAGGAACACGTGACCTGGCTCGAGCCGGTCAGCGACGCGTCATACGGCGCGTAGGCGCCGGACCTGACAACCGCGAAACCTGCGACACTTTGGTCGCGGCGCTATTTCCGTGATCGCTGGAATAGTGACGCATTGAAAGTGTTCACTCATGCCGATGGCGGGCAATCGCGCCACGCCACCACGGGAGGTATCCATATGATTTCGCTTCGGATCGGCGCGCCGATGGCCGCATGTCTTGTGTTGCTCGGCATGACACCGGCTCTGGCGCAGCAGTCGGGCATGACGTTCTTCGTGACCAGCGTTGGACCGGGGAAGGGCGCCGATCTGGGCGGGCTGGCGGGCGCCGACGCGCATTGCCAACGGCTCGCGCAAGCGGCCGGCGCCGGCGGCAAGACCTGGCGCGCTTATCTGTCGACGCAAGGCGCCGGCGCGGTGAATGCGAAGGACCGTATCGGCAAGGGGCCGTGGGCGAACGCCAAGGGTGCCGTCATCGCCAAGGACGTCGCCGAGTTGCATAGCGCCAACAACCTGACCAAGCAGACGGCACTGTCGGAAAAAGGCGATGTCATCAACGGTCGCGGCGACACGCCGAACCGGCATGACGTGCTCACCGGCTCGCAGCCGGACGGCACCGCCTTCAGCGGCAGCGACGACCGCACCTGCAAGAACTGGACGTCATCGA
>JANLJK010000309.1 GCA_029255525.1 Pseudolabrys sp.
CCGACCGAGAAGGGCGGGAAGTTATAGTGCAGCAGGAACGATTCCTTGTAGGTGCCCTGCAGCGCGTCGATCCACTGCTCGTCCTCGCCGGTGCCGAGCGTGGTGACGACCAACGCCTGCGTTTCACCGCGGGTGAACAGCGCCGAGCCGTGGGTGCGCGGCAGCACGCCGACTTCGCACTGGATCGGACGCACGGTCTTGAGATCGCGGCCGTCGATACGCTTCGAGGTGTCGAGGATGTTCCAGCGAACGATCTTCGCTTCGAGCTCCTTGAACACGCCGGCAACGCGTTGCTTGTCGTAGGCCGGTTCGGCGCCTTCCGGGAAGAAGTGCGCCATCACCTTTTCCTTCACCGCGCCGACCGCCTTGTAGCGTTCCTGCTTCACGGCGATCGAATAGGCGGCGCGCAGGTCCTTCTCGGCCAGGCCGAGGATTTCCTTTTCGAGCGCGGCGTTGTCGGGCAGCGTCAGCTCGCGCGGCTCCTTGGCGGCCTTCTCGGCGAGCTTGATGATCGCCTCAATGACCGGCTGAAAGTGGCGGTGACCAAACATCACGGCGCCCAGCATGATCTCTTCGGACAGCTCCTTGGCTTCCGATTCGACCATCAGCACGGCGTCGGTGGTGCCGGCGACGACGAGGTCGAGCTGGGTCTCCGGCATCTCGTCGAGCTGCGGGTTGAGCACGTATTCGTTGTTGACGAAACCGACGCGGGCGGCGCCGATCGGGCCCATGAACGGTGCGCCCGACAGGGTCAGCGCGGCAGACGCGGCAACCATCGCCAGGATGTCGGGATCGTTCTCGAGATCGTGCGACAACGTGGTGACGATGACCTGTGTTTCGCAGCGCCAGCCGTCGGCGAACAGCGGACGAACCGGGCGGTCGATCAGGCGGGAAACCAAAGTTTCCTTTTCGGTCGGACGGCCTTCGCGCTTGAAATAGCCGCCGGGAATGCGGCCGGCCGCGTAGAACTTCTCCTGGTAGTCGACGGTCAGCGGCAGGAAGTCCACGCCTTCGCGTGGTGACTTGGCGGCGACGACGGTGGCGAGCACGGTGGTGTCGCCGTAGCTGGCGAGCACGGCGCCATCGGCCTGACGCGCCATACGGCCGGTTTCGAGCGTGAGCTTGCGCCCACCCCAATCGAGCTCAACTCGATGCGTATTGAACATTTTGGTTTTCTCTCATGGTTTCTGGAAAGCCCCGAAGCCATGAGCAAGACGGCAAGACACTGTCGCGCGCGTCATCGTGCGATGCGCAGTGCGAGTAGCGTCTTGCGATCCTGCCATGGCGTTCCGGGCCTTGCCCTGACGCAAGAGGCGATCACTATCGGCTCTTGCTTGTCGCCGGCGGCGCCCTTCGCCGCCGGGCCTCAAAGAGCGAATGCAACACACGCACTCGCTTCACGAACGCGCGGGCTGTCTCAAGGCGTCCGCGCGTGGATCAAAACTATCGGCGGATGCCGAGCTTCTCGATCAAAGACTTGTAGCTCGCCTCGTTCGTACGGCGCAGGTAGTCGAGCAGCGTACGGCGCTGGCTCACCATCTTGAGCAGGCCACGGCGGGAATGGTTGTCCTTGCTGTGGCTCTTGAAATGCTCAGTGAGGTTGTTGATGCGCTCGGACAGGATCGCGACCTGAACTTCAGGCGATCCGGTGTCTCCGGCCTTCTTCGCAAACGACTTGATCACTTCAGCCTTGCGGCTGGCGGTAACCGACATCGGTCATCCTTTCTTGCGGACGGCGCGGCCTACGAGGCCGGCCAGGTTGAACACGCGCTTGGGGACGATCTCGCCGTGGTCCAATTCAGCCAGGGCCAGCAACTGACCCGCAACATTGACCGAAACAGTGCCACGGAAATTGGGTGCGTCCCGTCCGCGCAACAAAACGGCTTGGCCTCTTTGAAGCCTTGCCGCATCCTGCCGGGTGATGGCCAACGCCGGGATGTCGTCCAGCGCGGTCTCAACGGGCATGATGGCGTCGGCGAGGCTACCCTCGCCAGCCGCGGCTCTATGGCACACGGCCTCCAAATCTTCCAGTGAAATCATGGTTTCCGGGCTGAACGGCCCGACCGCCGTGCGCCGTAGGGCGCTGACATGGCCGTGGCAGCCAAGCGCCCGGCCAAGGTCGCGGGCGATCGAGCGGACATAGGTCCCCTTGCCGCATTCGGCCTCCAGGACGGCGTGATCGGCATCCGGCACCTCGACCAGCTCCAGACGCTTAATTTCAACAGGACGGGCCTGTAATTCGACCGTTTCGCCGTCGCGGGCGAGGTCGTAGGCGCGTTCGCCCTCGATCTTGATGGCCGAATAGCGCGGCGGAACTTGCTGGATCGTGCCGATGAAGCCGGGCAGCAGGGCCCTGATGGCCTCCGGGGTCGGCCGCTGGTCGCTTTGCGCGATCACCCGGCCCTCGGCGTCGTCGGTATCCCGCTCCTCGCCCCAGCGGACGGTGAACCGGTACAGCTTGCGGCCGTCCATCACGAAGGGGACGGTTTTGGTGGCCTCGCCCATGGCGATCGGCAGGGCGCCGGAGGCGAGCGGGTCGAGCGTGCCGGCATGGCCGCAGCGCTTGGCCGAGAACAGCCGCTTCATGATGCTGACGGCGTGGGTCGACGTCATGCCGACCGGCTTGTCGAGAACCACCCAGCCGTGGACTTCGCGGTTGTCGCGCATGAATTGATAGCGGTGCGGCTTGCGGCCTTCCCCACTCTCCGCCTGCTCCCTCCCTCCTTGCGGGGGAGGGCTGGGGAGGGGGTTATGCGG
>JANLJK010000310.1 GCA_029255525.1 Pseudolabrys sp.
CGGGCAGGTTCTTGACGTCGGCGGAATAGGCCACGTTGCCGATGCGGAAGCCCAGAGACGAGATGTCGCCATGGTTCTGCAGGATGGGCGTGGCCTCGACATCGCCGCCCTGCCCGGAAAGCGTGACCGTTTCGCCCGGCACCAGTCGCCGCTCATGCGCGATCGGCGGATATTCGCTGCCCGGCGGCGTCATGAAGCAATAGCCGAAGCGGGCGTGCATCGAGCGCGAGGTCGGCTCGTCGAGATAGACGTCGACCTTGCGCCGCTTGTGGACGAACAGCGGCCGCAGGTCATCGATGCCGTGGATGTGGTCGGCGTGCTCATGCGTGATGAGGACGCCGTCGACCCAGTCGACCTCGGTGTCCAGAAGCTGGTAGCGCAGGTCCGGCGAGCAGTCGATCAGGACGCGCGTTCTGTGGCCCTGCGCGTTGGTCCGGGTGATCAGCATCGAGCAGCGGCGGCGGCGGTTCTTCGGGTTGTTCGGGTCGCACGAGCCCCAGCCGAGCGCGACGCGCGGCACGCCCATGGAGGAGCCGCAGCCGAGGATGGTGTAGGTAAGACTCATGCTGCTATTTCAATGGCCTGAGGGACTTTATCGAAAAGCCGGTAGAAGTTTTCCGTGGTCTGCCGGGCGATCTCGGCCGGGGTCACGCCGCGCACGCCCGCCAGCATCTTGGCCGTTTCCGCCACGAACGCCGGTTCGCAGCGTTTGCCGCGGAACGGCACGGGCGCGAGATACGGCGAGTCTGTTTCAACCAGAATACGGTCGGCCGGCAGCGCCTTGGCGAGATCGCGTAAGGGTTCCGAGGTCTTGAAGGTCAGGATGCCGGTGAAGCCCACATAATGCCCCAGATCCACGGCGGCAAAGGCCAGATCGCGGCCGCCGGTGTAGCAATGCAGCACGGCCTTGAAGGCGCCCTGCCGCATCTCGTCTTTCAAGATCCGCGCCATGTCGTCGTCGGCTTCGCGCGTATGGATCACCAGCGGCAGGCCGGTTTCACGCGCCGCCGCGATGTGCTGGCGGAAATGAGCGGCTTGATGCTCCTTCGGCCCGGTGTCGTAGTGATAGTCGAGCCCCGCCTCGCCGATCGCCACGACCTTGGGATGCTGGGCGATGGCGATGAGCGCCCCGGCATCGATCTCGGGCTCTTCATCGACGTGGTGCGGATGGGTGCCGACCGAACAGAAGACGTCGGGAAACCGCTCCGCGATCGCCAGGATTTGCGGATGTCTTTTCACGCGGGTCGAGATCGACACCATCCGGCCAACCCCGGCCGCGCGGGCCCGCGCCACCACTGCGTCCAGCTCGGGCGCGAACTCCGGAAAGTCGAGATGGCAGTGGCTGTCCACCAGCATGCGTCAGGCCTTGTCCTTCGGCTTGGGCTGCTTGTCTTGCTTGTCTTTCTTGGCGCCCTTCTCTTTGGGCGGCTGCGGCTCGGCGTCCGGCTCGATATAGCGCGGGAACACCGGCGCCGGCGGCGGTAGCGTCGTGCCGGGCGTGATGCGCTGACCCGGTGCCAGCGCCGCGAAGCTGCGTTCGTCCGCGGGCACGGCCAGGATGTCGAGGAGCTTGCCGGCCGACGCCGGCACGAAAGGCTGCGCCAAGATGGCAACCTGACGGATCACCTCCGCCGTCACGTAGAGGATGGTGCCCTGCCGCTGCGGATTGGTCTTGGCCTGCGCCCAGGGCGCTTCGGCGGCGAAATAGCGGTTGGCGTCCGCCACCACGGCCCACACCGTGTGGAGCACCTGATGCAGCTGATAGGTCTTCATCTGCTCGCGCGCGGTGGCGACCATGGCATCGGCCGCGGCCAGGATGGCTTGGTCCTCGGCGGTGAACGCGCCCGGCTCAGGCAACACGCCGCCGAAGGCCTTGGCGATCATCGACAGCGAGCGCTGCGCCAGGTTGCCGAGGTCGTTCGCCAGGTCCGCGTTGATGCGGTTGACGATGGCCTCGTGGCTGTAATTGCCGTCCTGGCCGAACGGCACCTCGCGCAGGAAGAAATAGCGGAACTGGTCGACGCCATAGGTGTCGGTCATCGTGAAGGGGTCGATGACGTTGCCGACCGACTTCGACATCTTCTCCCCGCGGTTGAACAGGAAGCCGTGGCTGAAGATGCGCTTCGGCACCGCGACACCGGCCGACATCAGGAAGGCCGGCCAGTAGACCGCGTGAAAGCGCACGATGTCCTTGCCGATGACGTGCAGGTCGGCCGGCCAGAAGCGCTTGAACTTCTCGCTGTCGGTGTCGGGGAAGCCGGCGGCGGTGATGTAATTGGTCAGCGCATCGACCCACACATACATGATGTGCTTGGGGTTGCCGGGCACCTTGATGCCCCAGTCGAAGGTGGTGCGCGACACCGAGAGGTTCTGCAGGCCGCCCTTTACGAAGCTCGCGACCTCATTGAGCCGCTCCTTCGGCAGCACGAAGTCGGGGACCTTTTCGTAGAGGTCCAGAAGCTTCTGCTGATAGGCCGAGAGCTTGAAGAAATAGCTCTCCTCCTCCACCCACTCGACCGGCGTGCCGGTCTTGGTGGCGATACGCTTGCCGTGCTCGTTGAGATGCGTCTCGTCCTCGGCGTAATAGGCCTCGTCGCGCACCGAGTACCAGCCGGCGTATTTGTCGAGGTAGATGTCGCCGTTCTTCTCCATCGCCTCCCAGATGGCGATCGAGGAGCGGTGATGGCGCTCTTCCGTCGTATGGATGAAGTCGTTGTTCGAGCAGTTCAGCCGCTCAACCATCTTCTCGAACAGCGGCACGTTGCGGTCGCGCAACTGGCGGGCGGTGAGCCCCTCCTTCGCCGCCGTCTGCTGCATCTTCTGCCCGTGCTCGTCGGTGCCGGTCAGGAAAAAGACGTCGTAGCCGTCCAGCCGCTTGAAGCGGGCGATGGCGTCGGTGGCGACCGCCTCATAGGCGTGGCCGATATGCGGCGCGCCGTTCGGGTAGGAGATCGCGGTGGTGATGTAGAAAGGGGTCTTGTCGGCCATCGTCTTGTTTTGTCTTCCCCGGGCGGGCGCCGGGCGAAACGCCCCTGGCCCGGTCATCCCGTATGCGGCGGCACGACCGCCCTGCCCCGGCCATCCCTCTCGAAAACCACGGGTTTTTCAAGGATCTGGACAGCCCGGACAGGCCCGCCATGACGAGTCAGAGGGTTAGGTAGCAACGCCTAAGGGGTGGGGCAAGTTGGCCCTCTCTCAGTCGGCGATGCACGACGCAGTAGCCGCGACTGAGGCAGCGGCCGCTCTTCCCGCTACCACGCCTGCGCGCTGGCCCGGTCGAACAGGCCGGTGGATGCGGATGCGTAGCGGCCGGAATCGCGGCGGCCCTTGCCGCGGGCCACCAGTGCTGGCGGCGTGCCGTTCATGCTCGCCACCACGACCATGCGATCGACCTCGCCGTCGAGGAAGGCCTGCAGGAACTTGTCGTAATCCTTGAAGGACACGCAGCCGTTCGACTGGCCGTTGGGGCCGAGCATATAAGTATGCGCCAGGATGCCGTCGCGGCCGTGCATCTTGTCTTCGTCGACAGGATTGAGACGGATGGCGCGCACGCCGTGGAACAGCTTCTCGCGCATCGTCAGCTTGTAGACGTTCGGCGGCGTCGCCCCGCGCATGCGCACGTGGATGTAGCGCGGATCGTCCATCTTCTCGCCGAGGCCGGAATGCGCCTCGAGCTTGTCGCCGTTGGGCAGATACACGGTCCGCGCCGAGATGTCGTAGACGGCGGTGCGGGCGTCCCGTTCGATGAGCTCCGGGCCCTTGTTATGAACCGGCTGCACGACCGCGGGCTTCTCCACGACCGGCGGGGGCGGCGGCGGTGCGACCATGGCGACCTGCTGCGGCGCCTCGGCCGGCGGCCGCACGGCTTCACGCACGGCTGGATAAGGCCGCGGCAGCGGCACCATGGCCGTTGCTTGTTCCGGGGCGGCCTTCACCGGCGCCGGGCTCACCGTCACAGGTGGCGGCAGGCTGGCGAGCTGCATTGATGTGGTTTGTGCAGAGCTGGCCTGATCCAATTGGATAGACTTGATATTTTCCCGTTGAGTGGGGCGTGGCGGGGCCCGTGTCGGTAGCGGTACGGGGACAGGCGCAGCCTCCAGAGCCGGCAGGGATGCCAGCGCCCAGCGCGCGCCGAAGCTCTCGCCAGCGCCTCTGACGCTTTCGGTCCCTTCGGCAACATCGGTCGCTACCGGTGCTGGCGGGAAGGCGTCAGGGGCGGCGGCCAGGATCGGGCCGTATTGGCCGAGGGCAAACGTGCCCTGCCCCAATGCTCCCAGACCCATGGCGGCTTGCGTACGGAGCTGCGGATGGGCGCTGATGGCGTTATTGGCGATCTTGAGGGCGGCGACCGTGGTTCCGACGACCAGCACGGAGCCGATGGCGAGGATGGCGACCGAGGCGATGAGGCCGTCGCCGAGCGCGCGCAGCGCCGGCAGAATCCGGCGATAGTCACCGAGTGAGATACGACCGTCGAAAGAAGTGACGTCGCAGAACGCCGCGGCCGTATCCGACATAATCTACGCTACTCGAACCCGAATGCTTACAGGGACGGCTTCGCGGGCCGCAAAGCGACCGCGCGCAGCGTTGAGTGATGCGTCAATATGCGGGGATTAAGGTTAAACGGCTGTAAACGCGGCTAGCGTCGCGCCCGGGCTTATTCCGGCGCGACTTCAAGGATCTTCTGCGCGCTCTTTTCGGAATCGTAGATCGAAACTTGAACGATCGGATAGGCCTTCTTGATGGCGAGGCCGGCGGTCTCGGCCTCTTCGGCTGTGTCGAAGGCCTTCTTGGTCTGGCGGTCGACCTGGAGCCGGAAACGCCCGAGCGCTGGACGGCTTTGACCGAGCTTCGGCGGCGCGACCTCGTCGGCGGGTTCCTTGCTCTTCACCGTGATCTTCGCGGCCATGCATGTGCTCCTTAGGGCGTGCCGGACGGAAAGCCCGGCATTCCCTCCATATAAGCGCGCCGCCGGCATCTGGCGAGCGCGCCGTAGCGACCGGACTGTGGCGAATGTATCTCAGGCCCGGGTGTCCGCCGGGGCTTTGGCGCCCGCGGCCAGGCCTTGCTGCCTCAAGGGAAATTCGCAGCGGAAGATCAGCCCCTCGGCCCGGAAGTCGAACGTCGCCGTGCCCTTGAGCTCATGACGGATGCTTTCCTCGATGAAACGGGTGCCAAAGCTCTTTCTCTCTGGTGCCGTCACCGGCGGCCCGCCCTGCTCGGCCCACTGCGCCGTAACAGTCGCGCCGCCCGGCGCATGCGGCTGCACCGACCATTCGATGGCGACGCTCCCCTCCGGCTGCGTCAGCGCGCCGTATTTGGCGGCGTTGGTGTAAAGCTCGTGCAACACCATGCCGATGGTGAGCGCGGCGCGCGGATAGAGCGGCACCGGCGGGCCTTTCGCCGCAATCCGTCCGGGGCCGGAAACGCTGACGCAGACTCGCTGCACCAGTTCGGCCATGTCGGCTTCCACCCACTCGCCTTCGCTTAAGGCATCGTGCGCCTGCGACAGCGCGACCAGACGGCCGGAAAAGGTCTCGAAGAACGCGGTGAAATCGTCGGCCTTGGTCGCGCTCTGGCGCGCGATCGACAGCACCGTGGCGAGCGAGTTCTTCACCCGGTGATTGAGTTCCTTGATCATCTGGCTCTTGGTCTCCTCGTCGCGGATAAGCGACGCAGAGGCGCTGGCCAAGGTCTCGCTCACGGCATTGAGCTCGACGATGCCGGTATTGAAGCTCGCCACGCGTTCGCGGCGGCTCAGCGCCAGGGCGTTGTCGCGCAGACGCCAGATCGGCGGCGTGACGTAACGGCTGTAGAGCACGGCGAACAGCAGCGAGCAGATCAAGCCAAGCGCGCCGGCGGCGCCGACTGCGATGGCCGCCTGCCGCACCGACTGATTGACGGCGGAGACCGGCATCGCGGTGATCACCGTCCAGCCGGAGAGCGGCGATTTGTAATAGCCGTCGATCACAGGTGCGCCGTCCAGCGTGGTCGAGCTGACCACGCCTTCGGTGCCCGTGAGTTTCTGGATGAAGCCGTCGCTGGCGCTGCGGCCGACGAAGTTCTCGTGGTCGCGGGTGCGGGCGATGACGCGGTGGTTGCGGTCGATCAGGATGACCAGCCAGTCCTGGCTGACGGCGCTGCTTTGCTGGATCAGCCGCAGGAATGTCTCGGGCGGGATCGCGATGTTGAGAAAATGCGCGGCACCCTCATACATGACCGGGACGTTGAGCATCACATAGCGCTGGCCCGTCGACGCGCCGGTGTAGAGGTCGGAGATGACCGGCTGCATGGTGCGCAAGGCGGCCTCGTCCGAGGCGTTGAGCACCGTGTCCTTGGTCTGCGACAGCGGCTCGCCCCAGGCGCGCGCGGTATTGAGCAATTGCCGTCCGTCGGGGCGGCGCAGGCCGACCAGGCTGCCCGGGAACATGCCGGCGACACGCGACGCGTGCTGATAGAAAGCGGCGAGATCGCCCTGCGCCAGCGATTGGGCGTAGGCCAAAGTCCGTAGCGTGCTCAGGCCGCCGGTGATCTCGCGGTCGATGCTGCTGGAGAGGTCCTTGGCGGTGTTGACGAGGTCGTGCTCGGTCGCTGCCCGCTCGGAGTTGACATAAAGGACGGCGAGCACGGCACCGGCGAGGATAAAGGGAACCGCCGTGAGGGCGCCGAGAATGCCGAGATGGAACCGAAAATTATGCTTGCGGCGGCGCATCGGGTGACTGGGACGTCTCTGGTGCCGTCAGCGGCCCCGCGTCGAACTTAGAGGAAGCGCGGCGAAAGTCCAAAGCGGCCTGTATGAGGCATGCTGAAACTTTTGCCGCAGGCCGCGCGGGCGGCGGTGCGATGTCGCCTTGTGGAGGACCTGCGTTCTCCGTCACCCTGCGGCTCCTGATTCCCGTTACCGAGGATGGACAATGCCGGCAATGCTGAAGACGACCGCCTTGGCGGGGCTCTTGTCCCTCTTTATGTCTTTCGTTCTTTCCGGACTGTTCGCCCCCACCCCGGCGGCCGCCGCCGCGATGCGCTGCAGCGGCGAGCAGACCGCCTGCATCGCCGCCTGCAAGAAGAGTTCGCCGGCCGCGGCACTGTCGATGTGCATCACCAATTGCGGCCAGCGTCAGGCCATTTGCATGAAGACGGGCTGCTGGGATAGCGGCACGGAGAAATACTGCGGGCTGTTGCGCCAATAGAGCGCGGGGACCAGGCCGAACGTCAGTTCACGGCAGCCCGCCTATATGCGCGGCCGGTTCGTCCATGGATGGGTCCCAACAAACGACGCGGTTTCTTCCTCGTGTCTTGGCGACGTAGAGGGCTTTGTCGGCGCGGTCTATCGCGACCTCGACGGACTTATGCGCATCCAATGCCGCGAGCCCGACCGATACCGTGACGAAGAAATCTCCTTTGCCCTGCGCTTCATGCGGCAGCGACGCGAGCTCTTCGCGCAGGCGGTCCATGATGACGTGCGCGGTTTCCACGGGGGTGTCTGCCAGACACAGCAGGAATTCCTCGCCGCCGTAACGGAAGATCTTATCGTAAGGGCGCAGATGGTTCACAATATAGTGCGCAAAGTCTATCAAGACCTTGTCGCCAGCCAGATGACCGTAGCTGTCATTGACGGATTTGAACTGGTCCAAATCGATCATCGCAATCGAACAGGAATGGTCGCGCCTGACGAATTCGTGCTGTTCACGCAGCTTGGTCAGCATTTCGATGCGATTATTGACGCCCGTCAACGGGTCGAGATTGAAGAGCGCGCCTTCCATCTCGCGCTGAACTGTCACGATTTCCAATCGCATGCGCTTCAACGCGGTCAGGAAGCGCTCGAAGTCCTTGACCGAGATTGGCACGCCGTCAGCGGAGGCGCGCAGCAGACTTGCTGCATACTGATGCATGCGCTCGTGCTCGATGCCGATCTCAACGAATCCTGGATGGCGTTCGAGGCCTGCGATGCCGGATTTATAATACCATTGTCCGAACCGGCAGGTTCGATGCGCGTTCTGGCTGGCGTCGCGTTCATCCGGCGCCAATCGGCAGATCAAGGTGCCGTAAAGCGTTTCGGTCCATTGGTCGTGGTTGTACAAAGCCTGTTCGAGTTCCTTCAGCGTGGTACGCATCTGCTCGTCGGACATGTGGGGAAGCGGCATGGGGACACTCGTCGGAGGCAGTACCGGAAGCGTTCGGTTCATCCCGAAATGACCTGCCGCGCTTGGGATGCCGGTCCGGCGAGGATGCGCCCCCTCCCTTCCCATGGGGAAGTAATCTTGCACCGCAATAATTTTTAGAAATCCGTCACGCGAATCGCTTAGCCTTTGGGCATGGCGGTTCGTACCTTACGGATCGAGAGGCAAGCTGGTCAGTCGGGACCTACACGACCCCGGACGCGCGTTTGCCTGACACCGCCACAAACCCCGCGACAACTGCCGTTCTTGTACCCGCGCGCTCGATCTCGGCTTGACCCGAGTTCTGGTGGCGTGGGCCGTTGGCGTATGCACTTCACATGCTTTCTATCGAAAGGAGTCGGCCTTTGGCTAAGAACCTCGCGAAGAAGAGACGCCGTCATGAGCGCATGCTTGGATCCGCCGAGATCATAGAGTTCCAGAACTCGAAATTCGAAGCTGAACGCGCGCTTCCCCCGATCAAGGCGCTCAACCCGACCCAAGCCGACTATCTCGACGCCCTTCGCAAGTCGCCCCAAGTCATCGTGCTGGGGCCTGCCGGCACCGGCAAAACCTGGATCGCGGCCACCCACGCCGCCGACCTCTACCGCAACCGCAGCATCGACAAGATCATCCTGACGCGGCCGAACGTGCCATGCGGCCGCTCGCTCGGCTTCTTCCCCGGCTCGCTCGAGGACAAGTTCGCGCCCTGGGCCGTGCCGGTCACCGAGGCGATCAAGGAACGCATCGGTAAGGCGGCCTTCGACATCGCGCTCAAGAACGGCTCGATCGAGATGGTGCCGTTCGAGGTCATGCGCGGGCGCTCGTGGAAGAACGCCTTCGTGCTGCTCGACGAGGCGCAGAACTGCACGCCGGCGGAGATCAAGACGTTCCTGACCCGTATCGGCGACGACTGCACCGTCGTCATCAATGGCGACGTCAGCCAATGCGATCTGGCCGCCGACAGCGGGCTCAAGGTGGTCATCGACATGATCGCCGGTCAGAACCTGCCGGTGCCGGTGGTTTCGTTCGGGCGTGAGGACATCGTGCGCTCCGGCGTCTGTGCCATGTGGGTGCACGCCTTCGCCGAGGCCAACCTCTAGGCGCGGTCGAGACGTCGAGCCCCGGATCAGGTCGTCCGGGGCTCGTGCGGCTGGCCGCCAGGCCGGTGGCCCGCCCGATTTTTCGGTTGCGGAACAAGGCGCTCCTGGCGCAAACAGCGGCCCGAAGCGAAAGCCGGGGGCTGTTCATGACCGCGATTCAGAAATGGGGCTCAGGCCTCGCCGCCACCGCTGCGGCCTGCGCGGCGGCCTATCTGTGGCTCGACCGGCCGATCGCGCTGACTGCGCACGCGTATCACGTCTATCAGAACAGCTTCGCGCTCCTCACCTATATTCCTGAACCGCTGGTCCCCCTCGCCTGCGCGGCCTTCGCGCTGACGGGGCTGTGGGCGCTGGCCGGCCGGCCGCTTTCATCTTGGGGCACCGTGGCGGTCCTGTGCAGCATCAGCGTGCTGGTCACCGAGCTGTCGAAGAGCCAGCTCAAATACGTGTTCGGCCGCACCTGGCCGGAGACTTTCGTGCAGAACAATCCGTCCTTCATCCGTGACGGCGTGTTCGGCTTCAACTTCTTCAAAGGCGGCGCGGCCTATGCCTCGTTCCCGTCGGGCCATACCGCGGCGATCTGCGCGCTGGTCTCGGTGTTGTGGATCATGGCGCCGAAGCTGCGGCCGTTGTGCATCCTGGCTGTGCTGGTCGTCGTCGTCGGCCTCATCGGCGCTGATTATCACTTCCTCAGCGACATCATCGCCGGCGGCTTCGTCGGCACGTCCATCGGCTGGATGACGGTGGCCTTCTGGCGCGCGCGCCAATCGTGAGTATGCCGGTCATGCGACCTTCCGTACTGCTGCTGGCACTTTGCGCATTGTTGCCGGTGCCTGCCTTTGCCCAGACCAAGCCGGGCAAAATCGACATCAAGGATGCCGCCACGCTGATCGGCAAGACGCTCGACGAGGACACGCAATACGCCGCCGGCGGCCCCGACGCCGCGCGCGTGACCGTGAACGACTGGAGCTACGGTTTCGCCTTCGACGATCCGGGTTTGCAGCGTCTCGCTAGCACCAAAGAAGGCGGCAAAGGCACCGCGCTGCTGTCGACCGTGATGATTTACAACCAGCGCTGCAAGCGGACCGATAAAGCCGTGCCGTTCGCCTTCGACGGCGACGAGCGCTTTCCGCTCAAGGGCAGCGTCGCCAAAGGCCGTCGCGCCGAAGCCTGGGTGCATTTCAGCAAGAACAATGCTTATGAGCCCGCGCCCACCAGGATCGGCATGACGTTTTCCGAGAACGATGGCGCGCTCTATTTCAAACTCGATCCGGCGCAATTGGCGCGTTACGAGCGCATCGCGCTCTGCCCGACCGCGGCGGCGCCTGACGCCAAACCCACGCGCTGCGCGATTTTCAGCCTCGCCGGCTTCGTCCGCGCCTACGACTTCGTCTGCGATGCCAGATAACCGACGCTAGAGCGCGACGATGGTCGGCGCGACGGTCATCTCGGCCACGAAGGCGACGCGATCGCGCCCGCCGATCTTGGCGGCATAGAGCATCTCGTCGGCCCGGGCGATCAGGAACTCGGCCGTGTCGTCCTTGCGATATTCGGTGATGCCGAAGCTGCAAGTTACCGACGGCATGTTGTCGTAGGCGAGCGAGCGGATGCCCCCACGCAGCTTCTCGGCGAGTGCCACGGCTTCCTTGATCTGCAAGCCGGGCGTCAGGACCATGAATTCCTCCCCGCCCCAGCGGGCCAGCACGTCGCTGGTGCGGATGTGCGCCGAGACGAAGTGTGCAATTTCAACCAGGACTCTGTCGCCGGCCTGATGGCCGTAGGTGTCGTTCACGTGCTTGAAATGGTCGACGTCGAACAAAATGAGCGACAGCGGCATGGCATACCGCTGCGCGCGCAAAATTTCGCCGGCGAGTACGCGGTTGAACTTGCGGCGGTTATAGATACCGGTCAGTGGGTCCGTGGCGGCGCGGAAATCGAGGTGACGCGCAAGCTCTTCGAGTTGCAGCCGCTTCTCGAGCTGCACGTTGTCGTACAGCGAACGCTCGCGCCCGACCAGATAAAATACCGCGAGAATGGCCATCTGTAAGGTGACGATGATGCCCAGCACGCGACTGGCGAAGATGCCCTGCGGCGAATTGAGCGTCACCAAGGACCAGTCGCCATGCAGCAAGGCGCGCCGTTGCACATAGTCCCGGGTGTTATCGACGACCACCCAGGCCGGATTGAATACTTCCTCCTTGAGCAGCGGACGCGTGTTCAAGTTGCCGTAATCACGCGCGAGCGCCTGCCGGATCGCCTCGGGTTGCGGCCACATCATCCGGTACATCATCGATGGCCGGTTGGTCATGACCACGACGCCATCGCCGTCGACGATGAAGAATGAACGTTCGAAGTGGCGCAGGCTGCCCTCGACGGTATCGATGTTCTTGACCATGACGGCGGCGCCGACGATTGAGCCGCCTTCGGCGCGGACCGGAAAACTCGCATAATAGTTACGGGTTTGACTGCCAGGATCGACAGTAAAATGAAAGCCTGCCTGTCCGACCAAGGCGGCGACGAAATAAGGCGCGTTGGCGTTGTTCCGGTTGCGCGCCGCGTTGCCCTTCGCGGCACCGGCGACCACGTGGCCAGACAGGTCGAGCAAAAAACCGTCGC
This sequence comes from Pseudolabrys sp., assembly GCA_029255525.1. Lineage (GTDB taxonomy): Bacteria > Pseudomonadota > Alphaproteobacteria > Rhizobiales > Xanthobacteraceae > Pseudolabrys. The sequence continues at coordinate 11,873 of JANLJK010000310.1, forward strand.
TGGCGTCGGACACCGCGACATCGCGATTCAGCACCGAGATGGCGCGGGCATTGTCGCCGCCCGCGGATAGCAGGTCGCGCACTTCGGGCGTTTCCGCCGCTGCTTTGGCTGCATTTTCGACGGGTGCGGTTTCACCGGCAAGACGGCTTGCGATGAGGTCGAGGTCGCCAAGCGCGGCCGTTTCAACATGGCTGCGATAGACGCCACCGAGGTATTCCGTCAGGCACCAGCCCACGACCAGGATCGATGTCATTACGAAAAGCGTGCGCAGAAACTGCCGTTGCATGAAAGCCGAATAACGCGGCGAGGCCACGCTATCGACCTGCCGTTGGCTCCAGGCGCCCCAGAGGCTGAACGCGATGAGGCACGCCAATAGCGCGCGCACGAGTTGGATCGGCGTGTGCGTGACATCGGAGAAGACCGCGTAGTCGACCATATCGAACGGCAGAAAATCGGTTTCAGGTGCGATGAGCCCGCTTGCGCAGGCATAAAGCGCGAAGCCGATGGCAGCCGACATCTTCCAGCGCCGGTTCGCCGACGCGGCCGTTCTCGCATGCAAGGCGAGCACAAGGCCGGTGGCCAGCGCCGCCGGGAAGCCGATGCCATAGCGTCCGAAAGCATTGGCGCTGAGCAGGCCGGCATGAAATGCGCCGACGGCCATGAAGATCGCCAACGGAAGATAAATCCAGCGTCCCGGCGCCTTGTAACCGAGATAGACGGCATCGAGCCGCGCGAACTCCGCGAGCGCCAGGAAGGAGATCATCATTGTGGCCAGGCGCACGACGGTGAACGACACCGAGTCGCCGATGACCAGCGCCAGCAGATCGAGCCATTCAAGCATGCCGTGAAGAAAGCCGAAGGCCGCCATGAACAGCCATGGCATCCGCTGTTCCGCTCCACGTGCGAGCGCAAGGCTGACCCATCCGAGCAGCACAAAGGCCAGCCCGTAAAAGAAGAAGATGAAGTCGAGTTGCGCGGCGAAAAAGACGGCCATGGAAACCTGGAAGCGCGATCGAGCGGGCACCTGCGATGCGCAGGTCTTGGCATTCCAATGCAAGGCAGTGGGCGCGCGCGGCGCCTGCTTCCGCGCCGTTGTAAGGGACAACTCTTACTAAAACTACGCTGAAGTATTGTTAATTGGTGCTGTCAGGAAGTGATTACCTGTCGTTGCGCCTTTTGCGTGTGCCCCGACAGGCTGCACCTGATTTGCTGGCGGTGTGACGGTCCGCCGGCCACCGAAAGCCTGCGATTGAACCAAAGGCGGCTAAGTTCCGACCAAGCCGTGGGTGGCCAATGACGGCCGGCCGAAGAGACGACGCCAGCCGCGGCATCGCTGCAGCGGCGGTGTGCGATGGCATTTTGGAGGACGTGACGATGAGAGGCTTGGCGCGGGTTTCGACCCTGGCGATTGTGTGCGCGATGGGCTGGGCGTTTACCCTGCCCGCGTCGGCGTTGGAGATGCTGGATACCAGCCGGCTGCCGCGCGTCACCGGCGCCAAGGACTCCTTCGCCAGCCCGGCGACCACGATCTATTTCACGCCGGATACGGTCGCGCGCACGGCCGAGGCCACGCGCAAGGCGCTCGCGGCCGGCGGCTGGCAGCTTTATAGCGCGCCGCATACCGCGCGTGCGCAAGTGCCGACCATGGAGATCATGACCTTCAAGAAAGGGCCGCAGGCGCTCAACGTCTACATCACGCAGGCGCCGGCGCGGGGCAATGCGACCAGTGTGAGCTATACGGCGATCACGCTGTTGAACGATCTGCCCTTCCCGGCCGGCGCGGCCGATATCGAATTCGATCCGAACCGCCCGCTGCTCACTTGCGTCAGCGCCGAACCGGTCGACCAACTGCTCGCTTATTACCGCAAGGAGCTCGGTGCGCGCGGCTGGTCGCTGTGGTCGGCCAAGGCTGGCAAGCTGCCGGACGGCGGGCCCAATGGCGAGCTCACCGAAAAAGGCGCCTACGGCTATTACATCCGCGAGAACCAGACGCCGCTTATTCTGGTGCTGCAGCGCGTCGCCGATGGCCGCACCAAGATCGACATCAAGAGCGTGCCGGCCAAGGTGCTCGCCGATGCGCGCGAAGCCGAGCTCAACCGCGACAAGCCGAAGACCGTGGCGGAGCCTGCGCCCGCCCCGGCAAAGCCGCAGCACACCGCCGCCGACGACATGGCGGATCAGATGATGAAGCAGGCGCAGGACATCATGCGTCAGGCGACCGCCGATGCGTTGTCGGGCGCGAAGGCGCCGACACCGAAGCCGGCGACGGAACCCGCCGCGCCATTACGTGCGCGCGTCGACAGCGATGTGCCAGTGCCGATGCCGGAGAATGCCGACGACATCGATTACAATGCCGCCGATGGCAAGCTCGACTATGAGAGCACGGCAAGCGTCAGGTCATTGGCGGCCTTCTATCGCGAGGCGATGAAGGCAGAGGGCTGGCGCGAGCATAAGACGGTCATCAACGGACCGAAAATGACCGTGCTCGACTTCTCCAAGGCCGACAAGAAGATCTCGTTCACGCTGATGCAGATGGGCGCCAGCACCAATGTGAAGGCGGACGGCTCCGGCCTCATCTCGGCGGCAGCGTCCGCAAAGAAGGATGACGCCTCTGTTGCGGTGAGCGCCGCGCCGGCTTCCGCGGAGGATCTGACCGCCGAAGAATCCAGCGGTCTACCGGTGCCGAAGCGGCGCACCTTGACACAGAGCGAGCGCACGCCGTTCCGTCAGCAACTCACCGTCAATATTCCGCTCGAACTTTCGGCCGTGCTCGGCTTCTACCGCCGCGAGCTCGAAAAGCGCGGCTGGAAAGAGGACGTCAAAGGCGCCGTCATCGCCGCCGACAAAGCGAATGTGGCTTTCACGACTCCGGAAGGCAGCGCCGTGCTGAAGCTTGCCCGCAAGGACAATGAGACGACCGTCACGCTTCGTGTGAGGAACCCGGAAGCCGCCAAGAAAGCGGGCGTGTTGCCGAATGCCGGCCAGACCAAGGTGCTGTTCGGCAACATGACTGCAAGCGAGGCCTCGATCACCATCGACAACAAGACCATCAAGATCGGCGCCGGTGTCGGCGCTAAGAAGCCGGACGGCCCGACGCTCGACCTCAAGCCCGGCAAGTACAAGGTCACGCTGAAGGGCGGCCAAAGCGAAGAGATCGACGTCGCGGCCGACGAGGCCTGGGGACTTCTGGTCGGGCCCGGCGGCGTGCTGCCGTTGAACGTCTATTGAAGAAAGTCATTCCGGGGCGCGCGCGAACCCGGAATGACAGCTTATCTCCGCGCCGTTTCAGCCAGTGCGCCGAACACCGTGAAGACCAGCGGCTTGCGTTCGAGATTGTAGGTCTCGACATCGCGCGCGGCGCGATTGACCTTGTCCCAGGTCTCCGCGACGCGGGCCATGCGCGCCGTCTCCTGCGTTGCGCCGGCCAGCCGCGCCGACAGCCAGTCGTTGACAATATCCATGAAGGTTTCGAGCGTTTGCGGATCGGTACCGCCGAGCGCGTCGCCAAGCGCGTGCAGCGCGCGCGGATCGGGATTGGGCAGTTGCGCGATCACGTCGAGCACGCGCTGGCGAAGCCCCAAAGCCGCGCCGTCGATGAGCGCCAGCGCGCGCGCGACGCTGCCACCGGCGGCCTTGGCGGCTTCCTGGATCTCGTCGTCGGTTAGGCTGCGATGGGTCGCCGTTGCGGCGGCGCGCGCGACGTCATTTTGTTCGAGCGGCCGCAACAGCAGGCGGCGGCAGCGCGAGCGGATGGTGGCGAGGACGCGGCCCGGCGCGTGGCTGATCAGCAGCAGAAGCGTGCGCGCCGGCGGCTCTTCCAGCACCTTCAACAGCGCGTTGGCGCCTTCGCGCTGCAGATCGTCGACGGCATCGACAATGGCGATGCGCCAGCCGCCCTCGCCCGCGGTCGAGCCGAAGAACGACACCGTGCGTCGCACGTCATCGACGCGGATCACGGTATAGAGTTTGCCGGTCTGCTCGTTGAGCATGCGCTCGAGCACCAGGAGGTCGCCTTGCGCCTGCGCGGCGATGCGGTGCGCGACCAGATTGTCGGCATCGACGGCAAGCGATTGCGCGGCCTGAACTTCGGCAGTCTGCGGATCGGGATGAGCGAGCACAAAGCGCGCAAACCGATAAGCCAAGGTCGCCTTGCCGATGCCGGGCGGCCCGCCGATCAACCAGGCATGCGGCACGCGGCCGCTCTTGTAGGCGTCGAGCAGCGCGTGCTCGGCCTCGGCGTGGCCGAACAGTGCAACGGTCGCGCGCGGATGCGGGATGTCGTCTTCGGCGTCGTCACTCACCGGTCGCCGTCTCCGCCTCTAAGTGTTCGAGGCCCGGATGCAGCCGCATCTGCACCGTGTTCCAGATGCGCTCCGCGACGATATCGCGCGGGGCGCGGCCGTCGACGACGATGATGCGCTTGGGCTCGCGGTCGGCGAGCGCCCGATAGGCGGTGCGCAGTTGCTCGTGGAATTCGACCGACTCGGATTCGAAGCGGTCGGCCGCCGCTTTGCCGCGCCGCGACTTGGCGCGCGCGAGCCCCACGGCCGCCGGCACGTCGAGCATGAAGGTCAATTCCGGCCAGCAATCGCCGACGGTGACGCGTTCGAGCCCGCGGATCAGCTTGCCGTCGACGTTGCCGAGCACGCCCTGATAGACGCGGGTGGAGTCGATGAAGCGGTCGCAGATCACCCATTTGCCGGCCTCGAGCGCCGGCCGGATGGTGTTGTTGACGTGGTCGTCGCGCGCGGCCGCGAACAGGATTGCCTCGGTCTCGGAGCCGAGCGGCTTGGCGATGCCCGACAGGATGATGTGGCGGATGATCTCGGCGCCCGGCGAGCCGCCCGGCTCGCGCGTCAGCACCACCTCGATGCCGGCCGATTTGAGATGCGCGGCGAGCGTCGCCGCATGCGTGGACTTGCCGCTGCCCTCGCCGCCTTCGAAGGTGATGAAATGTCCGCGCATCTACTGTCCGTCATTCCGGGACGCCGCCATAAGAGCGGCTACGCGCGTCTTCGACGCGCTATGGCGGCGGGCCCGGAATCCATACTCCGCAGCGCCGGGGTTATGGATTCCGGGCTCGCGGCCTTCGGCCGCGCCCCGGAATGACAAGGTGAGAGTGGCGAGGCCGAGAGCGCACCGAAGGTACCTCATCATAACTTTTCCGCCCCGGCGCGGAACAGCGCGATTGCCATTTCAGTCACAGCATCCAGGGCGCGCTGCGGCAGCGAGCCGCGCTCAACGCTTTCGGTCGCCTTCAAAGGCTGCGTCAGGATCAGCGTGTCGTTGCGCCAGACCTTGAGGTTGCCGATCGGCTGGCCTTGCGCGATAGGCGCGGCCACCGGCCCGGTATAGGCGATGCGGGCGATCAGGCGGTCGCCGCCGGCCTTCGGCATCATCACCCGTACCGGCCCGTTCGCCATCAAGGCGACGCGGCCGGTGGCGCCGCCATACACCTTCGCCGTGCCGATGACCTGGCCTTCGGCGAACAGGATGCGCTGCTCGAAGCTGCGGAAGCCCCATTCCAGGAGCTTCTTGGCCTCGTCGGCGCGCTCCTTCGCGGACTTGAGACCGTTGACCACCACGATCAGCCGCAGACCGTTCTGCACCGCCGAGCCGACCAGACCGTAACCGGCATCCTTGGTGAAACCGGTCTTGAGGCCGTCGGCGCCGATGCCCATCGGCAGCAGCGGGTTGCGGTTCGGCTGCTTGATCTTGTTCCAGGTGTAATCGGTCTGCCCGAACAGCTTATAGAAATCGGGATAGGTCAGGATGATGTGGCGGGAGAGCGTGGCGAGCTCGCGGGTCGTCACCTTGGTGCCGGGATCGGGCAAGCCGTTTGAGTTTGTGAACACCGACTGCGTCAGGCCGATCTCTCTCGCGCGCTGCGTGATCTTGGCGCCGAACTCGGCTTCGTTGCCGGCGATCGCCTCCGCCAGGACGATGCAGGCATCATTGGCCGACTGGATGATCAGGCCGTGCAGCAGGTCGTCGACGCTGACGCGGCTGTGGAGCGCGGCGAACATGGTCGAGCCGCCGGACGGCGCGCCGCCTTTGCGCCAGGCATTCTCGCTGACCGGGTATTCGTCGGACAGATTGATGCGGCCTTGCTTGATCTCGTGGAAGACGTATTCGGCCGTCATCAGCTTGGCGAGCGAGTCCGGGAAGATCAGCTTGTCGGGATCGCGCTCGAACAGCACACCGCCATTGTCGGCGTCGATCAGGATGGCGTGCGGCGCCGTGATCTGCGGCTCGTCTTTCTTCGGCTGGGCGGTGGCGTCGCGCTTCTGCGCCCAGGCCGGCAGGCCGCAGGCCACGACGGCGATCGCGGCCGCCGCCAGGGCTGCCATCGTCCAACGTCCGATCATCGGGGAAGCGCGCCGGGCCATCATCCATGCCTTTCGTCGCCGGATTCGCCCAAACGGCGGATCACGACGAACAATGGCGATGATGTGGCGAAAAAATACGGCTCAGTAAAGGCCGCGACCGCTCATGAAGCTGCCGCGGCTTTCGACCGCGGGCGTGGCGAAGGAAGAAACCGGCGCGGCGGTGCGCTCCGCCGGCTCATCCGGCACGGAGCGGACCGAGGCGAGCGCGAAATCCGGCTGGCGCTGTGGCGCTGCTGGCGCCGCGGTGACGGTCTGGTGGTCGCTGTCGTCGCCCAGGCGGTAAGGCCGCTCGGGCGGCAGCGCCGGGGCCCGGCTGGCGACCTGGGACATCGGACGGGAATCGAAATAGGGCGCGAAGGGCTTGCCGGCGGAGGCGACCATCACCGGCGCCTGGGCCGGTGTGCCCTCCCGCAGGGTCGCGACCAGCTTGCGGTCGTCGGAGCCTTGGAGCGGGGCGCGGCCGATATACTCGACCTTCACCTTGGCGACGCCGTGGCCGTGGAAGTCCAGGAGCCTCGCGGTCTTGACCGACAGATCGATGAGGCGGTTGCCGACATAAGGCCCACGGTCGTTGACGCGCACGACGATGGACTTGCGGTTGGCCATGTTGGTGACGCGGACATAAGACGGCAGCGGCAGCGTCGGATGCGCGGCCGTGATCGACTCCATGTCGAAGATTTCGCCATTGGCGGTGTAGCGGCCGTGGAAGTCGTCGCCGTACCAGGAGGCGAGCCCGACCGCGCTGTAATGCGGGTCCTCTTCCGGGACATAGACGCGGCCGGCGACCGTATAGGGCTTGCCGACGCGGTAGACGCCGCCGCCCTTCGGCACCGGCTGGCCGGGCTCGACCACGCGGGCGCTGGCGGCCACGCCGTATTTCGGATCGATCTTGCTGGAGACGCCGCTCGAACAGTTCGCGAGCGTCAGGCAGCCGGCGCCCAGGGCGAGCAGGCGCGCACAACGGCTGAACTGGCCGATCCCCCCGAAATCCATGCTGCGACCTTGAATCCCCTGCGAAGCGCTCACATTAACCTGAACGGGCCGCCTGGGAAACCTCCAGCGCGACGTCGTGGTAAACGAACGGTTGTCCGCAAGGCCGTCGCGGGGCCAGCACGTTCGCGTAGACGCCTTTGCCGTCAAGGACTTAAGGCGCGGCCCTCGGCTTCTTGGCGCAACGGCCGGCTTTGAGACCCCTTGCAACGGCGCGCCGCATCGACCATTGGATGACCCGCGCGCGCGATAGCCGCCCTGCCCGGTTTTCGGGACGAGGACCGGCGTCCGGTGCGCTCTGCGATGGAAGGGTGGCCGAGTGGTTTAAGGCACCGGTCTTGAAAACCGGCGTGGGTGCAAGCCCACCGTGAGTTCGAATCTCACCCCTTCCGCCATTTTGGCCCCTCGGGTAGCGATCCCTCGCCGCGTGATTGTTTGCGCTTTCGCTACCCGTCACCGTTCGTCGTCAATGGCGATACTGAGTTGGTAGCGGGTGTGCCGCAGCTCGCCTGTTTTTTTTGAGTGCCCCCTTCTCGACAAGGTCTTGCAAGTCTCTTGTTGCCGTGGCGCAGACGCTCGCTGCAAAACTCGGCCAGCATGCCCTTGGCCTGACCGACGACCAGACTGTTGAGCTGATCGCTCCCCGCGCCTTGCACGCCATCGTGTGGTTGGCCGCTTGACGCAGGTCAATATGGCGCCGGAAGGCCATGCCAATTGTACATCAGTTGGGCGCGAAATGACGCCTCCTGTGTGCCGGGATTGCGAAGCTTAGGCCCTGTCAGGGCAATGCCTCCTCCATCGCCGGCAATGCCCTCCCGAAGGAGAGGCCGATGACCGACATGCGCGAAAGCCTGCCCGAGACCTTGCTGGCCGAACAACTGATCGACGCCATTCCCAGTCCTATTTCATACAAGGATGCCGACGGCCGATATCTCGGCTGCAATGCGGCCTTCGAAGCCTATTGCGGACTTAAACGTGAGGTCCTGCTTGGCAAGACCGTCTACGACATCTGGCCCAAGGATCTTGCCGACAGCTATCGCGCAGCGGATCTCGAGGTCCTGCAAAGTCCGGGCAGGCATATCCACGAAGGTGAGTTGATCTACGCCGATGGCAGTCGTCGCCAGGTCGTATTTTACCGCACCACCTTCTTGCGAGCGGACGGCAGTCTCGGCGGGATTGTCGGCATCGCCTGGGACGTCACAGACAGGGTCCGCGCCGAACAGGCGCTACAGGATCAACTTCGTTTCGCCGAGCAAATGATCGACACCGTGCCCAGCCCGATTTTCTTCAAGAAACCGGATGGGCATTACCTGGGCTGCAACCGGGCCTTCGAAGAATTTTGCGGCCTGAAGCGTAAAGATATCATCGGCAAGACCGCATTCGATATCTGGCCGTTGGAGTTGGCCCAAACCTACCATGTTGCCGACGAAGCTTTGCTGGCGAAAGGCGGCGTCCAGGTTTATGACGCGCTCCTCCGCTCGGCCGATGGTGTGGATCACAACGTGATCTTTCATCGCGGGGTCTTCAGGAAGGCCGATGGCAGCATCAACGGCATTATCGGCGTGTTTTGGGATGTCACCGAGCGTAAGCGCGCGGAGCAAGCCTTGCGCCGGAGTGAGGAGCGGTTTCGGCGCATGGTGGAGAACGCGCCATTCGGCGTTCGCCTGACCGATGACAATGACGCTATCGTTTTTACCAACCGCAAATTTGAGGAATTGGTCCATTACCCGCTCGAACGGATAGAGACGCTGAAGGATTGGCAAACCCTTGCCTATCCGGACGAGAAATACCGTGCCGAAATCATGGCCCAGCAAGCCAAGGACATCGATCTCCTGCGATCCGGAGAATTGGCGTCGTCGCCGGTACGGGAAGCCCAGATCATGTGTGGCGATGGTATCGTGCGGGATATGGAGATCGTTGCCACGATCGAGGACAATCTCGTCTACTGGGTCTTCAATGACGTGACCGCGCGTAACCGTGCCGAGCAGGCATTGCGCGAAGTACTGCAAGCCGAGGCCCTGCACGATCCGCTGACCGCGCTCTTCAACCGACGCTATCTGGACCAGGAGATGGAGCGTGAATTCTCGCGCGCAGCTCGCTCGGGCAAGCCGGTATCGATCGTGATGGCCGATGTCGACCACTTCAAGCTGGTCAATGACAACTTTGGGCACGATTGCGGCGACAAGGTGCTGCAAGCCATCGCGCGGATACTGAGCACACATATTCGCAAGGGCGACACGGCCTGCCGCTATGGTGGCGAGGAGTTCACTTTGGTGATGCCGGACGCTCCCCTGGACACGGCCGACGAGCGGGCAAATCGTCTGTGTGAGTTGGTCCGTGACATGTCGATCTCCAGCAATGGCAAGCCCATCGGCGCCGTGACCATGTCGTTTGGCGTCGCCGCCTATCCTCAGCATGGCGATACGCCGGAAAAGGTCATCAAGGCGGCCGACGAGGCGCTGCAGCGCGCCAAGAAGGAAGGACGGAATCGCGTCGCTTCCGCATATCAGTACGTCGTGTCTTAGCGCATTGATGTCGTTTGCCGCGCGTTCTCGCGGTCAGTCGACATGCGCTTTCAGCCCCTGCACCAGCGCGTCGAACACGGCGCGGCAGCGTGGTGTGGTGCGCAGATTCTCGTGCATGACGATCCAGGTGTCGAGCTTGAGATCGAAGGCGCCGGGCAATACCTGCATCAGGTCGGGGTCGCGTTTGGCGATGGCGACCTGGCAGATGCCAATGCCGAAGCCCGCGCGGATCGCCGCCAGTTGGGCGATGTCGCTGTCGGAGCGCAGCGCGAAGTGAACGTCGGCGAAGCCGGGGATGCGGCTGCGCATGGCGCGGATGGCCGGGGTCTCGCGGTCGTAGCCGATCAGGCTGTGCGCGCCGAGCGCGGCGATATCCTGCGGCGCGCCGTGGCGGTCGAGATAGCGCCGATGCGCGTGCAGGCCGAGCGCGACGGTGCCGATGCGCTGCACCACCAGCGCCTCCTGCATCGGCTGCACCATGCGTACGGCGACGTCAGCGTCGCGCCGGAGCAGATTCTCGATCTCGTTCGACAGCACCAACTCTATTTCGAGCTGCGGATAGCGCTCGCGTAACGCCGCCAGGATCGGCGGCAACACCTCGGCGCCGATGATCTGGCTGGCGCTCACCCGCACCGTCCCGCGCACCGCTTCGCCCTGCCCTGACGCTTCACGCACTAACGCTGCGGCGGTAGCGGCCAGCGCCTCAGCGTAGGGCTTCAGCGCCAGCGCGGCTTCGGTGGCCTCCAGTCCACGCTGCGAGCGGGTGAACAGCGCGAAGCCGACGGCCTGTTCCAGCGCGTCGATATGGCGGGCGATGGTCGGCTGGGTCAGCGCCAGAGCGCGGGCGGCGCCGGACAGGGAGCCTTCCTCCAAAACGGCGAGAAAGGTGCGGTACAGGTCCCAGGCGGGTTCCGACGAGCTCATCTATTTTAGTATAGTGATGACAAGAAATTATACAATTCCGTTTAGATGGGCTGGAGGGCATCTTGCCGTCATCGAAACCGGCAAGGCGGAGGCCCTCCGTGACATCGAACCTGACGGCGCTCGTTCTGGGCGCGACCGGCGGTATCGGCGGCGAGGTCGCCCGTCTGCTGGTGGCGCGCGGCTGGACGGTGCGCGCCCTGCATCGCCAGCCCGAACGGGCAAAGGCCGGAGGCCCCGTCGGCGTCACCTGGATCGCCGGAGATGCCATGGCCGCGGCTGACGTTGCCACCGCGGCGAAGGGCGTCTCGGTCATCGTCCATGCGGTCAATCCGCCCGGCTACCGCAACTGGGGCGAATTGGTGCTGCCGATGCTCGACAACACCATCGCCGCCGCGCGCGTCAACGGTGCCCGCATCGTGCTGCCAGGCACGGTCTACAATTTCGGTCCCGATGTCTTCCCGGATGTTACCGAGCAATCGCTCCAGCATCCCCTCACCCGCAAGGGTGCGATCCGTGTCGCGATGGAGCAGCGTCTGCGCGATGCCTCGACGCGCGGCGCCAAGGTCTTGATCGTGCGCGCCGGTGATTTCTTCGGACCGCGCGCCGCCAATAACTGGTTCTCGCAAGGCCTGGTGAAGCCCGGCCGGCCGGTGCGCAGCATCACCAATCCCGGTCGCGCCGGCGTCGGCCATCAATGGGCCTATCTGCCCGACGTGGCGGAGACGATGGTGCAACTCCTGGCCCGCGCCGACGCGTTCGACGATTTCGCTGTGTTTCACATGCGCGGCCATTGGGACATCGACGGCACAGAAATGATCGCGGCGATCCGCCGCGTGGTCGGCCAGCCGGCGCTGAAGATCCGCGCCTTTCCCTGGCTCATGGTCCGCCTCGCCTCGCCCTTCGTGCCATTGTTCCGCCAGCTGTTGGAGATGCGGTATCTCTGGGCGACGCCGCTGCGCATGGACAATGCGCGCTTGGTGGCGATCCTTGGCGTCGAACCGCACACGCCACTCGACGAGGCCGTCCGCGCGACGCTCGCAGGCCTTGGTTGTCTTCCGGCATCCAGCGAGCTTGCGCCAGGTCACGTCGGCCATGATGTCGCGACCGACGCCGAACGTCGCGCCGCCTCCTAGAAGTCGAAGATGTCCGGGACCAGCGGTCCACCGCGCGTACGACATTCGCGCTGGCAATAGCGGTCGCATCTGTCGGTGAGCTTGAGACAGCGTCCTTGCGGATCCGTCTCGAGGCATGCGGCCTGCCCCCAGGTACAATAGGACTGGCAGTTCGACCAGCAGGTGTTCGACGCAAAGACCGACTGCGAGCGCGATGTGCGCGGAAACGGCAGTTCGTTGCTATGCCGATTGTAACGCCAGGTTTCCGAACGTGTCGTGGCCGTCGACGGATCGCCCGCGTGGCGGCTATCGGCGGCTTGGACGGAACCCGCGAGCGTCAGGAATAGCGATAGGGCAATCAAGACACGAGACATGAGGTTTTCCTGTTCGGTGCGAAGGTTACCGCCGCCAAGCCCATTCCGCCACATGCTTTGGACGCATGCATCCTTGCATCCCCCAACTTCCGTGGATGGGGGCCGGACGCTATTGTGACAGTCCTAATTTTAGGCTCTTAGGAGGTGAAACGCGGGGGCGTTTTCAGGAGCAGCCGGTGACCGTCGCAGATCAGCATTCCGTCCAGGAGCCGCCCGCCCAGCGGTTCGGCACCGACGGCATCAAGCCCATGGGACGGCCGAGCCTCGTCACGCGCATCTTCATGCGCATCGTCGCCTTCGTCGAGCGGCTGAATGTGAGTTTCAGCAAGGTCGGCAATCCGCCGATCTACGACAAGGCGGTGTTCCCCTGGGCGCGCGCGGTCGAAGTGGCGTTTCCCGCGATCCGAGCCGAGCTCGAGCGGGTGCTGACGCGTAAGGACGACCTGCCCGGCTTCCACGAGCTGTCGACGGACGTGACCACCATCAGTCAGGACCGCGGCTGGAAGACGTTCTTCCTCGCCGGTTATGGCTTCAAGTCAGAGAACAATATCAAGCTGTGCCCGCAGACCTGGGCAGCGTGCCAGAACATCCCCGGTTTGATTACGGTGATGTATTCGATCCTGGAGCCGGGCAAGCATTTGCCGCCACACCGTGGGCCCTATAACGGCGTGCTACGGCTGCATCTCGGTCTGATCATCCCGGAGCCGCGCGAGCAACTGGGTATTCGGGTGGAGAACGAAGTCTATCGCTGGCGCGAGGGCGAGGCGGTGATCTTCGACGATGCCTACGAGCACGAAGCGTGGAACAAGACTCCGCATACCCGGGTGGTGCTGTTCGTCGACTTCCGCAAACCGTTGCGGTTTCCGGCCAATTTCCTCAACTGGCTGCTCTTGAGCCTCGCCGTGTTCACGCCCTTCATTCGCGAGGGCCTGGACAACCAGAAGGCCTGGGAGAAGAAGTTCTATGAGGAAGCGGAGGCGTTGCGGAATCGGTGATCGCCGAGCCGACGTTCCGCGCGCCGTGGCGATCTCCTGTCGGCTTCGGCTCGGCGTCTTGACCGATCGGCTATGCCTTAGGGGACTTGCTCGGCCGTTGCACTCGTACCCGCGCCCGAACCTTTGTCGGTCCATTCCGGCGGCGTGCCGACAACGCCGCTGACGAGGCCTACCAAGCCGGGCTCGCGGCCGAACGCCTCGCACGCCGGATATTTCGGCGCGCCGCCCGCCAAGGATTGAATGCGCTCGATCGACGGTGGCGACGGAAGAGTTCCGAACGGACTCTTGCCGGTGACCAGCATCTTGCTGAAATCGTCTCCGAACGCGCTTGCGAACTCGTAGGCGTCGCCCGATGACGAAATCCGTGCCGAACCGGAAAGCGCATTCGCCCCACGGCCCCATACCATCGCGGCATTCTGCCGCCCATCGTGGCCGAGCGCTTCCGCTTCCACGGAGAGTGTACCGAGCCCGATCGGAAGACGCGGCGTCGGAACGGGCACGCCTGGCAGCAAGACCGTTTTTGCGACGGATGCTGCTTTCGTTGCTGCGACTGCCTTCTCGTCGGTAGGGGTCATTTGCGTGACCAACGCACGGACGGTGAGGTCGGCGTCGTCTGTGGTCACCACCTTGAAGCGTTCACTGAGGCCGGCGCAGAGGGAGCGGTCGACCGCGTTTGCGATAAGCTTGCGCTGCTCGTCCGTAATCCCCTCCACCTGCGCCTTGGCCGCAAATGCCGTGGGCACGATCCTCACGGTGCGCGCCGCAAGCACTTCGTTCTTATTGACCGCGAGCTTCGATTTCGCGAACAGCCCATCGGATGGCTTGAGGTCGTCATAGGACGTCAGGGAGCCGCCCCCATCCAGAGCGGCCGACGCGCAGCCGGACACCATGAATACCGTGGCGAAAATGGCGGTCATCCGCATTGGCGGCCGCCGTGCCGGATATTGTCCTGGCCTGACTGTCGGATTCCGCAGCCCATACGCGCTTGGTCGGAGGTTATGCGAAGCCATTTGCGGCTGTACTCTGAGCGGGACTGGAAGATGCCGGCCGTATGCAGATGCACGGGAGATTTGGGCGGATATATGTTCCGGGCTGGTCGGTGGCGGCTGGATGCTCCGTCTTCGCCGGCATGAACGGGCATCCGCGGCTCCTCTACGGGTTGCTATTCGGCGCAATCGCCTCTACCTCCCTCCCCGCATGCTTGATCTCGATAAGAATACCGACCCCGCCGCCCCCAAGGTGAGCTTCGTGTCACTCGGCTGCCCGAAGGCGCTGGTCGACTCGGAGCGCATCATCACGCGCCTGCGCGCGGAAGGGTACGAACTCACGCGCCAGCACCAGGGCTCGGACCTGGTCATCGTGAATACCTGCGGCTTCCTCGACAGTGCCAAGGCGGAATCGCTCGGCGCCATCGGCGCGGCGCTCAAGGAAAACGGCAAGGTCATCGTCACCGGCTGCATGGGCGCGGAACCCGAGAATATAACGGCCGCCTATCCGGGCGTATTCGCCATCACCGGTCCGCAGGCTTACGAGAGCGTGTTGGAGGCCGTGCACCGCGCCTCGCCACCGCAGCACGATCCGTTCATCGATCTGGTGCCGCCGGAAGGCATCAAGCTGACGCCACGGCACTACGCCTATCTGAAGATTTCCGAGGGCTGCAACAACCGCTGCACCTTCTGCATCATCCCGAAGTTGCGCGGCGATCTCGTCTCGCGGCCGGCTGCCGACGTGCTGCGCGAGGCCGAGAAGCTGGTTGCCGCCGGCGTCAAGGAGCTGCTGGTCATATCGCAGGACACATCCGCTTACGGCGTCGACATCAAATACGCGGCGAGCAAATGGCGCGACCGCGAGGTGCGCGCCAAGTTCGTCGATCTGGCCGAGGGCCTGAGCGAACTCGGCGTCTGGGTGCGGATGCATTACGTCTATCCCTATCCGCATGTCGACGACGTCATCCCGCTGATGGCCGACAAGAAGATCCTGCCCTATCTCGACATGCCGCTGCAGCATGCCGCACCCGACGTGCTCAAGCGCATGAAGCGCCCCGCCTCGCAGGAGAAGACGCTGGAGCGCATCCAGCGCTGGCGCGAGATGTGCCCGGACCTGACGCTGCGCTCGACTTTCATCGTCGGGTTTCCCGGCGAGACCGAGGCTGACTTTGAAATGCTGCTGCAATGGCTCGACGAGGCCGCGCTCGATCGCGTCGGCTGTTTCAAATACGAGCCGGTCAAGGGCGCGACCGCCAATGAACTGGCCGAAGCCGTGCCCGAAGAGGTGAAAGAAGAGCGCTGGCACCGCTTCATGCAGGCACAGCAAAAGATTTCCGCGCGCCGTCTCAAGCGTAAAGTGGGAACGCGCCAGCAGGTGATCATCGACGAGGTCGGCCCGACCGTGTCGAAGGGCCGCTCGATGGCCGACGCGCCGGAGATCGATGGCACCGTCTATGTCGCCAGCCGTAGGCCGCTGCGTGTCGGCGAGATCGCCACGGTGAAGATCGAGCGCGCCGACGCCTACGATCTGCACGGCTCCGTCGTCGGATTCTAGCCGCCGTCGAGCGAAAATAGCCCGAGGCCCGATCGCACCTCGTCGAGCGTCGCCTGCGTGACGGCTTTCGCTTTTGCGGTGCCGGCGCGCAAAAGATCGAGCACATAGCCCGGATCGCGCGCGTAGGCCGCACGACGCTCGCGGATGGGCGCCAGCAATTCTTGCAGGATGGAGTCCAGTCGCCGTTTCACGGCTACGTCGCCGAGCCCGCCACGGCGGTATTGTGCTTTCAGCTCGGCAACAGCCGTCTCATCGGTGTCGAACGCATCGAGATAGGTGAAAACCACATTGCCTTCGACCGTTCCCGGATCGCTCGCGCGGACGTGGTTGGGGTCCGTGTACATACGGTGTACGGCTTGGCGTATGTCGTCGGGCGTCGCCGATAGCGGGATGGCGTTGCCCTGCGATTTGCTCATTTTCGCTTTGCCGTCGATGCCAGGCAGCCGCCCAATGCGCGGGATGACGGCCTCGGCCTCCACGAGCAACGCGCGGCCGGTCTGGTTGTTGATGCGCCGCACGATCTCATTGGTCTGCTCGATCAGGGGCGCCTGATCCTCGCCGACGGGGACGATAGATGCTCTGAAGGCGGTAATATCAGCGGCCTGGGAAACCGGGTAACATAGGAATCCCGCTGGGATATCGCGGCCGAAGCCGCGCGCGCGAATCTCATCTTTGATCGTCGGGTTGCGCTCGAGGCGAGCGACGCTGACGAAATTGAGATAGAGCGTGGTCAGTTCGGCCAAAGCCGGCAAAGCTGATTGCACGCAGATCGTTGTCTTCGCCGGATCGATGCCGACGGCGAGGTAGTCCAGCGCCACGGCGAGAACGTTGCGGCGCACCTTCTCCGGGTCGTGCGCATTGTCGGTCAGTGCCTGCAGGTCGGCCAGCAACAGGAACTGACGATGCGTGTCCTGCAACGTCACCCGGCTTCTCAGTGATCCGACATAGTGCCCGATATGGAGTGGTCCGGTCGTCCGGTCCCCGGTGAGAATGATCGGCGCTTGAGATAGATCGATTGGCATTCGGCGTCTCCAGTGCGGAGCCGCCGTGAGCGGAAGACCTGATCGCTTAAAAAAAACGCCGCCTGCCGGTTCACGGCGGCAGCGGGTCAAATTGAACAAATGACGACGTGCCGCTCCTAGAGGGAGCGCCACCAATAAGCCCGGGCGGGTTTCATCACGTCGACCATGGGCGGTGAATGCCACGCAATAGGGCCCCGCGCAAGCCACCGTCAACCCTGCGACGTGTCCTGCCGATTGGATGGCGCGGTGCGGCAATAAAAAAGTGACGGCCGCGGCGGCCGAGCCGCGGCCGTCCACTCCATTGCCCAATATGGGGGACGGACAGTGGAGCGATCAGAACGGGCCGCGCGGTCCCGGCGGCGGTGGCGGCGGCATGAGCGCGGCGCGCTGATCGGCCGAGAGCGTGTCGTAGAGCGCGCGTGCCGGTCCGCTGACCGCCTGCAGGAATTCGGCGCGGGCGGCGGCCTGTTTTGCCGCGAACTCAAGGGCATCCGGCATCGACGGTGGCGCTCCGGCTGTCACGGGCAATTGCGCGCAGATCTGATGCAGCTTGGCGACGGCGGGTTCCGCTGCCTCTTCAATCTTGCGCCAGACTTCCTTCTGCGCGCCCTGGAGCTGCAGCTTGCTCTTGATGTAGCCGGCCATCGCGGCGTGGCGGTTGATGCCTTCCTCGCAGGAGGCGCGGTCGAACGGCGGTGGTCCGGGCGGCATATGCATTGCCGGCAGGGGACCGGCCAAGGGCTCGCCCGCCATCGGGCCGTGCGGCGGGCGCGATCCTATAGCCTCGTCGCCTTGCGGCGGCATGCGGCCGGCGCCAAAGGGCGGCTGCGGCCGTGCGGCCTGGGCGAGTTGCACCAGAGTGCCGCCCGTGTCCCGGCCCGCGCCATACTGGAAGCCCGACGGCATCCGCGCCTGCTCCTTGGCTGGCATCGCCACGCCATGGTCGGAGGCCGCCCGCACGGCAACGCTGGTCCCAACCGCCACCAGGGCCGTCGCCAGCAGCAAGGCTTTGACCGAAAGCTTCATGTTCGTACTCCTTCTCGACGTCGCCTGCAGGCGCTGTTCTCCTTCGGCATAGTTGCGTTGGTGTGGTCGTGGCGTTGAAATTTGTTTCGGCGGCTTCTCGTTTTGTTTCTGGCTGGCGGTATCGGCCCGGATTCCGCCTCGATCGGGTTCGCGTCCGGCGCGATTTGACAAAGATCATGGTCCGGTATGGCAATCCCGCCACGTTCGTGACACGCAGGACCATCCCGTGCTGATTGCCCTCTTCGCCGATATCCATGCCAATCGACAGGCCTTCGAGGCCTGCCTGGACCGGGCTCAGGATCAAGGCGCTCAACGTTATGTGTTGCTCGGCGACTACGTCGGCTATGGCGGCGATCCGGACTGGGTCGTCGACCGCGTCATGGACATGGTCGACAAAGGCGCCGTCGCCGTGCTCGGCAACCACGACAGCGCCGTAAGCGCGGCGCGTGAGCAGATGAACCCCGAGGCGCAGTTGGCCATCGAATGGACCAGCGGCGTTCTCGACACGGCGCAGCGGCGTTTCCTGGCCGACCTGCCACTGACGCGCTCAGAGGACGATCGCCTTTACGTCCATGCCGATGCCAGCGATCCCAAAAAGTGGATTTACGTGCAGAGCACGCTGGAAGCCTCGCGTAGCCTGAGCGCCACGCATGAGCAGCTCAGCTTCTGCGGGCATATCCACCGCCCGGCGCTCTACAGCCTGTCGTCGACCGCCAAGATGACCTCCTTTACGCCGCAGGCCGACGTGCATATCCCGCTGCTGCCGGGACGGCGCTGGCTCGGCGTGCTCGGCTCGGTCGGCCAGCCGCGCGACGGCAATCCGGACGCGGCCTATGCCATGCTCGACACCGCCAAGCGCGAACTGACCTATTGCCGCGTCGCCTACGACATCGAGGCGGCGGCCGCGCGCATCCGCAGCCGAGGCCTGCCGCCGGTCCTGGCCGAGCGGCTGTTTCGCGGGATGTGAGCCGATGGTCAAGCCGCTGCTCCAACCCGGATCGGTGATCGACGGCTTTCGCATTGGCGAGCCGGCGCATCGCGGCGGCATGGCGACGCTCTGGCGCGTGACGCGCGACGGCGACACGACGCCGATGTTGATGAAGGTGCCGAAGATCGCCGAGGGCGCCGATCCGGCCGCCATCGTCTCCTTCGAGATGGAGCAGATGATCATCCCGCGGCTGTCGGGCCCGCACGTGCCGAAGTGCTTCGGCGTCGGCGACTTCGCCGTGCAGCCTTATGTCGTGATGGAGCAGATCGCCGGCAAATCGCTGCTGTCGCGTCTGGGCAACCTGCCCTTGCCCTATGACGAGGTGGCGGCGATCGGCGTGAAGGTCGCGACCGCGCTCGACGATCTGCACCGGCAGCATGTCGTGCATCTCGACATCAAGCCGAGCAACATCATGTTCCGCGAGAGTGGCGAAGCCGTGCTGCTCGACTACGGCCTGTCGCATCACGAGCAGCTACCCGATTTGATGCAGGAGGAATTCCGCGTCCCCTTCGGCACCGCGCCTTATATGTCGCCGGAGCAACTGCGCGATATCCGCAACGACCCGCGCAGCGATCTCTTCGCGCTCGGCGTGCTCTTGTATTTCTTCTCGACCGGCGAGCGCCCTTTCGGCGAGAGCGAGACCTTGCGTGGCATGCGGCGGCGTCTGTGGCGCGATCCCGTGCCGCCGCGCAAGCTGCGACCGGACTATCCGCCGTGGCTGCAGGAAATCGTGCTCAAGTGTCTGGAGATCGAGCCGGCCTGGCGCTATCCGACCGCCGCGCAACTGGCTTTCGATCTTGCCCATCCCGATCAGGTGAAGCTGACGCACCGGTCGGAGCGGATGCAGCGCGACTCCTGGGCCGTCGTCCTGCGCCGGCGCTTCAACAAAGACATCATGCAGGCGGCGCCGAAGAAGATGGCGGCGCAATTGTCGTCGGCGCCGATCGTGACGGTCGCCATCGACCTCGGCGAGGAAGCCGCGGCCGTCAATGACGCGCTGCGGCTATCGGCGCAGCGCCTGTTGGCCATGCTGCCGTCGGCGCGGCTTGCTTGCGTGAACGTGCGCAAGCTCGGTCGCATCGCGCTCGATACCACGCTCGACGAGCAGGGCCACAACAAGCAGATCGATCGTCTGGTGGGTTTGCGCGCCTGGGCGGCGCCGCTCAAGCTCGATGAAGAGCGCCTCACCGTGCATGTGCTGGAGGCGGTCGACCCGGCCGCGGCCATTCTCGAATTCGCCGACGCCAACCGCGTCGATCATATTCTGATCGGCGCGCGGCAGGCGTCGGTGATGCGAAAATTGCTCGGCGGCGTGTCGGCCAAGGTGGCTGCGGAAGCGGAATGCAGCGTGACTGTCGTCCGCCCGCCTCGTGGCAAAATGCCTGCGGCGCTGACTGCGCCACAGGCTTCTTCGTGATCTTCGGCGATCAGCAACGGCCGCGATAATAGCGGCCGCGATAATAATAAGGGCCGCACGGGCCTTGATAGGGGCCGGAATAGACGGTCACCCAACGGCAACGCTTGACCCAGCGATAGCCGTTCCAAAAGGTGCGACAGACTTGGACCAGTCGGGTCTTCTCGATGCTGCCGATCTGATCGGCGGCCGCGGCAATGCCGGACGAGGCAGCCGGTGTCAGCGCCTGCGCTTGAGAGGCCGGCAGAAGCAACGCCGCCGCGACCGTGGCGGCGGCAAGCGCTTTGAGCATGGTCATACGCATGGGTTGTCTCCGTTTGTCACAGCCGAGAGGAAGCGCCCTGCACTTCCCAATCGCCGTTAACTAAACGAAAGCACGCGTCGCCTCTGTTGATTTGAATCAAGCAAAGGTCGACTGCGTATTCATGCGTAGTCTCACAAGCGGTAAAATTCGACCGCGTTGTCGTGCAGCACCGCGCGTTGCTCAGCTTCGGTGTATTCGGCCAACACCTTGCGATAGAGGCCGAAGAAGTCGGCGTAACTCGCATGCAGCTTTTCGAGCGGAAAGTTGCTGCCGTAGATCGTGCGCTTTGCGCCGAAGATCTGGATCGTGTCGCGGATCATTTGGCGTGCTTGCGGCAAGGTAAGGCCGAGGCTGTACATGCCGAGCCCCGATATCTTCACATGCAGATTAGGGAACGCCGCCATGGCGGTAAGCGCTCCCCGCCACTGCTCGATCGCCTGCGGCGTGCGGTCGGTGAGCATGCCGGCATGCACCAGGATCATCGGCACGTTGGGAAAGGCCTTGAGCAGTTCGACCGCGTAAGCCGCCTGCGGCGCATAGACCTGCAGCTCGAAATGCAGGCCGTACTTCTCCAACAGCGCGAAGCCGCGGCGGAAGTCCGGCGCGTTGCAATAGTCCGGTCGCGGCACCGATTGGCGCACCGGCGCGCCGTCCCAATACAGCATCTGACGCACGCCGCGCATATTAGGAAACTGCTTCTGCGCCTTCAGCGCCGCGTCGGCTTCGGGATCGGCCAGATCGACTTGCGCGACGATGCCATGCGGAAAGCCGTGCTGGTCGGCGATCTGCTGCAGCCAGCGCGTTTCGTCGAGCGGCCGGCCCCAATTGGCGGTGACATGTACCGATTTGGTCACGCCTTCCGGCATGACGTCCCGCATGAACTCCTCGACCGGATAATCGCGGCGGATGCCGAAATAGTCGCCGAACATACGCGGGATCGGCGGCTCGGCGAGCCAGGGCACATCTTTGCGCAGCCAGATGTGGTGGTGGGTGTCGATCACCGGCCCGGTATAGGCAGTCATCCGAATCCTCCCGCTAGGTCATTGTGTGCGCCACTTTGATCACGGCGCTTGTGAGCGTGTTTAGCTCATCCGGCGTGATTGTGAAGGCGGGAGCGAGATAAATGATATTGCCGAATGGCCTTATGAACACGCCTATGTCCGCGAAGCGCGCGCGCAACATCGATAAGTTATCGATCCGGTCGAACTCGACCACGCCGATCGCGCCTTTCACGCGCACGTCTTTCACGTTGGGAAATTCGCGCGCGGGAGCCAGCCCCTGTTCGAGCGCGTCGGCGATGGTTGCCACCTGCGCGAGGCGCGGCTCGCGCTCGAACAGATCGAGCGAGGCATTGGCGGCGGCGCAGGCCAGCGCGTTGGCCATGAAGGTCGGTCCATGCATCAGCGCCTTCATCGGGTCGTCCGACCAGAAGGCGTCGAACACCTTGGACGTGGCGATGGTGGCGGCGAGCGGCAGCGTACCGCCGGTCAAGGCTTTCGACAGCGTGATGATGTCGGGCGTGACGCCGGCCTCCGTGCAGGCGAACATCGCGCCGGTGCGGCCGAAGCCGGTGAAGATTTCGTCGAAGATCAAGAGCAGGTCGTGCTTGTCGGCAAGCGCGCGCAGACGCCGCAGCACCGCGGCATCGTGAAACTTCATGCCGCCGGCGCCCTGCACTAACGGTTCGACGATGATCGCGGCGATGTTGTCGCCCTGTTTTGTCAATAACGCATCGAGCGCGGCCGTATGCTCGTCGCTATCGGGCAGATTAGTGATGATGTGCTGCGGCAGGAGCCCTGCGAACAGCGCATGCATACCCTCGTCCGGATCGCAGACCGCCATCGCCCCGGTCGTGTCGCCGTGATAGCCGCCTTTGAAGGCGACGAACTTGGTGCGGCCGCGCGCGCC
>JANLJK010000311.1:0-9051 GCA_029255525.1 Pseudolabrys sp.
CGGCACCGTGCTGCTGCAGCGTCTTGGCGATACCCCAGGCGATCGAGTGGTCGTAGGCGACCCCCATGATAAGCCCGCGCTTTCCTTCCATCAATCACGGCAAGGTTCTCTCACACTCTCTACATCGTCATCGGCAAAAGACATCATGGCCGGGACGAGCCCGGCCATGATTCGATCCGCTACGCTTGCGGAAAAAATGGCATCACGCATCCAGCCGCTTGAAGATCACCGACGCATTGGTACCGCCGAAGCCGAACGAGTTCGACAGCACGGCGCCGAGCGCAACATTGTCGCGGCGCTGGCGCACGATCGGCATATCTTCAAAGGCGGGATCGAGGTTCTGGATATTGGCACTTTCGCAGATAAAGCCGTTGTTCATCATCAGCAGCGAATAGATCGCTTCCTGCACGCCGGCAGCGCCGAGTGAGTGACCGGTGAGTGACTTGGTCGCCGAGAGCGGCGGGCACTTGGCACCGAACACGGCGCGAATCGCCTCAATTTCCTTGGCGTCGCCGACCGGGGTCGCGGTCGCATGCGGATTGATGTAGTCGATCGGCGCCTTGCAGGTCTCGAGCGCCATCTGCATGCAGCGCTGCGCGCCCTCGCCCGACTGCGCGACCATGTCGTAACCGTCCGACGTCGCACCGTAGCCGGCGATTTCGGCGTAGATCTTCGCGCCGCGCGCCTTGGCGTGCTCGAGCTCTTCCAGCACCAGCACACCGGCACCACCGGCAATCACGAAGCCGTCACGGTCGCGGTCATAAGCGCGGGAAGCGGTCTGCGGCGTGTCGTTGTACTTGGTCGACATTGCGCCCATGGCGTCGAACAGGTTCGACATGGTCCAGCTCAGCTCTTCCGAGCCGCCGGCGAACACCATGTCCTGCTTGCCCCACTGGATGAGTTCGGTGCCGTTACCGATGCAATGGTTCGAGGTCGCGCATGCCGACGAGATCGAATAATTCACACCCTTGATCTTGAACCAAGTGGCGAGCGTCGCCGACGGGCTCGACGACATCGCCTTCGGCACGGCGAAGGGTCCGATGCGCTTCGGGCTTCCCTTCTCGCGGGTGATATCGGCGGCTTCGACAATCGTCATAGTCGAGGGCCCACCCGCGCCCATCACGATGCCGGTGCGCGGATTGGAGATGTCCTTTTCCTCAACGCCAGAGTCGCGGATAGCCTGCTCCATGGCGACGTGGTTCCACGCCGAACCTTGGCTCAGGAATCGCATCGCGCGCCGGTCCACCGAACCGGCCGGATCGAGCGTCGGCATGCCTTGGACCTGACAGCGGAACCCGTGCTTGGCGAATTCCTCGGCATGCGTGATGCCGGATTTTGCTTCGCGCAGGCTGGCCAGTACTTCCTGCGTATTGTTGCCGATGGATGAGACGATGCCCATTCCGGTAACGACGACACGCCGCATGTCAAAATACCTTTATTTCCGCCGGGGGATTGAGAGTGACTAGCCGACAATTTGATCGGCCGAGGCAATTCCGCAAGACCCCTGCCGCAAATCGATCAGCCGGACAAGCCTTCGCGATCGATCTATCCGCAGGCGCTCACGCGCCCGTGGGCTGCATCGCCTCGTCCTGCTTGAACAGGCCGACCTTGAGATCGCTGGCGCGGTAGATGACGGTACCGTCGGCCGACAGCCAGCCGTCGGCAATGCCGAGCACCAGCTTGGAGCGCATCACGCGCTTGAAATCGACGCCGTAGACGACCTTCTTCACCGTCGGCAGCACCTGACCAGAGAACTTCAGTTCGCCGAGGCCCAGCGCACGGCCCTTGCCGGGCGCACCCAGCCAGCCGAGGAAGAAGCCGACCATCTGCCACAGCGCATCGAGGCCAAGACAGCCCGGCATCACCGGATCGCCCTTGAAATGGCAAAGGAAAAACCAGAGGTCCGGTTTCACATCGAGTTCGGCGCGGACCATGCCCTTGCCGTACTCACCACCCTGCTCCGAAATTTCGGAGATGCGGTCGAACATGAGCATGGGCGGCAACGGCAGCTGCGCGTTGCCCGGGCCGAAAAGCTCGCCGCGGCCGCAAGCCAGCAGATCTTCGTAGGAGAAGCTGTGTCGCCGATTGTCCATCAATGAAATATCCCCGTTCGGGGGCCTTGTCTGGTTTTCCGTTGGCGATTTCCTATCACAGCCTGCCTAGGGGGCAAAGGTGGCGAACCGACCGTTCGGGACAATTTTCCTGCGAAAAATCCTCCGGCAGGGCCATTTACCGCGACAAATTGGCTTGGCGCGCAACTGCGAAGGAGTTGCATCTAGAGTCACAATTCGTATATGTTGCAGATGAAACAGTTTTCCGCTGACCCCCGTTCGGGTCGGCCGATTGGACGTAAAGAGATGACCGAAGCGCGTACCATGGTATTTCCGCAGACCGCCGTCACCGACATGCGGTTCGACGATCATGCGGATCGCACCGGCTGCCCCTGGCACGATGTCAAATCCATGCTGCGGCAGGTGGGCCTGCGCCCGACCCGCCAGCGCATGGCGCTCGGCTGGATCCTGTTCGGCAAGGGCGACCGCCATCTGACCGCGGAAATGCTCTACGAGGAAGCCACCCGCGCCAAGGTGCCGGTGTCGCTCGCGACCATCTACAATACCTTGCACCAGTTCACTGAAGTGGGCCTCTTGCGCCAAGTCGCGGTCGACGGCTCCAAGGCCTATTTCGACACCAACGCTTCCGCCCACCACCACTTCTTCGTCGAGGGCGAGGACGCGGTGATGGATATCCCGGGCGAAGACGTCATCGTCGGCAGGACGCCAACGCCGCCGGAAGGCTACGAAATCGCGCGCGTCGACGTGGTCGTGCGCCTGCGCAAGAAGGCCTGATTTTCTGTCGTTTTTCGAGTTTTACGAAATGGCCGGGCCCCCGTCCCGGCCATTTCGATTCCTGGGGGCAGCTAGCGGACGCTGCGCTACTCCACCTTCTCGTTCGGATAGGCGCCCCAGAGGCGTTCCTGCTGAATCCAGCCGCTGAAGTTCTTGCCCGTGAACTGGCACCAAGTGCCGTCGCACGACTTGAGCGAGCCAAGCACACCGGACTGCAATCGCGCCACGACCGCCGACTGGCTGTTCGCGCTCTCATAGAGCGGCACCAGCTCCGCATTGAGCTTCGGCACCACCACCGCGGTGCGCTTGCCGGACAGCAGCGAATGGTAGACCCAGCCTTCGGCGCCCTCCCAATCGCGGATACGCCGCCAATTCTCGAACTCGGCGGTAATCTCAACCGGCATGCCGGCGCGGGTATAGACCCAACGCACGTCCTGGTCCTTGTTCGGACCGCCCCGCACATTGACCCGATCCGACTTCAGGCTGACGAAGCGCGGCACCGGCAGGCCGCTCACGGCGCCGGCCGGCACGTCTCCAGCCGCCCCGGCAGACGGTATCGCCGTCAGCAGGAGTGCAAGGGCCACGAGACCACCACCGAGACTGCGAAGCCCGGCGCCAAAGCTTTGTGTTGTTACGGCCATCTGCTAGGAAAAGAAGGGATTTCGTTGCCCGCGCTGCAAGCGCGCAGTGTGGGCGAGCACGGTTAAAGAGGGCTGAATCGGCGCATTTGTTTGGCGGTCAACGCCATGCGCCGCGGTGGTAAAAACATGGCTAAAACCAAGAAACCGCTGGTCATCGTCACGCGCAAGTTGCCCGACAACGTCGAGCTGCGCATGCGGGAACTTTTCGACGCTCGCCTCAATGCCGACGACAAGCCGATGACGCAGGCCCAACTCGCCGAAGCGGTGAAGACCGCGGACGTCCTGGTGCCGACCGTGACGGATCGGATCGATGCCGCCGTGCTGTCGAAGTCAGGGGAACAACTCAAGCTGATCGCCAATTTCGGCAACGGCGTCGACAACATCGACGTCGCCACCGCCGTCCAGCGCGGCATCACTGTCACCAACACGCCCGGCGTCCTCACCGAGGACACCGCCGACATGACCATGGCGCTGATGCTCGCTGTGCCGCGCCGGCTGGTGGAAGGCTCGCATGTTTTGACCGCCGACAAGGATTGGTCGGGCTGGTCGCCGACCTGGATGCTCGGTCACCGGATCTGGGGCAAGCGTCTCGGCATCATCGGCATGGGTCGCATCGGCCAGGCGGTCGCGCGTCGCGCTCGCGCCTTCGGCTTGCAGATCCACTATCACAACCGCCGTAAGGTGGCGCCGAAGATCGAGGAAGAGCTCGACGCGACCTATTGGGAGAGCCTCGACCAGATGCTCGCCCGCATGGACATCATATCGATCAACTGCCCGCACACACCGGCGACCTATCATTTATTGTCGGCGCGGCGGCTGAAACTGCTGCGGCCGGAGACCTATATCGTCAACACCTCACGTGGCGAGGTAATCGACGAAAACGCGCTGGTACGCCTGATCGAAGCCGGCGAGATCGCCGGTGCCGGCCTCGACGTGTTCGAGCACGAGCCCGCGATCAATCCCAAGCTCGTCAAGCTGGCGCGCACCGGCAAGGTGGTGGTGTTGCCGCACATGGGCTCGGCAACCATCGAAGGCCGTATCGACATGGGCGAGAAGGTCATCATCAACATCCGCACCTTCATGGACGGCCATCGGCCGCCGGACCGGGTGTTGCCGAGCATGTTGTGACCTAGACCCTCATCCTGAGGCGTATCGCAAAGCGATGCGTCTCGAAGGATGAGGCCTCATGGTTCGAGACGCGCTCCTTCGGAGCACTCCTCACCATGAGGGTCAAAGGTGAATCGACAAGTCACGGATCGTCGGATTGTTGCCGGTCAGCGGATTGTCCGGGTCCCACGCATAGTTCAGCGTCTCAAAACGCATCGAGCGCGTATCGATCATCAACAGCCGTCCGATCAAGCCTTCGCCGAAACCGACGATCTCGCGGATCACTTCCAGCGCCATCAGCGAACCGAGCACGCCCGGCAAGGCACCGAGAATGCCGGCTTCCGCGCAAGCCGGTATCGAGCCCGCCGGCGGCGGTTCCGGAAACAGACACCGGTAGGTCGGATTGGGCGTGCCGTCGGCCCACATCTCATGTGCACGGATCGATGTGAGCGAACCATCGAAGGTCCCGACCGCCGCCGTGATCAGCGGCTTCTTCGCAAAGTAACAGGCATCCGACACGAGATAACGCGTGTCGAAATTGTCCGAGCCGTCGGCGATGATGTCGTAACGAGAGATCAGATCGAGCGCGTTTTCAACCGTGAGCCGCGCGTTGTGCGCTTCGACCGTCACATGCGGATTGAGCCGCGCGATCGTCTTGGCCGCCTGATCCGCCTTCGGCGCACCGATGTCGTCCGTGACAAAGATGACCTGACGCTGCAGGTTCGACAGCGACACCGCGTCGTCGTCGATGACGCCGAGCATGCCGACCCCGGCAGCCGCCAGATACAGCAATACCGGCGCCCCCAACCCGCCGGCGCCGATAACCAGCACGCGCGCGGCCTTGAGCTTGGCCTGGCCGGGCCCGCCGACCTCGCGCAGCACGATGTGGCGCGCATAACGTTCAAGTTCTTGTGGATTGAGCATCACGGTTAACCCTAGCCTACACCTGAGGAAATTGGGAACTACTTCGGCGTTCACGCTATGGGGAAAGGGTGCCTTGCACCCCGGTCGCCATTCGCTAAGGTGACTGCTCAACATGGTTAGGGTGGCGTAAACGACCATGCGGGGCGGGTTCTTGCTTCTATCTGTGCTGTTGCTCGGCGCCGCGCCCGCGGCCGCCGGCGAATACGCACCGATCGGGCCCACCGAGCCCGAGCGTCAGGCGGCCACCGCCAAACCTGACGTCAAGAAGCCACCAGCCACCCAGGCCAAACCCGCGACCACCGTCCCGCTGCCCCCGGCCGCACCAAAGCCTGAGCAGGCGAAGGCCGAACCGGCGAAGGTCGAGACCATCATTAATACCGCTGCGCCGAAACTACCGCCGCCGCGCCCGAACATCGCCAAAACAGATACCAAGACCGACACCAAGGTCGAGGCGAAGCCGGGTACGGCCAAGACGGCCGCCATCAACGCGGATGCTTCCAAGCCTGACGCAGCGAAGCCCTATATGCCGAAGATCGAAGCCGCGGCACCCGCCTCGACAATGTTTGCCGACATTCCTTTCGGCGAGCGCATCAAGATCCAGGCCGCACTGTTCTGGTCGGGCGATTACGCCGGCGTGACCGGCGACGAAGATCCAATGCTCACCGCGGTCAAGAATTATCAGAAGCGCATCAAGTCGAAGATCACCGGCACGCTGACGCCGGCCGAGCGTGCCAACCTCGTCGCCGCCGCGCGCAATCATGAGCAGGAATTCGGCTGGAGCGTCGTCGTCGACCCCGCCACTGGCATCCGCATTGGTCTGCCGACCAAGATGGTGCCGCAGGCGCGCGATGCGGCGCGCGGCACGCTTTGGTCGTCGGCGCATGGCGAGGTGCAGGTCGAGACCTTCCGCATCAAGGACCCGAACCTCAAGCTCGCGGCATTGTTCGAGCAGGAGAAGAAAGAGCCTTCGTCACGCCGCGTCGAGTACAGCGTGCTGAACGACGACAACTTCTTCATCAGCGGCATGCAGGGGTTGAAGATGTTTTCCGTGCGCGCCAAGCTGCGCGACGGCGAAGTGCGCGGCTTCACCATCCGCTACGACCAGATGATGGAGACGATCGTCTCGCCGGTAATGGTGGCGATGGCGAGCGCCTTCTCGCCTTTCCCGGAACGCAGCGCGCCCTTCGCCGCGCTGGCGAAGTCGGTCGAATATGGCAACGGCCTCATTGTCAGCAGCCGCGGCCATATCATCACCGACCGCAAGCTCACCGAAGGCTGCCAGGTGATTGTCGCCGCCGGCCTTGGCGACGCCGACCGCGTGGCCGATGACAAGGACAACGGCCTCGCGCTGCTGCGCGTCTATGGGCCGCGTAAGCTGTCGCCGCTTGCCATCTCGCGCGATCTGCCCAAGACCGCCGATGTCAGCCTGATCGGCATTCCCGATCCGAAAGAGCAGGACGGCGTAAAAGGAACCACGAAAAAGCTCACCGAGATCAAGGCACGTGTCGTCGACGGCACCGCCATCGAATTGCGCCAGCCGGTACCGATGGCCGGCTTCTCTGGCGCCGCCGCCGTCGACGCGCAAGGCCGTTTCGTCGGCCTGACGGGAATACGCAATGCGGTGCTCGCCAGCACCGAGGCCGCCGCGCCGCCGGTGCGGCTCGTTAGCGCCGACGCCATCCGGACGTTCCTGACGACGCACAACATCGAAGCCGCACCGTCACCAGGCGCCGACGCCAAGGCAGCGGTGGTGCGCATTATCTGCGTGAGGAAGTAGCCCCGTCACCCTGAGGTGCGAGCCAACGAAGTTGGCGAACTTCGAAGGGTGGGGCCGTCATCCTTCGAGGCCCTCGCTACGCTCAGGCACCTCAGGATGACGACTGAATTACTGATTCTTCCAATCCGGCTTCCGCTTCTCGACGAAGGCCTTCATGCCTTCCTTCTGATCGGCGGTGGCGAACATCGAATGGAAGATGCGCCGCTCGAAGCGGATGCCTTCGGCGAGCGACGTCTCGAACGCGGCGTTGACCGACTCCTTGCCGGCAAGCACCGACGGCAGCGACATGCCGGCAATGGTCTCGGCCATCTTCATCGCTTCATCCATCAAACTGGCCGCCGGCACGATGCGGGCCACCAAACCGGCGCGCTCAGCTTCCGTCGCATCCATGTTGCGGCCGGTCAGCACGAGATCCATAGCCTTGGCCTTGCCGATCGCGCGCGTCAGCCGTTGCGTGCCGCCGATGCCGGGGATAACGCCGAGCTTGATCTCCGGCTGGCCGAACTTGGCGGTATCGGCCGCGATGATGAGATCACACTGCATGGCGAGCTCACAGCCGCCGCCCAGGGCGAAGCCGGCGACCGCGGCGATGACCGGCTTACGGGCGCGCGCCACCGCGTCCCAGCCAGCGCAGAAGTCGCCGACGAAAGCTTCGTTGAAAGTCTTGTCCGCCATTTCCTTGATGTCGGCGCCGGCGGCGAAAGCCTTCTCGCTGCCGGTCAGCAGCATGCAGCCAATGGCGCTGTCACGATCGAAGGCATGGACCGCCTGCGTCAGCTCTTCGATCAGCGCTATGTTGAGTGCGTTGAGCGCCTGCGGGCGGTTGAGGCGGATCACGCCGACCCGGCCTTTGGTTTCGACGATGATGTTCTGATAGCTCATGGCTTGCTCCCGGTGGACGCGACTACTTCTGGCATGACGGACAATAGAAGGTCGAGCGTCCCGACTGCACGATGCGCTTGACCGTACCCTTGCCGCCCGGACAGGGCTGACCTTCACGGTCATAGACCCGAAAATTGTGCTGAAAGTCACCGAGCGAGCCGTCCGCGCGGCGATGGTCGCGCAAACTGGAGCCGCCGGCCTTGATGGCGTCCTGCAGCACCGCCTTGATCGCCTCGACCAGCGCCTCGGCCCGCTCGTTCGGCTTGCCGTGGCGATCGGCGATCGTGGAGGCCTGCCGCTTCGGCGACAGATGCGCGCGGTAAAGCGCCTCACAGACATAGATGTTGCCGAGGCCGGCGACCACGCGCTGATCGAGCAGCGCGGCTTTCAGCGATGTCTTCTTGCCCGCACAGGCTTTCGCCAGCATGGCGGCGTCGAATTCATTGCCCAAGGGTTCGGGGCCGATGCTGCGCAGCAACGGCTCCTGATCGATTTTGGCGCGCGCGACCAGCTTCATCGAGCCGAAACGGCGCGGGTCGTTGAAGGTGACCACCTCGCCATTCGACATGTGAAACACGACATGGTCGTGCGCCGTACTCTTCGAATGCTCGTGATAATAGATGCCCGGCCGCGACTCGTGGCCGACGCGAAACGAGCCTGACATGCCCAAATGCATGACCAGCACGTCG
Source organism: Pseudolabrys sp. (assembly GCA_029255525.1). Taxonomy (GTDB): domain Bacteria; phylum Pseudomonadota; class Alphaproteobacteria; order Rhizobiales; family Xanthobacteraceae; genus Pseudolabrys. Next base: position 8,867 of record JANLJK010000311.1, read on the forward strand.
CCTGAGGACAGGTCGGCGGTGAGGTATTTGGCGCGGCGGCCCAGACCTTCGACCGTCTCGCCCTCCAGCCGCTTCTCGAAATCCTTGGCGATCGGCCAGCGCAAGCCGCGGTGCCGGACCTCGACCTTGGTAAAGCGCGCGCCCTCCATGGCGGGGGCCAGTCCGCGGCGGACGGTCTCGACTTC
>JANLJK010000311.1:9151-34216 GCA_029255525.1 Pseudolabrys sp.
TAAAGCGCGCGCCCTCCATGGCGGGGGCCAGTCCGCGGCGGACGGTCTCGACTTCGGGAAGTTCGGGCATGGCAGCTCTCTTTACCCCAATACGGGTCGAGGTGAAGTCACACATAGCGCCCCTGCTTCCGCCGCGCTATGGTCCTGCCCGCAAAGGATTATTGGCGATGCCCACGACCCGCGAAGAGACCCATTTCGGCTACGAGACCGTGCCCCTGGAAGAAAAACAGGGGCGGGTGGACGATGTTTTTCACTCGGTGGCGCGCCGCTACGACCTCATGAACGACCTGATGTCCGGCGGCCTGCACCGTCCCTGGAAAGACGCGCTGGTCACGGCCGTGAACCCGCCGAAGAGTGGCAAGGAGTTCAAGCTGCTCGATCTGGCCGGCGGGACGGGCGACGTCGCCTTCCGTGTTGTTGACGCCGCCGGCGCCGGTACCAGCGTTACCGTGTGCGACATCAATGCCGAAATGCTGACCGTCGGTCATGAACGTGCCGAAAAGCGCGGGCTCGACCATGCCGTTACCTTCGAGCGGGGCAATGCCGAGGAACTGCCCTACCCGGACAAGAGTTTCGACTGCGTCACCATCGCCTTCGGCATCCGCAACGTGCCGCGCATCGACCGCGCGCTGTCGGAAGCCTATCGCGTGCTCAAGATCGGCGGCCGCTTCCTGTGCCTGGAATTCTCCGCCGTCGACGTGCCGGGTCTCGACCGGATCTATGAGCTTTATTCCTTCCAGGTGATCCCGCGCGTCGGCCAGGCCGTCACCGGCGACCGCGAGGCCTATCAGTATCTGGTCGAATCGATCCGCAAGTTCCCCAAACCGAAGCGCTTCGCGGCGATGATCGAAGCCGCCGGCTTCCGCCGTGTTTCGTTCACGCAGATGACGGGCGGCGTCGTGGCGCTGCACTCGGGCTGGAAATTGTGATCTCCGCTTTCTCGCATCTCCTCCGCCTGTCCCGCGCGGGCTTCGTGTTCGCGCGCGAGGGCGTGTTCGCGCTGGTCGATACGCGGCCTCTACCGGTGCCGGCGCGCACCGCCATCGCACTGGCGCAGCTGATCGAGCGGCCGGGCGCCAAAGACGGCGGCAGCCGTCTCGCCGCCGCGCTCAGGCGATTGGGCCCGACTTACGTCAAACTCGGCCAATTCCTAGCCACGCGCCCGGACGTTGTCGGCCAAGTGATCGCGCGCGATCTCGAAAGCCTGCAGGACAAGATGCCGGCCTTCCCGCAGGCGGAAGCCGAAGCCGTTGTCGCCGCCGCGCTAGAGAAGCCGTTGACCGCGGCCTATGCGAGCTTCGGTCCGGCGATGGCCGCCGCCTCGATCGCGCAAGTGCACCGCGCCGAAATCGAGAAGGACGGCGTGCGCAAGGTAGTGGCGGTGAAGATCATCCGCCCCGGCATCCAACGGCGCTTCAAGGTCGATCTCGACGCCTTCTTCTACGTCGCCCGCAAGGCTGAAGCCTTTTCGCCGGAAGCCGAACGCCTGCGTCTCGTTGAAGTCGTGGATACGTTGGCCCGATCGGTCGCGCTGGAGATGGATTTCCGGCTGGAAGCGGCCGCTTTGTCCGAGATGGCCGAGAACACCCGCGACGATACGAGCTTTCGCGTGCCGACCGTCGATTGGGACCGCACCGCGCGTGAAGTGTTGACGATGGAGTGGATCGACGGCACGCGGCTCAACGACCGCGCGACGCTCGAGGCCAAGGGCTTCGATCTGCCGTCACTCGGCGCCAATGTGATCCAGAGCTTTCTGCGTCACGCTTTGCGCGACGGCTTCTTTCACGCCGACATGCATCCCGGCAATCTGTTCGTCGACGACGATGGCCGGCTGGTGGCGGTGGACTTCGGCATCATGGGCCGGCTCGGGCCGAAGGAACGCCGATTCCTGGCGGAAATTTTGTTCGGCTTCATCACCCGCGACTACCAGCGCGTGGCCCAGGTGCATTTCGACGCCGGTTACGTGCCGCGCCACCATTCGGTGGAGGCCTTCGCGCAGGCGATCCGGGCCATCGGCGAGCCGATCCATAACCGCACCGCCGAAGACATCTCGATGGCGAAGCTGCTGACTTTGCTGTTCGAGGTCACCGGCCTGTTCGATATGCGTACGCGGCCCGAATTGATCCTGTTGCAGAAGACGATGGTCGTCGTCGAAGGCGTCGCGCGCGCGCTCGATCCCAAGCTCGATATGTGGACCACGGCGGACCCGGTGGTGCGCGAATGGATCGCGCGCAATCTCGGGCCCGTCGGCAAGCTGGAAGGCGCAGCTCAAGGCGCCGGCGAGATCGGCCGCTTTATCTCTCAGGTGCCGAGCCTGCTGACCCGCGCGGGGACGCTGCTCGATCAGATCGACGACATTACGCGCAATGGCCTGGTGCTGTCGCCGCAAACCGTCGAGGCCATCGGCCAGGCTGAGCAGCGGCGCAACCGCTGGACGGCGGCGGCGCTGTGGGTCATCGCGATCCTGCTCGGCTGGATCGCGTGGATGATGGTGTAGGCCGTCATCCTGAGAGCCTGGCCGGAAATGGCATGAGTCTTTTCAACGGTTTGTGTCGGGCCTCTCCATTCGTCATGGCCGGGCATAGCCCGTCGAAGACGGGCGTGAACGCCCTTATGTCCCGGCCATCCACGCCTTTCTTGTTGCCATCGCTGGAAGACGTGGATGCCCGGCACAAGGCCGGGCATGACGCGCTCCGGCGAACGTGCTGATTTACAGGCTGCATTTTGAGTCAGACTCTGAGGTGTGGGCCGCTCTTGCGGCGAGCCTCGAAGAATGACGCGACATAGGCTTACGACCGGGCAGTTGTTTGTTCCCGCTTGTCGATGCTTTGCGTCCAGCTTGCTTCGCTCCTCACGACATTGTCTGCAAATGATCAGCGAGGCGATCGAAGGTGCTTCCCCAGCCTTCGCCGTGGCCATCCTGTTCGCCGGCTGACTGGAACGGCGCCTGATGCAGCGTCAGCAACGTCTTGGCGCCCTGGTCGGCCAAGCTAATGGTGACCATGGTCTCGATGCCGCGTTCGCCGTCCTCCTCCCAGACGAAGGAAAAAACCAGGCGCTCGGGCGGGACGACCTCGTGAAACACGCCGTGGTGCCAGAGCTCCTGGCCGGTCTCGACCGAGCGCAGGCAGTTGCGCCATTTGCCACCCGGGCGGGCATCCCAAGTTATCTGCGTCGCGGGATGATGTTTCGGTCCCCACCATTGCATCACATACTTTGGGTCCAACCACATCTTGAAGACGAGATCGCGCGGCGCGTTAAGAACGCGCGTAATGATGAGTTCTCGCGCCGCGGGCGCCATCGCTGGAGTTGGGGTCATCATGTCCTCCGCTTTGTGTCGATCGCCTTCAGCGCTCGGCGAGCGCCTTGAGCTTGCCGAGGCCCTCCTCGAATGGGTCGCCGACCATCTTCTCGCAGTTGAAGAAGATGTTCACCACCTTGCCGAGGAAAGGCTGCGGACCATGCATCTCCCATGTCACGAGCGTCCCGCCGCCTTGCGGCACCAGCGTGAATTCAACAATGTTGTGCGCCTCGAAGGGCTTCATCATGTCGAGCGCCATCGTCACTCTCGATGGCGGTGTCGAATCGGTGATGGCGATGCGCCCTTTGCCGACTTCCCAGTTGCCGTCCCAATCGTAGGTCGCTCCCTTCCCGCTTTGCGGACCGCTCAATGCCCGCTTCATCTGCGGATCCTTCTCGAACGGCGACCAGTTGGATTGCGCGCCGAGTTCGTTGATCAGCGGGAAGATCTTTTCGGCCGGCGCATTGATCGTGATTGCGCGGGCGACACGGAATGTATCGGGCTTTGTCGCAGCATAAATGAGGACCCCAACGACTGCGACAGCAAGACAGGCAACGACGATAGCGGCAATTTTCAACATTACATTCTCCCAAGTTCGAAAAATACAACCCGCGGCGACGCTCAGAGCGCGACGATGGTCTTGAAGCCGCCGAAGATCATGCGCTTGCCGTCGAAGGGCATCTCGCCCTGCATGTCGGCCTTGAGGCGCTCGTCGCTCATCACTTTCTTCAGAATGCTGTCGCGCTGCTTGCGCGAACGGTACGTGATCCACGAGAACATGACCGTCTCCCCTTTCTTGAGCTTCACGCTGCGCGGAAACGAGGTCCATTTGCCGACCTTCACGTCGTCGGCTACGCATTCGTGGAATTCGAGCGCGCCGTATTCCTTCCAAATCTTGCCGGCCTTGCGCGCCATCTTGCGATAGGCCGCGATTTTCTTCTTCGGCACCGGCACGACGAAACCGTCGACATAGGTCATGTCGTCTCTCCCTTATTCGCCTTTGAAGGCTTTGTTGATCGTTGCCACATCGAACTTCTTCATCTGCATGAAGGCGCTCATGACGCGCGCGGCAGCGGTGCGATCCGGACCGGCCAGAATGTCGCCCATGAAGTCGGGGAACACCTGCCAAGACAGGCCGAACTTGTCCTTGAGCCAGCCGCACGGCCCTTCCTGTCCGCCGTCCGCTGTCAGCGCGTTCCAGTAATAGTCGATCTCGTCCTGCGTCTTGCAGGGAACCTGGAACGACACCGCTTCATCGAACTTGAATTGCGGCCCGCCGTTCAGGGCGAGGAACGGCATGCCTTCAAGCTCGAATTCGACCGTCAGCACCGAGTTCGCCGGCTTGCCGTGAACGTCCTGGCCCGCGTTCGGATAATAGCTGATGCGGCCGAGCTTTGAGTTCTTGAACACCGAGCAATAGAAGCGCGCAGCCTGTTCCGCCTGCGTGTCGAACCAGAGACACGGCGTGATCTTCTGCTTCATGATCGGCATTGAGACCTCCCGGCTATTTCATTGCCGCCAGATAAGCGGTGAGCTGCTCCGGCTTACGGCGCGACGACGACCATCCAGTTCACGCCGAACTTGTCGGCGGCCATGCCGAAGCTGGACGAGAAGAAGGTTTTGATCAGCGGCTGTTGCACCACGCCGCCGTCGCTCAGCGCCTTGAAGTAGCGCGCGGCCTCAGCGTCATCCTTGGCGGTGATCGAGAGGGAGAAGCCTTTGAATTCCGGCTTGCCACCGCACATGCCGTCCGACGCCATGATCGTGGTGTCGCCGACTTTGAAGCTCGAATGCATGATCTTGTCAGGGCTCGGCGCGCCGCATCCTTCGCCAGGCTGGCCGGCCGGCGCTTCCTTGAAGCGCATCATCATCTCGACTTGGGCACCGATGGCTTGCTTGTAGAAGTCGAGCGCCTCTTCGCAGCGGCCATCGAGAAACAGATAAGGCTGAACATGCATGGGACTTCCTCCTGCTGGGTGATCCTAAGACCCCGATTTCACGACGCTTTTTCGTGTGCATGACCGGCCGGGAACCGGATACCGTCATTGACAATTAGGTTGATATCAACATATTTGGCTTATGTCAAAAGCCGACCCCGTGCCGTTCGCGTCGACCATCATGGTGCGGGACAACTGCCTGTGCCTGCACGCGCAACGCGCGGCGCGCGCGCTCGCCCGCCATTTCGACGACGTGCTGCGCCCGGTCGATCTCACCAACGGCCAGTTCTCGCTGCTGATGTCGCTCAATCGGCCGGAGCCGCCGACGATCGGCAGCGTCGCGTCGCTGCTGGCGATGGATCGCACCACCCTTACGGCCAATCTGAAGCCGCTCGAACGCCGCGGCTTGCTCAAGATCACGGTCGACAAAGAAGACCGGCGCGGTCGCCGTCTGGCGCTCACCAAGGCGGGCGGCAAGCTGCTCGCCGAGGCTTTCCCGCTGTGGCAGGACGCGCACGCGCTGATCGAGAAGAAGATCGCCGATAGCGGCCCCGATCTGGTGCGCCACGCCATGCGTTGCCTGTCGTGACGACAACACGATCCCGCGCGGAGCCATCGCGTTTCCGGCATCAATGTTTGCGGCCACGCTTCTTGCCTTTCGGTTGCGGTTCCTTCGCGGCGATCTCAGCCGCGCCGCCGCTGGCGACGTCCTGCGCTTGCAAGGTGCGGAGGAATTCGTCGAGGCGATCGAGCTTCTGCTCCCACAGCCGGCGGTACTCTTCGAGCCAACCGTCAGCTTCCTGCAGCGCCTTCACCTCGATGCGGCAAGGCCGCATCTGCGCATCGCGGCCGCGGGTGATGAGTCCAGCACGCTCCAGCACCTTCAGATGCTTCGAGACCGCGGGCAGACTCATCTCGAACGGCTCGGCCAGCTTCGACACCGACGTCTCACCCAGCGCCAACCGCGCCAGAATGGCGCGCCGCGTCGGATCGGCGAGAGCGGCGAAAGTGGCGCTAAGTCGGTCAGCAGACATTGGCCTTGAACCACTCAGTTAAATAACCATTCGGTTAAATATACGACCCACTGGAAGACGTCAAATGACCGCCTGAAAGCCGTTTGATTGCATTGATTGCATTGCTAGCAACTGATTGCTAAGCTCAAGTGCTCACGAGGGTTTTCCAATGGCCTCTCTGACCGTTCGCCAGCTCGATGAAAAGCTCAAGAGGCTCCTGCGCCTGCGCGCCGCCCGCCACGGCCGTTCGATGGAGGACGAAGTCCGCACCATCCTGCGCGAGGCGGCCGACGAGACCGGCCGCGAAGCGCTCGACCTGATCGAGCCCTCCACGAAGCCCCACGCCCGGGCGGCAGGGCCTGCCAAGGCCGTGGCGCTCAATGTCCTGCTCATTATCGGCGGCGGCATCGCCGCTTATAAGTCGCTCGATCTCATCCGCCGATTGAAAGAGCGCGGCATCGCCGTGCGCTGCATTCTCACCAAAGCGGCCGAACATTTCGTCACGCCGTTGTCGGCGGGCGCGCTCGTCGGCGAAAGCGTCTTCACCGATCTATTCGATCCCGCAGGCGAGTTCGATGTCGGCCACATCCGTCTCGCGCGCGAAGCCGACCTGATCGTTGTCGCCCCTGCTACCGCCGATCTGATGGCGAAGATTGCTGGCGGACATGCCGATGATCTGGCCACCGCCGTACTGCTCGCGACCGACGCCAAGGTCCTGCTCGCGCCGGCGATGAACCCATCCATGTGGGCCAACAAAGCGACGCAGCGCAATGTCGCGCAGCTTGCGGCCGACGGCTTTGCCTTCATCGGCCCAAATGAAGGTGAGATGGCCGAGTCGGGCGAACGTGGCACAGGCCGGATGGCCGAGCCTTTGGAGATCGTCGGCGCGGCCGAGAAGTTCTTGGCGCACGAGACAACGCAGCCGCTCAAAGGCAAGCGCGTGCTGATCACATCCGGCCCGACGCATGAGCCGATCGATCCGGTGCGCTATATCGCCAACCGCTCGTCCGGCAAACAAGGTCACGCCATCGCCGCCGCCGCGGCGCGCGCCGGCGCCGAGGTGGTGCTCATCAGCGGGCCGGTGACGATCCCCGATCCCGTCGGCATCCGCATGGTCAAGGTGGAAAGCGCGCGCGAGATGTTGAACGCCGTCGAGCGGACACTGCCGGTCGATGTCGCGATCTTCGCGGCCGCCGTCGCCGACTGGCGCGTCGCCAATGCGGGCGAGCAAAAGATCAAGAAAATCGTGGGTAAAACGACGCCCGAGCTGTCGCTGGTCGAGAACCCCGACATTCTGTCGACCATCGCCCACCGCACCGCGCAGCGCCCGCCGCTGGTCATCGGCTTCGCCGCGGAGACTGAGAACGTCGTTGCCAACGCGAAAGACAAGCTCGCGCGCAAAGGCTGCGACTGGATCCTCGCCAACGATGTCTCGCCGGCGACCGGCATCATGGGCGGCGATCGCAATACGATTCAACTTGTGACAAAAGCAGGCGTTGAAGCCTGGCCACCGCAATCGAAAGACGACGTCGCCGCGATGTTGATCGAGCATATCGTCGCGGCGCTCAATGGAGTGAAAGAGTGACTATCATCGACGTTCGCATCATACGCCTGCCGCACGGCCATGACCTGCCTCTGCCGTCCTATCAAAGCGCCTTGGCCGCCGGCGCCGATCTCATCGCCGCTGTCACGCAAGACGCGCCGATCACCATTCAGCCGGGCGCACGTGCCTTGGTGCCGACCGGCATCGCGATCGCATTGCCTGCCGGCACCGAAGCGCAGGTGCGACCTCGTTCGGGGCTTGCGATGAAGCAGGGGCTTACCGTTCTCAACGCGCCTGGAACGATCGACGCCGATTATCGCGGCGAAGTGCAGGTGCTGTTGATCAATCACGGCAGCGAGTCTGTCGCGATCACACGCGGCATGCGCATCGCTCAACTCGTCATTGCACCGATCATGCAAGCGATGTTTCAGGAGGCCACAACACTCGATGAAACACAGCGCGGCGCGGGCGGCTTTGGCTCCACCGGCGGTTGAGAAAAATATTTGAAGTTTTAAGCTTTACGACCGAGCAACTGTAATCTATTACCACTAGGTTCGTTGCAGTTGTGACTGGTGCCATACAATGCCGCTGGTGTCTCGCAAGGGAATTCTTGCGATAGCTGCCGTTATCGACGTGGCCATGAACGCCCGGAGCCGACCCGTGTCGGCGAAGGCGTTAGCCGCGCGTCATAAGCTTCCGCCACGCCATCTCGAGCCGGTGCTTCAGGCGCTCGTCCGCGAAGGCATCCTCAAAGGTATCCGTGGACCGCACGGCGGCTACGAGATCGCCCGTGAGCAGGCCAAGATCACCGTCGAGGAGATCTTGCGCGCTGCAAGCAACGCGGAGGAAGCGGAAGATCCCCCGCTGCCGCCTTCGGCCATCGTCAGCGACGTGGTTCGCCCCGCGCTGGTGGAAGCAGAGCGCACCTTCTCGGCCGCCCTCGGCCAGATCAATGTCGAGGACATGGCAAAGCGGGCCATCGCTCAGAAATAATCGAGCCGCTTCCGTCCCTTCCTTTGCCGTTCACGGTCTGGACTCTTTCGGCCTGACTCCCCTGGGGGCTAAAGTTCGGTGATTCGCACATGGTGTGGCGGACACCCTGTGCAATTCCTGGGGCAAGCCTGAAATGCCGGAGAGATTCCGGACGGCGAACGAGATTCTACGTTCTCGTCCGTGGCGAGGCGGATTCCTCGCCGTCTGCGCAAGCCTGAATTTTGGCATCGTGCTTGGCACGCCGGCTCCGGTCGGCGCGGCGGAGCCGCTCGAGATTGTCGAGCCGATGCAGACCGCTCCCTTCATGCGGCAAGAGATCGCCACGCTGACGCTCACGCTCGGCCTGGTCTGCTTCTCGTTACTCGCCACCATCATGCTGGTGCGCACGCGCCGCCGCGCGAACCTGCTCGAGAATGTCTCACGCGATGAGGCAATGGCGCAGCGCGCCGAGATCGACCGCCTCAAAGCCATGTTGCTGGCGGAACCGCAGGTGCTGGTGGCCTGGGCCGCCGGCTCCGAAACGCCGGACATCTTCGGCGACTCCACCGTTATCGTTCCCGGAGGCGTGCCGGAACGCGTGCTCGCCTTCGGAACGTGGCTCGACGCAACGGCCGCGCAGCAGATGGAGCAGTCCGTCGACGCGCTGCGCAACGACGGTCGCGGCTTCGCCATCACCCTGACCACCCGCACCGGCCGCCCGGTCGAGGTGGAAGGCCGCGCGGTCGGCGGCAGCGCGATCCTGCGGCTGCGCGACGTCAGCGGCCTGGAGCGCGATCTGGTCGAGCTCGCCGCACGCCACGACAAATTGATGGGCGACGTCGAGATCATGAAGGGACTGCTCGACGCTCTACCGACGCCGGTGTGGGCACGCGATCCGCACGGCCGCCTGATCTTCGTGAACTCATCTTACGCCCGCGCGGTGGAAGCCACTGACGCCACCGATGCGGTGGCGCGCGAACTCGAACTGCTCGACCGCAATATCCGCGCCGATGTCGCGCGCGCCCGCGCCGCCGGCGAACGCTACAGCGGCCGCCTGCCGGCGATCGCGGCCGGCGAACGCCGCATCTTCGACGTGCTCGATGCACCGGCCGGCACCGGCAGCGCCGGCATGGCGATCGACCGCACCGAAGCGGAAGCCATGCGCGGTGAGCGCGACCGCCTGATCGAGGCACACCGCCGCGTGCTCGACCAACTCGCGACCGGCGTGGCCGTCTTCAATGTCGACCGCAAGCTAATCTTCTACAACACAGCCTTCCGCTCGCTGTTCGAGCTCAATGCCGGTTTCCTCGACCAGACGCCGACCGACTCGGCGGTGCTCGACACCTTGCGCGCCGCGCACAAATTGCCCGAACAGCAGGACTTCCGGCAGTGGAAGCAGCAGCTGTACGAAGCCTATCGCGCGGTCGAGCCGCAGGAGCACATGTGGCACCTGCCGGACAACCGCACTTTGCGCGTCGTTACCACGCCCAACCCGGAAGGTGGCGTGACCTATCTTTATGACGACGTCACCGAAGGCCTCGATATGCACCGGCGTTATGCGGCGCTCATCAAGGTGCAGAGCGAGACGCTCGATCATCTCGCCGAAGCCGTCGCCGTGTTCGGCAGTGACGGCCGCGTGCGTCTGCACAATCCCGCTTTCCAGCGCATGTGGAAGCTCGCGCCCGAAGCTCTCGATCAGCATCCGCATATCGAAGCCGTCACCGCCTGGTGCCAGGCCCAACACGACGACAATACCGTGTGGCGCAACCTGCGCGGCACGATCACCGCGATCGAGAGCCGCGAGCCGATCGCTGCCCGCATCGAACGCCGCGACGGCATGATGATCGACATGACCACCATGCCGCTGCCCGATGGCGCCACGTTGGTCACGTTCCAAGATGTCAGCGATACGGTGAATGTCGAACGCGCACTGCTTGAGCGAAACGAAGCATTGGTCGCCGCCGACTCGATCAAGATCGATTTCGTGCACCACGTCTCGTACGAACTGCGCTCGCCGCTGACCAACATCATCGGCTTCGCGCATATCCTCGGCGATCAGGCCTTCGGTCCACTCACCGACAAGCAGCGCGAATATCTCAGCTACATCACCACCTCGACCAACGCGCTGCTGGCGATCATCAATAACATTCTCGATCTCGCCACCATCGACGCCGGCGCGATGACGCTGAACCTCTCCGACGTCGACATCCGCGCCAGCATGGCCTCGGCGGCCGAAGGCGTGCAGGACCGCCTGGTCAAGAACAACCTGACGCTCGATATCCGTGCGGCCGGCAATATCGGCTCCTTCAGCGCCGACGAGCGCCGCCTGCGGCAGATTCTGTTCAACCTGCTGTCCAATGCGGTCGGCTTCTCCCCGGCCGGCGAAACGATCACGCTCAGCGCCGAGCGCCGTCCCGACGCCGTGGTGTTCACGGTCACCGACCATGGCCCGGGCATTCCGCCCGAGGACAAGGACAAGGTGTTCAAGTGGTTCGAAACCGATCCGCGCGGATCGGAGCATCGCGGCCCCGGCCTCGGCCTTACCTTGGTGCGGTCCTTCGTGGAATTGCACGGCGGCACGGTGACGATCGACTCCGTGCTCGGTCAGGGCACTACCGTTACCTGCGTATTTCCCACGGCGCAGGAAGCCAAGAAGACCGCCGCCTAATAGCACGCACGAACAAGGCCCCTGCGAGAGAACCATCCCGCGCCGCAGGAAACGGGCCGCATGCGGATGCCTTCGGCCACAAGCGCGCATCCGTGCGACTTTTCAAATCGCACCGTCAGGGTGGGATTACCGCCGAAGCGCTTCCACTGCACTGCAACGACAACCTACGCTAACGGGAACCCTATTGTTTGCAATCGAGCCGGCGGGCAGTCTGTGCGGTAAACAAACCATAAGGCTGCCCATGGAAACGCTCAGAACATTCCCGCTCAATGCTTGGTATGCCGCCGCCTGGAGCCACGAAGTCGGCAAGCGCGAGCCTTTGGCCCGCACCGTCTGCAACAAGAAAATGGTACTGTGGCGCAAGTCGGACAGCACGGTCGCGGCGCTCGAAGACGTCTGCTGGCACCGCCTCGCGCCGCTTTCGCTCGGCTGGCTGGAGAAGGACAATGTCGTGTGCCGCTATCACGGCCTCGCCTTCGACGGCAAAGGCCAGTGCACCCACATGCCGTCACAGGACAAGCTGAACCCGCAAGCCAAAGTGCATGCCTATCCTGTGGTCGAACGCTTCCGCTACATCTGGGTTTGGCCCGGTGATCCGGCGCTCGCCGATCCGGCACTCTTGCCCGACATGCAGTGGAACGACGATCCCGCATGGGAAGGCGACGGCAAGACCATGTTCGCCAAATGCAATTACCGCCTGTTCGTCGACAACCTGATGGACCTCACCCACGAATCCTTCGTGCACGCGACCAGCATCGGTAACAAGCATGTCGCCGAACAACCGATGACGACCACCCATTCCGGCCGCACGGTCACCTCGACACGCTGGATGACGGATGTCGACGCGCCGCCATTCTGGCGCGCACAACTGGGCAAGCTCGGCAATGTCGACCGCTGGCAGATCATCCGCTTCGAGGCGCCGTGCACGGTCGTACTCGATGTCGGTGTCGCGCCGACCGGCACCGGCGCGCCGCAGGGCGATCGCTCCAAAGGCGTCAACGGCCGCGTGCTCAACACGATCACGCCGGAAACCGAGACCAGCTGCATGTATTTCTGGACACTGCTGCGCAACTACAACCTGCGCGACCAGTCCCACACGAACCAGCTCCGCGAAGCCAATGCCGGAATCTTCTTGGAGGACCAGGTCGTCGTGGAAGCGCAGCAGCGCGCCATCTTGGAGAACCCCCACATGCCGCTGCGTAACCTGAACATTGACGCCGGTTCCATGCGCGCCCGCAAGATCGTCGACGAGATGATCGCGAGCGAACAACGGACCGTCGCTGCGTAAAGGCGGGCAACGGCCCACAATTCAGGCGCAAGCAGGCTACCCGTAATCGGCGCTTGATCGGCGCCGCGGGACGCGCGACATAGTGCGCCGTCCTGCAGCTTTCCTCATGTGACTTGCGAGAAAAGAAGAAGAATGGCCAAACAAAAGATCCTGATCGCCGGCGCCGGTCTCGGCGGTCTCGCCGCCGCCTCCTTCCTGATGAAAGAAGGCCACGACGTCGAGGTTTACGAGCAGGCGCCGCAGCTCGAGGAAGTGGGCGCCGGCATTCAGATCAGCGCCAATGCGATGCATGCGCTGCGTTCGCTCGGGCTCGAACAGGCTATTACCGCAGTCGGCGTCCGGCCCGGCGCCTACGTGTTCCGCCTGCACGACACCGGCGAGGAAATCCAGCGCTTCGCGCTCTCCGACGAGCACGAACGGCTGCACGGCGCCCCTTACACGCAGCTTCACCGTGCCGACTTCCACAACATCCTGGCCGACCGCGCCCGCGCCTTCAAACCGGATGTGGTGCACCTCAACAAGCGTGCCACCGGCTTCACCGAAACCGCTGACAGCGTGACACTGAATTTCGCTGACGGCACGTCGGCCAAGGGCGATTTGCTGATCGGCGCCGATGGCCTCAAGTCGGTCGTGCGCCGCCAGATCGTGGGCGAAGTGCCGGCGACCTATACCGGCGATGCCGCCTGGCGCATCACCGTGCCGGTCGAGCGGTTGCCACCGAACTTCCTCGAACAAGTGATGTCGGTGTTCATGGGCCCCGGCGGCCACGCCGTCTGCTACTACCTGCGCGGCGGCGCACTGCTGAACTTCGTCGGCATCGTCGAAACCGACGAGGTCTCCGACGAATCCTGGACCATCAAGATGCCGTGGGAACAGCTCAAGGCCGATTTCGCCGGCTGGCATCCCATCATCCAGACCGTCCTCGACAATGCCGACAAGGACAAGTGCTATCGCTGGTCGCTGCATAACCGTCTGCCGATCAAGAACTGGAGCACGGCGCGCGCGACGCTACTCGGCGATTCGGCGCATGCGACGTTGCCTTATCTGGCGCAGGGCGCGGTGATGGCGATCGAGGATGGCGTCGTGCTCGCCCGCGCGCTCAACATGGAAAGCGATGTCGCCACCGCGCTTCAGCTCTATCAGCGCAACCGCATCGAGCGCACCTCGCGCATCGTGCTGCAATCGAGCGACAACCGCCGCCTGTTCCATCTGCGCGACGAAGCTGCCATGCGCGCCGAATTCGCCAAGCGCGACGAGGGCAAGGAGCGCAACAAATGGCTGTATTCGTATAATCCGCTGACGGTGGAGCTGAAGTAGCCCGCTCGAGCGGGCTGGCCCACCGCGGCGGCCGCCGTTTATAAGGGGCAAGGTGCCCCTTATTCGGACGATTCGATGCCTTCTACCGCTGCCAACTACAGTTTCACGGTCGAGCTCGCCAACGAGCAGGCGACCCTGCGGCTGATGGCGGATATCGCCTGCGCGATTGAACCGGGCGATCTGATTACGTTGTCCGGCGATCTCGGGGCCGGCAAGACCACCTTCGCCCGCGCGCTCATCCGGCACCTCGCCGCCAATCCGACCATCGAGGTGCCGAGCCCGACCTTCACCTTGATGCAGGCCTATGAGCTGCCGCGCTTCACCCTGATCCACGCCGACCTCTACCGGTTGGCGGGCCCGGACGAGATGGCCGAACTGGGCTTCGAGGAATTCGGTGATACCGCCGTGACGTTGATGGAATGGCCGGACCGCGCCGAAGGTCAGCTCGCGCCCGACCGCCTCGACATCGCCTTCACGCTGGCGCCGGCAAAAGGCCGCAGCTTCCGTTATGTCGAAATCACCGGCCTCGGCAGTTTCGCGCCGCGCGCGGAACGTATCGACGCCATCCGCCGCTTTCTGATCAGCAATGGTTTTGCCGGCGCGACGCGCGAGCGCATCCAGGGCGACGCTTCCAGCCGGTCCTATGAGCGGCTGGTGCGCGACGGCACCAGCTACATTCTCATGAACTCCCCGAAGCGGCCGGACGGTCCGCCGGTGCGCAATGGCAAGCCCTACAGCGCCATCGCGCATCTGGCCGAGAGCGTGACGCCCTTCATCGCTATCGCGCGCGGCCTGCACGAGCGCGGTTTCTCGGCACCGAAGATCTTCGCCGCCGACGGTGGTGACGGGCTGATCGTGCTGGAAGACCTCGGCAACGAATTGATCGTCGACGGCGAGCCGCCGGCGCCGATTGAGGCGCGCTACGCGGTGGCGACCGATGTGCTGGCCGCGCTGCACAAAGCGAAGCTGCCGGATACGCTGCCGGTATCGCCGGGCGTGACCTATCAGGTGCCGCGCTACGACATGGACGCGTTGCTGATCGAGGTCGAGCTTCTGCTCGACTGGTACATGCCGAAGCTGAAGACACCTGTGTCCCCCGCGCAGCGCCAGGCTTATGTGGCGCTGTGGCGCCGGGCGCTGCAGCCGGCGCTGGACGCTGCGCCGACCTGGGTGCTGCGCGACTATCATTCGCCCAATCTGCTGTGGCTGCCGGAACGCGAGGGCGTTGCGCGCATCGGCCTGCTGGATTTCCAGGACGCGGTGATGGGCGCACCCGCCTACGACGTCGCCTCGCTGTTGCAGGATGCGCGCGTCGACGTGCCGGAGAAGCTCGAACTGACTTTGCTGTCGCGCTATATGCGCGCGCGCCATACGGCCGATGCCGGCTTCGACGCCGCCCAGTTCGCCATGCTCTACGCCACCATGGCGGCGCAGCGCGCCTCCAAGATCCTCGGCATCTTCGCCCGGCTGGAGCAGCGCGACCACAAGCCGCAATATTTGCGTCATCTACCGCGCGTATGGGGCTATCTTCAGCGTTCGCTGGCGCATCCCGCGCTGGCACCCTTGAAGGCCTGGTACGACGTTAACGTGCCGGCCTTGAAATCGCTTTGAGCCGCATGACCGACCCCCGCCCAATGCCGCAAGCCGCCATGGTGCTCGCCGCCGGTTTAGGCGTACGCATGCGCCCGCTCACCGATCACAAGCCGAAGCCTTTGGTGCCGGTCGCGGGCAAGCCATTGCTCGACCATGTGCTCGACCGGCTGCGTGACGCCGGGGTCGATCACGCCGTCGTCAACGTTCATTACCTCGGTGAGCAGATCATCGATCACGTCAAGACGCGCAGCGCGCCGGCCATCACCATCTCCGACGAGCGCGGCCTGTTGCTCGGCACCGGCGGCGGCGTGGTCAAGGCGCTGCCCGCGCTCGGCGACGCGCCGTTCTTCCACATCAACAGCGATACGATCTGGATCGACGGCGTGAAGCCGAACCTCACCCGCATGGCCGAGGCCTTCGATCCGTCGATCATGGACGCGCTGCTGCTGCTGGCGCCGACCACCGGCAGCATCGGCTATGCCGGCCGCGGCGATTTCGCCATGGCGCCGGACGGCACCTTGCGCCGCCGCGGCGAGCGCGAGGTGGCGCCTTTCGTCTATGCCGGCGCCGCCATCCTGGCGCCCGCACTGTTTACGGACGCACCGCAGGGCGAGTTCTCGCTGACCGATCTGTTCGAGCGCGCCGCCACGCAAGGCCGCCTGCACGGCCTGCGACTCGATGGCCTGTGGATGCATGTCGGCACGCCGGACGCCGTCGCCACGGCGGAAGCGGCCATCGCCAAGAGCACAGGCTGACCGCGCCCGCGCTCGGGCGTATATGCTGCGCGGATGCCGGCGAGTCGTCCCAACGTTTTCACCATTCCTGCCTCGGCACCGTTTCTGCCGGTGCTGATTGAGGCGTTGTGCGCCGGCAAGCTCGTTCCCGGCTTTCCGGCCTCGCGCGAGCCTTTGGAACTGGCGCGTGCCACGCTCTATCTGCCGACGCGGCGCGCCTGCCGGCTGGCGCGTGACCAGTTCCTCGCGCAGCTCGACGGCGACGCCGCCGTCCTGCCGCGCATCGTGCCGCTCGGCGATCTCGACGAAGACGAAATTGCTTTCGCCCAGGCCGCCACGGCGGAACTGGCCGAAGCGGCGCTGGCTTTGCCCGAACAAATCGATGCGCTGGAACGCCGGCTGCTGCTCGCCGAACTGATCCTGAAATGGGCGAACTCGGCTGAGGTGCGGGGCGCCGCCGGCGCGGCGCTGATCGCCAACACACCGGCCGCCGCGCTCGGTCTCGCCGACGATCTCGCCCGCCTGATGGACGACATGACGACGCGGCAGGTGTCATGGGACAGACTCGACACCTTGGTGCCGGACGATCTCGACGTCTATTGGCAGCTCTCATTGCGCTTCTTGAAGATCGCGCGCGTGGCTTGGCCGGCCTTGCGCGACGAGCGCGGCGCCATCGAAGCGGCCGAGCGCCGCGACAGACTGATCGAGGCCGAGGCGAAGCGCCTCGCCGGCAGCGATGCGCCTGTGATCGCCGCCGGCTCTACCGGCTCCATGCCCGCCACCGCCAAGCTGCTCGCCACCATCGCCTCGCTGCCGCATGGCGCCGTGGTGCTACCGGGCCTCGACACGGATATCGACGAGACCTCATGGCAGCGCATTGCCGGCGACGATAACGACAAAACGCACGACGGCGCACCCGCCGCGAGCCACGCCCAATTCGCGCTGCAGGCGCTGCTCAAGCGCATGAACATCACGCGCGCTGAAGTGACGCCGCTCGCTGCACCCGCGCCCTACGGCCGCGAAGCGCTGGTGTCCGAAGCTTTGCGTCCGGCCGCCACCACTGAACATTGGCAGATCAGCCGCAAACAAGACGGCTTTGAGGCCGCCGCCGACCAGGCGCTCGCCGGACTGGCGCTGATCGAGGCCGCCAATCCCGAAGAGGAGGCACTCGCCATCGCCGTCTCCATCCGCGAAGCACTGGAGACGCCGGACAAGACCGTCGCGCTGGTGACCCCCGATCGCGCTCTGGCGCGCCGTGTGCTGGCCGCGCTGGCGCGCTGGCATATCGCGGTCGATGACTCCGGCGGAGACAGCATCACCGACACGACAGCCGGCCGCTTCGCGCGCCTGACCGCCGAGGCCGCCCTCGAAGGTCTCGAGCCGGTGACGCTGCTGGCGCTGCTCAAGCATCCTTTGCTGCGGCTCGGGCAGCCGGCCGGCGCGCATGACAAGGCCACCGCCGCGCTGGAACGCGCGCTGCTGCGCGGGCCGCGGCCGAAGCCCGGCAGCGACGCTCTTGCCCATGCGCTCTCGACCTTTCGCGCCAACCGCGACCGGCTTCACCGCAGCGACCCGCGCTGGTTGATCGAAGACGACGCGTTTGACGTCGCCGCCGAACTGGTTGGCCGGCTCGGCGAAGCGCTGGCGCCGCTGGAGCGCCTCAGAGGCCGCAACCATCCGCTCGCGCTGCTCGCCCAATGCCATCGCGATGCGATCGTCGCCCTCGGAACGGATGCGGCCGGCAAGATCAACACCTTTGACGGTCCCGACGGCGTGGCACTGTTGGAAGTCCTCGACGAATTGATCGCCAGTCCCTCCGCCAACAGCCTCGCCATCGCGCATGGCGATTATCCGGAAGTCTTCCAGGCCAGCATCGGCGACCGCGTCGTGCGCCGGCCGGAAACGCATGACGTGCGCGTGCGCATCTATGGTCCGCTGGAAGCGCGCTTGCAGACGGCGGACCGCATCGTGCTCGGCGGCCTTAACGAAGCGACCTGGCCGCCGGAAACGCGCAGCGATCCCTGGCTCAGCCGGCCGATGCGGCGCGATCTCGGACTCGATCCGCCGGAGCGACGCATCGGCCTGTCCGCGCATGACTTCGCGCAGGCGCTCGGCATGCCCGAGGTCATTTTGACCCGCGCGCAAAAACTCGCCGGCGCGCCGACTGTCACCTCGCGCTTCGTACAGCGCATTGCCGCGCTTGCCGGCGTCGACCGCTGGAAGAAGGTTGCCGCGCGGGGCAGCCAATATCTCGACTTGGCGCGCGCGCTTGATCATCCGGCGCAGGTGAAGGCCGCCGAACGGCCCGCGCCGACGCCGCCGATCGACGCGCGGCCGTCGCGGCTGTCGGTCACCGCCATCGAGGACTGGCTGCGCGATCCCTACACGATCTACGCTCGCTACGTCCTGCGGCTTCAGCCGCTCGATGCCGTCGACACGCCACCCGGCGCGCGCGACCGCGGCACCATCATCCATGGCGCCATCGGCGACTACACGCGCATCTTCGCCGAGGCAGCGCCGGCCGAACCGTTGAAGGAACTGGAGAGACTGGGCGAACAACGCTTCGCGCCGCTCGCCGATTATCCGGAGGCGCGCGCCTTCTGGTGGCCGCGCTACGAGCGCATCGCCTCATGGTTCGCGCAGTGGGACGGTCAACGGCGCGACACCATCGCTTCCCTGCATGCGGAAATTCGCGGCGAGCTCTCGTTCCCCGTCGGTACTCGCACGTTCACGCTGTCCGCCGTGGCTGACCGCATCGAGCTGCGCAAAGACGGCTCTTACGCCATCATCGATTACAAGACGGGTGCGGCGCGCACGGAGAAGCAGGTGCGCACGGGGCTGGCGCCGCAGCTCACTTTGGAAGCGGCCATTCTACGCGACGGCGGCTTCGGCGATCTGGCATCCGGCTCGGTGTCGGAGATTTGCTACGTCACGCTGAAAGGCGGCGATCCCGCCGGCAAGCCGAACCCGATCGACTTCAAGGAAGGCACGCCTGACACGCAGGCCGACCACGCGCTCGAAAAGCTCAAGGCGCTGGCTGCGACTTTCGAGAATGCCGAGACGCCTTATCTCTCGCTCGTGCATCCGATGTGGAAGACGCATTACGGCGATTACGACCATCTCGCCCGCGTCAAGGAATGGTCGCTCACCGGCGGCAGCGATGAGGGGGAGCAGTAATGGCCGCTCATCCCAGCAATAGACCCGTCACCCTGAGGAGCGAGCGAAGCGAGCCTCGAAGGGCGACGGCCAATTCTTTCAAGGTCTCGGCCGTGCATCCTTCGAGGCTCGGCGCGTTCCGCGCCTCGCACCTCAGGATGACGGGGAGAAGGTGTCGGTCGTGAGCAGTTCCCGCACCATCCCCGACGACGTCCGCCGCGTGCAGATCGAGGCCGCCGACCCCGACACTTCGGCCTTCGTCTCCGCCAACGCCGGCTCCGGCAAAACGCACGTGCTGGCGCAGCGCGTCATCAACCTGCTGCTGCGCGGCTGCGATCCGGCCAAAATCCTCTGCATCACCTTTACCAAGGCCGCCGCCGCCAATATGGCGAACCGCGTCTTCGGCACTTTGGCGGAGTGGACCACGCTCGATGACGCGGCGCTCGATGCGCGTATTACGCTGTCGACCGGCACCAAGCCCGGCCCGAGCGAGCGCGCCCGCGCGCGCCGGTTGTTTGCCTCTGCACTGGAGACGCCGGGCGGTTTGAAAGTTCAGACCATCCACGCCTTCTGCACGCGGCTGCTGCATCAGTTTCCGTTCGAAGCCAATGTCGCCGCACGTTTCACGGTATTGGATGAAGCCTCCACCACGCAGTTGCTCGACCAGCTCACGCTCGATGTGCTGCTGGAAGCCGCCGCCGATCCCGACAGCGCACTGGGTCGGGCGCTGGCGACCGCCATCGTCATCGCCGCCGACCAGACGTTCAAAGATGTCGTCAACGATGCCATCCGCGAGCGCGAAGCGCTCACCGCCTGGATCAAGGAGACCGGCAGCGTCGACGCGGCCATCGCCGAGCTATCGCAAAGCTTCGGCCTCGATCCGAGCGACACGCGCGAGAGCGTCGAGGCCGAATTCTTCTCGCATTCGCTCATCCCGGTCGCCGACTGGCCGGCGTTGATCGATGTGCTCGCTTCAGGCTCAGCCAACGACAAAAAACACATCGCGACGCTGCAGGCCGCGCGCGCGGCGACAGGCCGCGACCGAGTCGAGCACTATCTCAAAGTGTTCTGCACCAGCGAGCTGGAGCCGCGGAAGAATATCGTTACCAAGGGCATTGCGCAGGACCAGCCCGCCTGGTTTGAGCGCCTGCAAGCCGAGCAGGACCGCGTCTGCCAACTGATCGCGCGTGAGCGCGCCGTGAAAGCCCGTGAGCGCACCCGCGCCCTCGTCACCATCGCCGCTGAAGTGATTGCGCGCTACGGCCGCGAGAAAGACCGCCGCGCACTCCTCGACTACGAAGACCTCATCGACAAGACGTTGCCCCTTCTCTCCGACGGAGCCTCGGCCTGGGTGCATTACAAGCTCGATCTCGGCATTGACCACATGCTGATCGACGAGGCGCAGGACACAAGCCCGCAGCAATGGGAGATTATCCGCCTGCTGGCTTCTGAATTCTCACCGGGCGGCGCGCGCGACAACGTCAAGCGTACGGTGTTCGCGGTCGGCGACGAGAAGCAATCGATCTTCTCGTTTCAGGGCGCCAAGCCGAAAGAGTTCGACGCCATGCGCCGGCTGTTCGAGCGGCAATTCGATCTACCCGAACTGGGCTGGCGTTACTTAAAATTCCATCGCTCGTTCCGGTCCGGCCAGAGCGTACTCGGCTCGGTCGATCAGGTATTCAAGGCCCGCGAGGTCTATGCCAGCATCACCACCGACGAGATCGGCATTCCCGAGCATCAGGCGCTGCCCGATGCCGCGCCGGGCTTCGTCGAACTGTGGCCGCTGATCAAGGCTGCCGACAAGCGCGAGATCGAAGGCTGGGACGCGCCCTTCGACACACAAAGCGAAGAGAACCCGCGCGTGCGGCTCGCCCGCAAGATCGCCGCCAATGTGAAGCGCTGGACGGCGCACAATCTGAAGGCCGGCGATGTGCTTATTCTCGTGCGCCAGCGCGGGCCGTTGTTCGAGGCCATCATCCGCGCGCTGAAGGAAGCGCGCGTGCCGGTCGCCGGCGCCGACCGGCTGGTGCTCACCGAGCATATCGCGGTGATGGATCTCATGGCTTTGGCGGACGGCCTGCTGCTGCCGGACGACGATCTCGCCTTGGCCTGCGTGCTCAAGAGCCCGCTGTTCGGTCTCAGCGAAGAGCAATTGTTCGACATCGCCTGGAACCGCGAAGGCTCGCTGCGCGACAGCCTGCGCGCCAAGCCGGCTTTCGCCGAAGTCGAACGCACCTTGCAGGACCTGGCAAACGCGGCGCGGCTGCATACGCCTTTCGGTTTCTTCGCTTATGTGCTCGGCGCCTTGCGCGGACGCGCGAAATTCCTTGCGCGCCTGGGGCCGGAAGCCAACGACGCGCTCGATGAGTTCCTCAACTTGGCGCTCGATTACGAAGCCCGCAAGACGCCGTCGCTGCAAGGCTTCGTCAACTGGCTGCGCGCGGCGCAAAGCGAAGTGCGCCGCGACATGGAGATGGCGCGCGACGAAGTGCGGGTGATGACCGTGCACGGCGCCAAGGGGCTGGAGGCCAACACCGTCATCCTGGCGGATACGACGACGGGCCCCACGGGACCACGCGATCCGCGCTTGCTGCATCTTGAGATGGGCGGCCTGGTGTGGGGCACAGCCCGCGCCGACGATGTCGGCACCATGAGCGAGGCGCGCGAGCACATACGCGGCGAGGCGCGCGACGAATATCGCCGGCTCTTATACGTCGCCATGACGCGCGCCGCCGAGCGGCTGATCGTCTGCGGCACGCAAGGCAAGACCAAGATTCCGGACGGCTGCTGGTATCAGCTCGTCAGCGACGCGCTGGAGGCCGATTGCGTGACGGAGCCTGCCGACGATGGCGACGGCGACGTGCTGCGCTATCGCAAGGGCGAGGCGGCCCCTCCGGCGACCAAGCCCCAAAGCGAAACCGAGCAACCGGCGCTGGCCTTGCTGCCGCCCTGGCTCACGCAAATGGCCAAACCGGAGGCCATCGCCGTGCGCACCATCACGCCGTCGGCGGTCGAAGAGCGGACGCCGCGGCCGGACGCCACCGGCGATGCTCAGGCCTTGCTGCGCGGCCGCCTGACCCACCGTCTCATGCAGGCGCTGCCGGACATCCCAAATGACCGACGGGCGCCGGCCGCGGCCGATTATCTGGCGCGTGCGGGCAAAGACCTCGCGGCCGAGGAGCGCGCCCACCTGGCCGCGCAGGTGATGCAGGTCCTCGACGATCCGCGCGTCGCGGCCCTGTATGGGCCCGGCAGCCGTGCCGAGGTGCCGATCGTCGGCAAGCTCACCTTGGCCGGCCGGCCGGTCCAGGTCTCCGGCCAGATCGACCGCCTCGTCGTGACACAAGACGCTGTTTTTATTGCCGATTTCAAGACAAACCGACCCGCCCCCCGGCGAATCGAAGACGTGCCACCGGCTTACATCGCCCAGCTCGCGCTCTATCGCGCCGTGCTCTTGAAGTTATACCCGGGCCGCGCCGTGCGCGCCGCCCTTGTCTGGACGGAAGTTCCTGATTTGATGGAGTTTTCCGCCGACGTGCTGGAGCAGGCCCTGGCGCGGGTCAAGCCCGCGTGAGCGCGGCTTGACGGTGCGGGGGCCGCTCCATAGGTTTCGGCTCCAATCAATAGACGCTTCGCGCGCCGCCAGACACAACAAGAGGTATTCCCATGGCCGTCGGCAAAGTCTCAGACGCAAGCTTTGAAGCGGACGTGCTGAAGTCGTCCGAGCCGGTTGTCGTCGATTTCTGGGCTGAATGGTGCGGCCCCTGCCGCATGATCGCGCCCGCTCTCGAAGAGATCGCCGGCCAGCTCGGTGACAAGGTCAAGATCGTCAAGCTCAACGTCGACGAGAACCCGAACACCGCCGCCAAATACGGCATCATGTCGATCCCGACGCTGATGATGTTCAAGAACGGCGAGATCGCCTCGCGCCAAGTCGGCGCTGCGCCGAAGCAGAAGCTGCAGCAGTGGATCGCCGGCGGCGTCTGATCGCCTGAGCGGTCGAGGTTTTTAAATGGCCGGGCGAATCCCGGCCATTTTTTTGGCGCGGCGCGGCTCCTCAGGATGAGGTCAGAGCGAGTTGCGGTGTACTGGATTCCCGCTTGCGCGGGAGATGACGGGACTTACTGCGGCGGCGTGCCATTCTCGCGCAGCACATCGCCTGCCAGATACAGCGAGCCCGTGACCAGGATACGTGGCGGCGGATCGAGATCGAGCTTGCGCACGGCTTCGAACGCCTCGGTGAGACTGTCACGGCTGGTGGCGGCGAGGCCAATGTTGCGCGCGCAATCGGCGACGGCTTCGGCGGTCAGCGGCTTGTCGGCGCCGGGCACCGGCACGGCGATCATGCGCCGCGCCAGCCCGGTGAAATTGCGCAGGAAGCCCTCGCAGTCCTTGGTCGCCAGCATACCGACAATCAGCACCAAAGGCCGCGACACGCGCTCTTCCAGATCGGCCAATGCCGCGGCAATGGCACGGCCGCCATCCGGATTATGCCCGCCATCGAGCCAGACTTCGCTGCCGGACGGCGCCAGATCGACAAGCCTACCTTGCGGCAAACGCTGCATACGCGCCGGCCAATCGGCCTTCGCCATACCGGCTTCATAGGCCGCGGGCGGCAGCTTCAACGACGGGATCGCGCGCAAGGCAGCGATCGCGAGACCGGCGTTTTCATACTGATGCCGGCCGTAAAGCTTCGGCGCCGGCAGGTCCAACAGGCCGGCCTCGTCCTGATAAACGAGACGGCCGCGCTCTTCCGTCGCGGTGAAATCCTCGCCGGCGATCTTGAGCGGCGCCTTCAGTCGCGCCGCCTGACGCTCGATCACGCGCAGCGCGTCGCTGTGCTGCGCGGCGATAATACCCGGCACGTTGGGCTTGAGGATGCCGGCCTTCTCGGCCGCGATCTTCTCAAGCGAATCGCCAAGGAAATCGATGTGGTCCATCGAGACGCGAGTGATGATCGAGGCGAGCGGCGCGTCGATGACATTGGTGGCATCGAGACGACCACCAAGACCAACCTCCAAGAGCAGCACATCGGCGGGATGGCGCGAGAACAGCAGCATGCCGGCGGCCGTGGTGATCTCGAACACGGTGATCGGCTCGTCGTCATTGGCGCGCTCGCATTCCTCCATCACGCCAGCAAGCGCCTCGTCGGACACGAGCTTGCCGGCGAGCCGGAAGCGCTCGTTGAAATGCACGAGATGCGGCGAGGTGTAGACGTGCACGCGCAGGCCCGCCGCTTCCAGGATCGCGCGCAGGAAGGCGACGGTGGAGCCTTTACCATTGGTGCCGGCGACATGAATGACCGGCGGTAGCTTCTTCTCCGGATTCCCCAAAGCGGCGAGCAGACGCTGCAGGCGATCGAGGGACAGATCGATGCGCTTGGGATGCAGCGCGATCAGCCGCGCGAGGATGGAGTCGATGGGGGTCATAATTTTAAGCGCATACCATGCAGATCGAAGCGCGTTCTCTCCGCTCGTCCCCGCGAAAGCGGGGACCCAGAGCCATAATGCCGAAAGTCTGCGCTTTCGTCCCCTGGATTCCCG
>JANLJK010000312.1:0-25208 GCA_029255525.1 Pseudolabrys sp.
GATGGCGACGGCGATCGGCATGCGTTCGCCGCGCGCTTCGGCGACTTCCTGATACTGGCCGAGATGTTGTGGCGGCATCATGCGGATGCGGGTGTGATCGCCGCCGACGAGCTGAATGCGATTCCACGACGCGTTGTATTCACCGGTCTCGGGATGGCGCGCGATGCAGACGCCGGCGCTGATATAGGCGCCGCCGTCGCGTTCGCAGTGCACGACCTGCGGGATGTCGTGGGCGATATCGAAGTCCGAGGTCTTGACGATCTCCTGCACCGGCGCGTCGGTGACGGTCTCCAGCGGGGTCGTCTGGCCTTCCTTGGCGACGAGCGTGGGCACCAAAGCCCGCGTCTCGATGCCGAGGGCGTCCGACAGGATGGTGCGCCGGCAGAAGATGTTGGTGGCGACCGGGGCCGGGCTGCCGGCGACCTTGTCGAACATCAGCGGCTCGTTGATCGTCTTCTGCACCTTGCGCAGGACGGCGACGAGCTGATGCTTCGGATCGACTTCGCGCGACACGTGGCGGAGGAGCTTGCGGTCGTCGAGATCCTTTAGAAGACCGCGAAAGGTTGTCTGCATCGTCTTGATCCCGGCCAAGCGCGGAAAAGCGGGAGGTTAGGAACGGGTCCGGCGAAGTCCAATTCCAATCGCCGCGCCAGTCATAATCTGAAGGAATGACCGTTGTTGCGGACGGCGCAAAGCACATTCACACGCGGGCGCCGTGCTTGACGGGCAGGGCAGCCTCGGCGGGCTGTCGGGTGCCGAAGCTCTGGCACAAGGTGGCGATGAATTTGGCGCACGCCGGCAGGAGGCTGCTTGAGCGCCGCCAGCAGACATAGACCTGCCGCTCCCATGCCACGCCGTCGATGGCAATCGGCACCAGGTGGCCGGCGCGGTGATCGTGTTCGGCCAAGAGCCGCGGCAGCCAGGTGACGAAGGCCCCGGACCGCACCAACGATTTCATGCAGATGACCGAGCTCGTCTCCACCACGGGCTTGGGCGGTGGCACGCCAGCGGCACGGAAGACGTCGTCGAAGCGCTGGCGCACCGGCTCGTCGCGGTTCGGCAAGACCCAACGATGACCGAGTAGGTCCTGAAGCGTGCAATTCCGGCGTGCCGCCAACGGGTGGCCGGCGCCGACGACGACGGTCAGATCGTCCTGCAGCACCGGCTGGCAGATGAACAGATCGCGGTCGAGCCCGCGTGAGTTCGACACGATGGCGATGTCGATCTCGGTTTTGGCGAGCGCCGCCAACAGATCGTCGACCAGCCCTTCGCGCACCGAGACGCGTATGTCCGGCTGCTCGGCACAGAACGTCTCGATCACGCCGGGCAGCACCTGGTCGATGATGCTCGGGCCGGCCCCGATGCGCACGCGGCCGCTGCCGGTGCCGCGCAGGGCCTCGATCTCGGCTTCGGCGGATTTGACCTCGGCGAAGATGATGCGGGCGTGGGCGGCCAAGGTCTGGCCGAAAACGGTGGGGGCGATGCCGCGGCGTGAGCGCTCCAAGAGCTTGACGCCGACGACCTCTTCCAGCCGCTGCAGGCTCTTGCTCAGGGCCGGCTGCGAGATGCCGAGCGCGACGGCGGCGCGGCCGATGCTGCCGCAGTCGACGACGCGGAGGAATTGCCGGAGCCGTTGCAGGTCCTGGGTCAGCACGTCGGTTTCGGCGCCTCTCTCACGTCCGGCGGTCACCGCCCGTCGATATCGAGGTCGATATAGACCGGCACGTGGTCGGACGGCTTCTCCCAGCCGCGCACATGTTTGTCGATGCCGGCGTCGGTCAGCCGGTCGGCCGCCTGCGGTGACATCAGGACGTGATCGATACGAATACCATCGTTCTTTTGGTACGCCCCCGCCTGATAGTCCCAGAAGGTATAGAGGTCGTCGGAGTCGCTGACCGCCCGGATGGCGTCGGTGAGGCCGAGATTGACCAGGGTGCGGAACTTCTCCCGCGTGCGCGGCAGGAACAGCGCGTCATTGGTCCAGACCTCGGGGCGTTTGGCGTCGGCAGGGGTGGGGATGACGTTGTAATCGCCGCACAGCAACATCGGCTCTTCCAGCTTCAATCGCTCACGTGAAAAGTTAATCAGCCGATCCATCCAATTGAGTTTGTAGGTATATTTATCGGTATTGGGTGGATTGCCGTTGGGCAGATAGAGGCTGACGACCCGCAGCGCGCCGGTCTTGGTCGAGACGATCGCTTCGAGGAAACGGGCCTGCACATCGCCGTCGTCACCGATCAGCCCGGGTGCCACCTCGTCGAAGGGCAGCTTCGACAGGAGCGCCACCCCGTTAAAGGTTTTTTGTCCGTGCACTGCGACATTGTAGCCGAGCGCTTCGATCGGCTCGCGCGGGAAGGCATCGTCCACGCACTTGATCTCTTGCAGGCAGACGATGTCCGGCGACCGCTCCTTCAGCCATGCGACCAAGTGATCGAGTCGCTGGCGGACCGAATTGACGTTCCAGGTGGCGATGCGCATGGGGACACTTCCGGCGGCCGAATGAGAGAATAAACATGGTGCTGGCTGTGTTTACCAGCGAGCGCAGGGATATGCACTTGGGCCCGTTAATATGCTAGGACTACGGCCGGCGCGGCTCCTGATCGGGTGCGGAGAGCCCGCCGAACGAGAGGGGGCGACCGGGGCGTGGGGCTTTAGCGAAACCCGGAACAAAGATTGCCTATGACCAAGAAAAAGTGGCTTTTGGGGGGTGCGGTGCTCGCCCTGGTCGGCGTCGCCGTGCTCTTACGTGGGACTTGGACAAGCGACAACGCGGCGGCGCGGTTGCAGACTCGGGCGAGCCAGACGGTGCCCGTCGATGTCGCCACCGCCGAACGCAAGAAAATGCCGGTCAAGCTCGATGCCTTGGGCAGCGTGACGCCGATGGCGAGCGTGGCGCTCAAGTCGCGACTTGAGACCGAAATCACCGCGGTCCACTTCAATGACGGCGCCACGGTCAAGAAGGGCGATCTGCTGTTCACGTTGGACGGCCGGTCGCTCGAGGCGCAGATCACCCAGATCGAAGGCGCGCTCGCCCGCGACAAGGCGCAGCTCGCCGGCGCCGAGCGCGACGTCGCCCGCTATACCGATCTGGTCGCCAAGTCGGCCACCCCGATCGTCAACCTCGACAATGCCAAGACCCAGCAGGACGTCTATCGGGCCGCGATCAAGGTCGAGCAGGGGCTGATCGACAATCTCAAGGTCCAGCTCTCCTGGGCGACCATCCGCGCGCCGATCTCGGGCCGCATCAGCGCCGCCCAGGTCAAGGTCGGCAACCTTGTGCGCCCGGCTGACACCAGCCCGCTCGCGACCATCATCCAGGTCTCGCCGGTCTATGTCAGCTTCACGGTGCCGCAGAAGAGTCTGCCCGACATCCGTCAGGCCATTGCCGCCGAGACCGCGACCATCGAAGCCGTGATCCCGGGCGACAAGAAGCGTGCCACCGGCACCGTGACGATGATCGAGAACACCATCGATCCGGCGACCGGCATGGCGACGATCCGCGCCACTATGCCCAACACCGACGAGTTGTTGTGGCCGGGCACGCTGGTCAACACCGAGATGACTCTGCGGGTCGAGGACTCGATCGTGGTGCCGTCGAGCGCCGTGCAGATCAGCCAGACCGGCAACTTCATCTTCGTGGTGAAGGATGGCGCCGCCAAGGTTCAGCACATCGAGATCGCCCGTCAGGTCGGGCACGAGACGGTCATCGCTTCCGGCCTCAGTGGCGGCGAAACCGTGGTGACCGACGGCCAGTTGCTGTTGTCGGACGGAAAACCCGTCAACGTTCGCACGCCTAAGACCGCCGCAGGCAGCTAAGCCATGAACATCTCCGAGGTCTGTATCCGCCGCCCGGTGTTGACGACACTGATGACGGCGTCCCTGATCGTATTCGGCATCTTCGGCTATCGCCTGTTGCCGGTCGCGGCGCTGCCCGCGGTCGACTTCCCCACCATCCAGATCACCGCCACGTTGCCGGGCGCCAGCCCTGAAACCATGGCGGCCTCGGTCGCGTCACCGATCGAGCGGCAGCTTTCCACCATTGCCGGCATTTCCTCGATGACGTCGTCGTCGTCGCTCGGCACGACGCAGATCACCATCCAGTTCGATCTCGGCCGCGATATCGACGGTGCCTCGCTCGACGTGCAGACCGCGTTGTCGGTCGCCCAGCGCCGCCTGCCGGTCGAAATGACCACGCCGCCGTCGTTCCGGAAGGTCAATCCGGGCGACTTCCCGGTGATTTTCATCAGCCTGCGCTCCGACACCATGCCGCTGTCGGCGATCAACGATTACGCCGAGACGGTGTTGGCGCCGCAGCTCTCGCAATTGTCCGGCGTCGCCCAGGTCGCGGTCTACGGCGCGCAGAAATTCGCCGTGCGCGTCCAGGTCGATCCGGCCGCCGCGGCCGCGCGTAACATCTCCCTTGATGATATTCGCACCGTAATCGCCAAGGCCAATTCGTCGGCTCCGGTCGGCACGCTGCAGGGCGAGCGCGAGGCGCTGACCCTGCTCGCCACCGGCGCCATGGAGAAGGCGGCCGCCTATCGCGACGTCACCATCACTTATCGCAACGGCGCACCGGTCAAGCTGAGCGAAGTGGCGCGGGTGATCGACAGCGTCGAGAACGACCGTATCGCGACCTGGTACAATGACGCCCGCGCCATCGTCCTGGCGGTGCAGCGCCAGCCCGATGCCAACACCGTCGAAGTCGTCGACATGGTACGCGCCAAGCTGCCGCAAATGCGCGCGCAGATTCCGCCCGCGATCCAGATGGGGACCTTGTTCGACCGGTCGGTGTCGATCCGCGACGCCGTCTACGACGTCAAGGAGACACTCGGCATCGCCATCGCGCTGGTCATCATGGTGATCTTCCTGTTCTTGCGGAAGGTTTCGGCGACCATCATCCCGGCTTTGGCCGTGCCGGTCTCGCTGATCGGCACCTTCGCGGCGATGTATGCCTTCGGCTTTTCGATCAACAACATGACACTGCTGGCGCTGACCTTGTCGGTCGGCTTCGTCGTCGACGATGCCATCGTGATGCTCGAGAACATTGTCCGCCACATCGAGGGCGGCATGCGACCGTTCGAGGCGGCGCTCAAGGGCTCGCGCGAGATCGGTTTCACCATCGTGTCGATCACTTTCTCGCTGATCGCGGTGTTCATCCCCGTGCTGCTGATGGGCGGCATGGTCGGCCGCGTGTTCCGCGAGTTCGCCGTGTCGATCGCGGTGGCCATCATCGTCTCCGGCTTCGTCTCGCTGACGCTGACGCCCATGTTGTGCGCCCGCGTGCTCAAGGGGCATCACCCCGGCGAGGAGAAGCAGAATTTCGTGCTGCGCGCCTTCGAGCGGATGTTCGAGGCCTGGCTGCGCGGATACGAGCGGACGCTCGACTGGGTGCTGCGCCACAAGCCGGTGATGCTGGCGGTCACTTTGGCGACCATTGCCGGCACTGTCTGGCTCTACATCGTTGTGCCGAAAGGCTTCTTCCCGATCGAGGACACCGGCAACGTCATCGGCATTACCGAGGGCAAGACCGACATTTCCTTTGCGGCGATGGCCGAGCATCAGCGCAAGGTGGCCGACATCGTGCGTCGGGATCCGGCGGTCGAATACGTCAACTCGACCGTCGGCGTCGGCGGCCCCAACACGGTCGGCAACTCAGGCCGCATGCTGGTGGCGCTTAAGCCGCGCAAGGAACGCGATAACCTGCAGACGGTGATCGCGCGGCTGCGCAAGAACGCCAATGTCGTGCCGGGCATGCAGATCTTCTTCCAGCCGATCCAGAACATCAATCTGGGCGGTCGGCTGAACAAGAGCCAGTATCAGTACACCCTGCAATCCAACGACACCGACACGCTCTATCGCATCACGCCCGAGATGCGCGACAAGATCGCGCAACTGCCGGGCCTGCTCGACGTCACCACCGACCTCTATGTGAAGAACCCGCAGGTCACGGTGGAAGTCGACCGCGAGAAGGCGGGTGTTTACGGCGTCACCATCGACCAGGTGCGCCAGGAGCTCTACAACGCCTTCGGTTCGCGTCAGGTTGCGACCATCTATACGCCGGCCAACGACTACCAGGTGATCCTGGAAAGCCTGCCGGAGTACCGGGCGAGCGCCAACGACCTCAGCCGCATCTTCGTGAAGACATCGAACGGCACGACCGTGCCGCTGTCGGCGGTGACGCGTTTCGTGCGGACGGTCGGCCCGCTGCAGATCAACCACCAGGGCCAGCAGCCGGCGGTGACGATCTCGTTCAATCTCGCACCCGGCGTCTCACTCGGCCAAGCGGTCGACGCCATTCAGAAGCTCGAACGTGAGGAAAACCTGCCGGCCACGATCACCACGGGCTTCCAGGGCACCACGCAGGTGTTCCAGGACGCGCAGAAGGGCCAGTTCGTGCTGGTGCTGGCGGCGATCTTCGCCGCCTATGTGGTGCTCGGCATCCTCTACGAGAGCTTCATCCATCCGATCACGATCATTTCCGGCCTGCCGTCAGCGGGCATCGGCGCCATCCTGACGCTCTTGCTGTTCAAGATGGACCTGTCGGTGATCGCGATGATCGGCATCGTCATGCTGGTCGGCATCGTCAAGAAGAACGCGATCATGATGATCGACTTCGCGCTGGAGCGCCGCCGCGTGGGGCTCTCGGCCGAGGCCGCGATCCGCGAAGCCTGTCTGTTGCGCTTCCGGCCGATCATGATGACGACCTTTGCCGCGATCTTCGGCACCTTGCCGATCGCGCTCGGTACCGGTGCCGGCGCCGAGTTGCGCCAGCCGCTCGGTGTCGCCGTGGTCGGCGGCCTGTGCGTGTCGCAGTTGCTGACGCTCTACATCACGCCGGTGATCTATCTCTATCTCGACCGCTTCGACCGCATCCTTAAGCGCAAGCTCGAGCCGCAGCTCAGTGAGGTCGAGGACATGCCGGCCAAGCCCGCGGTGGCGGCCGAATAGCCGCGGCCGTCGGCACAGGCCGATGGCATGAATGTTGCTGATCATCCTCCGGTTCTGTCGATCGGAGGGTGGATCATGCGCGGCGTCCGGATTGCTGTTGCGGCCTTGCTCGTGGCGGCGTCGACAACGGCGCAAGCCGATAGCTGGCCGACCAAGCCCATTCGCGTGATGATCCCATTTGGCGCCGGCAGTGCCACCGACGTCGTGCCCCGCATCGTGCTCGACCGGTTGTCGGCGCAACTCGGCCAGCCTGTGGTCGTTGAGAACCGAGGCGGGGCGGGCGGCACCTTGGGCACGGCCACGGTCGCCAAGGCGGAGCCGGACGGCTACACGCTCTTGGCGACGTCATCGGCGCATACGATCGCGCCGGCGCTCTATCCCAATCTCAGCTACGACGTCGCGCGCGATTTCGCGCCCGTCGGTCTCATGGGCAGCGTACCGAACGTGCTCATTATCGCGCCATCCAAGGGCATCAAGACGGTGCAGGAATTCGTCGCCGCGGCGAAGGCCAAGCCGGGCTCGATGAGCTTTGCGTCGCTGGGCGTCGGCTCGGCGGTGCATATGAGCGCCGAACGCTTCCGCATGAGCGCGGGCTATGAGGCCGTGCACGTGCCGTTCAAGGGCGGCGCCGAGGCGCTGACCGAGATCATGGCCGGGCGCGTCGATTACTACTTTTGCCCGATCGCGACAGCGCTGCCCTTCATCCAGAGCGGCAAGCTCCTGGCGCTGGCGGTCAGCAGCCGCACGCGCGCGGCGGCGCTGCCGAATGTGCCGACCACGCTCGAAGCGGGTTTCCCAAACAGCGACTACACGTTCTGGATTGGCGCCTTTGCGCCCGCCAAGACGCCGCAGGCGATCGTCGACAAACTCAACGCCGAGATCGTCAAGGCGGTGCAGACGCCGGAGGTGAAGGCGAAGCTGACGGCCCTGGGTGTGGAAACCACAACGCTCAAGCCGGCCGAGTTCGGCGCATTGGTGAAGGACGAGATCGGCACCTACGCCACCTTCGCCAAGACGGCCGGCATGAAGGTAAACTGAAGCAGGCGCGCACGCCGGTTCGTTCGCTTAGAGCGCGAAGCTGGTGCCGCAGCCGCAGGACGCGGTGGCGTTCGGGTTCTTGACCTTGAACGAGGCGCCGATCAGGTCCTCGACGAAGTCGATCTCCGAGCCTGCCATATAGTTGACCGAGACCGGATCGATCAGCACCACGGCGTTGTCGCGCGCGATCACCAGATCGTCGGCGGCCTTGGCGCGGTCCATGTCGAACTTGTACTGGAAACCGGAGCAGCCGCCGCCTTCCACGGAAACGCGCAGCATGGTGCCATCCGGCTCGGCCCGGAGAATCTCGCCGATTCGCTTCGCCGCCCGCTCGCTGACCGTGACGTTGCCGCTCATTGCTTCGCCTTTTTGGGCTTTGCCTTTTTGCAATTCAATCCTATTGGCAGAGCCACCTGTGAATAGTTAAGTGCGCCGGCCGGCGAAATCAATGCACGGCGGCTGGGACCGGGGCAGACTTTCATCATGGCGATCAGTACGGCCATTGCGCGCGCGCCCTCAGCCACCGACCCCGGCGCGAGCCGCGGCCGGCGCTATCCGGAGCCGGGCAGCGCTTCGCGCAACGATTTCCGTCGGGATTGCGACCGCATCATCCATTCGGCCGCGTTCCGGCGGCTGGCGCACAAAACTCAAGTCTTCGTCTACCACGAGGGCGACCACTACCGGACGCGGCTGACCCACACCCTGGAAGTGGTCCAGATCGCCCGGTCGCTTGCCCGCGCCCTCGGGCTCGACGAGGACCTCGCCGAGGCTTTGGCGCTGTCGCACGATCTCGGCCACTCGCCCTTCGGCCACGCCGGTGAGCGCGCGCTTGACGCCTGCGTGAGGGCCTATGGCGGTTTCGACCACAACGCCCAGGCGCTACGTATCGTCACCGATCTGGAGCGCCGCTATGCCGGCTTTGACGGGCTCAATCTGACCTGGGAGACTTTGGAGGGGCTGGTCAAGCACAACGGGCCGCTCATCACCCCTGAAGGCCTGCCCACGGCGCGTTACGCCGCGCACGGCGTGCCGGCGCCAATCCTGGCCTATTCGCGGGTGCAGGACCTGGAACTGTGGTCCTTCGCCAGCGCCGAGGCGCAGGTCGCGGCGATCGCCGACGACATCGCCTATGATGCCCATGATATCGATGACGGCCTGCGGGCCGGCCTGTTCACGCTCGACGACATCGCTGTGGTGCCGCTGATCGGTGCCATCCTGTCCGAGATCGACAGCCGCCACGGCCGGCTTGATGACAGCCGCCGGGTGCACGAACTGGTGCGGCGGATCATCACGCGCATGATCGAGGACGTCATCGCCGAGAGCACGCGCCAGTTGACGGCGCTGGCGCCGCGCTCGGCTGCCGATGTGCGCTACGCGTCGCAGGCGGTCATCGCCTGGTCGCCGGCGAAGGCCGAGGCCGACAAGAGCATCAAGGGATTCCTCTATCCGCGCATGTATCGCCACGACTGGGTGATGCGCGTGATGGGCGACGCCGAGCGGGTCGTGCGCGATCTGTTCGCGCATTACAGCACCAAGCCGGCCGATCTGCCGGCCGAATGGGGCGCGGGCCTCGAACGTATGGGCGAGACGGGGCGGGCGCGGCGCATCGCCGACTATATCGCCGGCATGACCGACCGCTACGCGCTCGTCGAGCACGGGCGCTATTGCAACAATACGCCCGAGTTGCGCTAGGTTATCCGCTATGTCCGAGCCCGATATCTCCTGGATCGACATGGCGGCGCAGGCCACCGCCGCGGTCGAGAGCTTTGCCACCAACGAAGAGCTTCTGGCGCTGTTCGCCGGCGCGGTCTTCGCCCTGCATCAGGATACGATCCACGCCTGCGCGGTCGACATGGCGCGGGCCGACGATCCCGGGCAGGCCGCCGCCATCAATGCCGCCCAGCCGACGCCGCTCGGCGATTACGCGGCCCGCGTCGTGCTGACCATGAAGGCGCTCGGCACCATTGAGCGCGCGAACCGCGAGTTGATCGCGCACGGGCTGTCGCCCGACATCGCCCAGGACGCCGCCCGCGTTCATCTGTCGCTGGCGCGCTTGCGGCTGACGGCGGCGCGGCTGTGGCTGCTGACCATGCAGGCGCGGGCGGGTGATGGCGGCGGCGCCGGCCTGCGCGTCGGTGTCGCGGGTCTGTGGGCACGGCTGCAGACGGTCCCAGGCAACAAGCTCGGCGAAAGCGCCAACATCTTCGTCGGCAGCTATTACGACAACATCCGCAGCGATCAGTTGGACCTTGCGGCTTGGCCGCTCAGTCCTTGATGTGGCGTCAGCGCTGGGCTTTCTTCATGACGGCGTCGATAGCGGATGCGACCGGCCGGTCCTTGTTGGCCTTGCAGTAGACGATGAGATCGGGGATCGCGGCGCGCGCCGCGGCGAGGTTGAGCGCGGTCCTCTTGGTCTGGCCGTCGCGCCAGCCGGCATACCAGACCGCCAGGAATTCCGCGTCCTCCTGTGAGGCATCGGCCAACTGACCGCAGGTCAGCGCCTGCGCATCGATATTGCCCTTCGCGTCGGCGTATTTCGTCACGTCGACCGTTGTCTGCGCCGCCGGCACCAGGTTCGCCGGGCATTGGCGTTCGAGTTCGCTGGCGACGTTCATGCCCATGATCGACATGTTCGGCGTGAAGACCGCGCCTTGATTGACGCCGTAGCTGGTGCCCGGCCCGGGCAGGCGGACATTGCGGGCGGCCGTCCACGATCCGTCGGCATTCTTGATGAAGGCATCGCACGGGAAGGTGCCTTGCGCCTGTGCCGCGCCCGTCATGATCATCGCGAAGAGGAGAAGGGCCAGCCGCCGCATTGTGTATGTCCCGGAAAGTCGCCGTCTGGTGCCGGACTTGCAAAGCCCGTGCCGTTTCCGCCCACTGCCGGCTCTTGCGTGGAACCGCGACAACGCTAAGACGACAGCGCCGAACTTATTGGGACCCCGTCATGCTGAGACACGTCGCCTGCGGCCTCGTTGCCGGAAGCCTGTTGGTCGCGTTCGCGTCCGCGCAAGCCCAATCGTCCCATATGCCGCGCAAGATCGGCCAGTGCGCCGTCACGACGATCAAGGAGATCGGCGACCGCTTCGGCGATGAACTGCCGGCGACGGAGCCGAAGCCCGCGACCGGCACGTTGGTCACCTTCGCGAACGGCGGCCTGCAGGTCTCATATCAATGGGAGGGCGCGGTGGTGCGCTCGCGCATCGGCGACAAAGTGCGCGTCTGTCTCATCGAACTGCCGGGCGATTGCCCGCCCGGCGACACGCGCGGCAAGGTCTATAAGACGACCAATGAGCACACCCGCGAGTCCTGGACGTTGTCGGACTCGCAGCACATGTGCGGCGGAGCGTAGGCGCGCTAGCGTGCGAAGGTTTTGCTCATGCGGCCAGCGACGACGAACGCGAAAGGAATGGCGACAATGGCCCCGGCAATCGCACCGTAAGGGATGTAGCTCATCGCGTGGGCGGCCAACGATGGCACAGCCAGGATCGCCATGACCGCAACTCCGGCAAAGACGGTCCCCAGCATCACCCAGACAATCACCGCAATCTTGAACATGGCTTGTCTCTCCTCGAATCTGAGTATGCACAGTGTCGGGTTGAAACGGGGTCTGGTTCCTTGATCTGGGACAACATCCCCGTTGCATCCGCCGCGCAACAGAGCTGCGGATTTTGCGGACGGTAGCCGCGTGCGTCACCATGGCGGTGTCGCGGTGCGGTTCAGGCCTTGAAGCCGATGCGGAAGCCGCCCCAGTGCCGGCCGTTCACGGTGATCGGCGCGGACACGTCCTTCATCAGCATGAAGTTGCCGCCGCCCATGTCGCGCCGATAGGTCTGCAACAGGAAGGGGCGCGTGCTGCGTCCCGCCGACAGACCGGTGCGATCGTTGAACAGACGGCGGTTGCGGCAGTTCGCCGAATTCCACACCGGATCGGCGCCCTGCGGCTGCGCGTATTTGAGATTGTGCGTCGGCAGATAGCCGTTGCGGTCGACCGCCGCGCCGAACACGATGCGGGCGTCGGCCTCGAGCAGCGGCTCCTGCAGCGGCTCCTGCAGCGGCGGCAGGGCACGATCGGTGAACGCGACGAACTTCGTCAGGAGTTGTTGCGGGTCGGAGTGCGCGACCGGCTGGTAGTGTTCGTCGAACAGGTTATCGAGGCTGATCTCGCCGCGCGCGACGGCGCGGGCAAAGAGGGCGCCGATGGCGGCGGCCGATTTCTGGCAGAGCGCGACGATCGCCGAGTCCTGCGTCTTGATGCCGGACGAGGCGATGAACAGGATGAAGTCCTCGCTGATGCCGAGGATCGAGTTGGCGCGGTCCTGCGCCTGCGTCAGCTTGCCGCCGCCGGCCTGCACGGCCTCGACCAGCGCGGTGAGCTCGCCATGCAGCGCCTCGTAGCTGCTGCTGTTCTGCTCGACCGATTGCGCCATCACGCCGATCTCGTGGGTGACGCGCTCGACCGACTCCACCAGCGCATGGAGATTGTCGAGCGATTGCTGCGCCTGGTGCGATTCTGTCTTGGCGGCCTGCGCCGTCATGCTGTTGCTCTCGGCTTCGCTCAGGAGCCGGGTCAGCGTCGTGGTGAGCACTTCGAGGTTCGTCTGGTTGGCGCGCGACGACACCCGCACCTGTTCGGCGAGCACCTTCACCGCCGCCGCGATGACGGCAAAGCCGGCGCCGGCCGAGCCGGCATGGGCTGCTTCGATGCTGGCATTGAGCGCGAGCAATTGCGTGTCGTCGGCGATGCGCCGGATGGCGCCGCTGGTTTCCTGCACCTGGCGGATCGTCTCGGCGACTTCTTCGATCGAGGCCTTCAGGGCGATGGCGCCGTTGCCGAGCGTTTCGATCTTCTCACGGGCACCGGTGAGCGCGGCCGACACGGCTTCGGCATTCTGGCTCAAGGTCGCCTGGGTGACGTCGGCCGATTCGCGCGCCGCCGCCATCGAGGTCGCCAGCGCGGCATTCACGTGCGTCATCTGCGCGGCTGCGCTGATGGCACCCTGCGCATGCTGCGACTGGGTTTTGCCGAGGGTGGTGAGATCGCCGATCAGGCCCGCCATATCGGCGATTTCGACGCTCAGATGGCCGGCGCGCTCGCCGATATCGGCCAACGACGAACGGGACCCGGTCGACGTCAAGGTAGGCACCAACCGGAGGCGTGCGGCCATGCGTGAATCTCATCTAAATCTGCGCCGAGGATTACAACTCCCGATTAAGAAACACTTGCCGGAAACAATTTATAGGCGGTATTTCGTGCAGGGGCCGGTGCTGGCACGCCGATGCCGCAGTGCGGCAACATGGTCTCGCGTTATGGTCTCGTGTTTTTGACTCGCTCCCTGGAATCCATTACCCGCAACAACATCATGGCATCCGCGACGAAGTCCAAAGCTAAGCGCCGTAAGACCAAGGCCCGCTCGGCGACCAAATCTGCGCGCAACAAGTCCGCGCGCAAGACGAAGACCGCGGCCAAGAAGAAGGCCAAAACCGCGTCTCGATCGTCGCGCAAGACCAAAGCGGCTGCGAAGAAGGGTCTCAAGAAGACCGTCCGCAAGAGCGTCAAGAAAGCCGCCAAAAAGGCCGTCAAGAAAACCGTGAAGAAGACGGCGCCAAAGATCGCTGCGCCGAAGGCGAGCGCGCCGGTTGCGGTGTCGAAGCCCAAGGCAGCGCCAAAGCCCAAGAGTGGGCCCAAGACTGAGCATAAGCTCAAGCCGCCCCCGAAGATTGCAGCGCCGCTGCCGTCACCCGTGGCCGCCACGCCGCCGTTTCCGGTCGCACCGGCTGTTGAAGCCCCCAAGCTGGCGGCGCCCTCGGTGCATCTGTTCGCCGACATGCTGGCGCGCGTGCGCGCCGCCGTGGCGCCTTTGGTCGCGCCCGGCGCCGATCTGTCGCGCGTGGTCGTCGAGCCGCCGAAGGAAGCCTCGCACGGCGACATGGCCACCAATGCCGCCATGGTGCTGTCGCGTGACGCCGGCAAGAAGCCGCGCGATCTGGCGGAAGAGATCGCCACCGCGCTGCGCGCCGAGGCGATCGTCGAGAAGGTCGACGTCGCCGGCCCCGGCTTCATCAATCTGACGCTCAAGTCCCATGTCTGGGGCGAGGCGCTGCGCCAGGCGCTGGCCGCCGGCAAGGCCTATGGCCGCAGCACGGTGGGGCAGGGCACGCCAGTCAATGTCGAATATGTTTCGGCCAACCCGACCGGGCCGCTGCATGTCGGCCATTGCCGCGGCGCGGTGTTCGGCGATGCGCTGGCGAGCCTCCTGGCCTTCGCCGGCTTCGACGTCACGCGCGAGTACTACATCAACGACGCCGGCGCGCAGGTCGATGTGCTCGCCCGCTCGGCCTATCTGCGCTATCTTGAGGCGCTCGGCGAGACCATCACCATTCCGGACGGCCTCTATCCGGGCGATTATCTGAAGGAATGCGGCGGCGAGCTGGCGCGTGACTACGGCACCGAGCTCAAGGAAATGCCGGAGGCCGAATGGCTGCCGATCATCCGGCGCCGCGCCACCGACATGATGATGGCCGAGATCCGCAACGACCTGATGCGGCTCGCCATCGTGCCGAACGTGTTCTTCTCCGAGCGCTCGCTGATCGAAGGCGAGGAGCCCGATCCGTTTTCGGTCGCTCCTGTCGTCGAGCGGGCCAAGGACGTTGTCGCCGAGACCATCGAATTCCTGCGTGCCCAGGGCCACGTCTATGAAGGCCGCCTGCCGCCGCCCAAGAGCGGCGCCGTCGAGGATTGGGAAGACCGCGAGCAGACGCTGTTCCGCTCGACCGCCTTCGGCGACGACGTCGATCGTCCGCTGAAGAAGTCGGACGGCAGCTACACTTATTTCGCCACCGACATCGCCTATCACAAATCCAAGCTCGACCGCGGCTTCAAGCATCTCATCGACGTCTGGGGCGCCGATCACGGCGGTTACGTCAAGCGCATGCAGGCGGCGGTGAAGGCGTTGGGCGGCAAAGACGCCGATCTCGACGTCAAGCTGGTGCAGCTCGTGAAGCTGTTGCGCAACGGCGAGCCGGTGAAGATGTCCAAGCGGGCCGGCGATTTCATCACTTTGCGTGAAGTGGTCGAGGAAGTCGGCGTGTCGGCCGTGCGCTTCGACATGCTCTATCGCAAGAACGACGCGCCGCTCGACTTCGACCTCGCCAAGGTCATCGAGCACTCGCGCGACAATCCGGTGTTCTACGTCCAGTACGGCCACGCCCGCGGCGAATCCATCTTCCGTAACGCGCGCGCCGAATTGTCCGACCTGCCGGAAGACCGTGCCGCGCGTGTGGAATGGCTTGAGAATGCCAACGTCGCCAAGCTGAGCGACACCGGCGAGCAGTCGATCCTGCGCCGGATCGCGCTCTATCCGCGCCTGATCGAGGCCGCTGCCCAGGCGCACGAGCCGCACCGGGTTGCATTCTACCTGTATGAGCTGGCAAGCGAGTTCCATGCCCATTGGACGCGCGGAAAAGACTTGCCTCATTTACGCTTCATTATCCAGAATGATCCAGAAACGACCAAGGCGCGGCTCGCTTTGGTGCAGGGGATCGTCACCGTGCTCGCCTCGGGGCTCGCGCTGCTCGGGGTCGATGCGCCCGAAGAGATGCGATAGGCCTCGCCCGCCGAGCTGTGTCAGACGCAGCTTCTCGCGATCGGACGAGCACACGCGAATTATTCACCGGGGACCGAATGGCGGACGATCATAGCCAGCGACCTTACCGCTCCAGCGAATCCATTGCCCGTGCGGGGCAGGGCAAGGCGCCGGCTGGCGCCGATCCGCTGGCTGAGCTGGCGCGCCTGATCGGCCAGAGCGATCCCTTCGGCGAGTTCAGCCGTGAGAATGCCCGCCGCGCCGCTGAGCAGGCCGCCGCCCCGGTCTATGCCGCCCCCCAGGCGCCCGAGGCGCCGGCCGTTGCGGCGGCGCAGGACTATGCCGCGCACGAGCAAGAGTATTACGCGACGTCGCAGGCACCGACCGCGCCTTATGACGCCCACCAGGAGCAGGCTTACGAGCAGGCCGCCTATGGTCAGCAGGGTTATGCGGCCGATGCGGGTTACGACCAGTACGCCGCCAATGGCGCCGCTGGTTATCCGGCGACCGGCGCCTACGATCCGAACAACCCGCCATACGATGCCGGCGAGCAGGATTTCTATGACGACGTGCCGCCGTCGCGGCGGCGTGTTGGTGTTGTCGCCGTCGCCGCCATCGTCGCCGTTGCCATTATCGGCACCGCCGGCGCCTTCGGCTACCGCGCCATCTTCGGCTCGTCCGGCGCGAGTGCGCCGCCGCCGGTGATCAAGGCGGAGTCGGCACCGAGCAAGATCGTGCCCGCGACCGCCAAGGATTCCAGCAAGCAGATTACGGACCGCGTCAGCGGCCCGCAGGGCGAGAAGCTCGTCTCGCGGGAAGAGAGACCGGTTGAAAATCCGCCGCTAACACCAGACAACGCTTCAGGAAACTCGGGCCCGGCCGGCGCGGCCGGCAACGACCCCAAGAAGGTCCGCACCATCTCGATCCGTCCTGATCAGCCGGCTGGCGCGGCCATTGCCGATGCCGCACCGGTGACGGCGAACAACGCGCCTCTGGCCTTGGTGCCGGACCAGCCGATGCGGCAGGTGCAGACGCAGCGCGTGTCCGTCGCGCCGCAGCCGGCTGACCAAGCGCCGGCTCCCGCCCGTCAGGTCCAGACCCGCCCGGTCGCGCCACAGGCTGCGCCGCAAGCCGCCGCGCCGGCTGCGGCCCCCGCCGCGGCGCCGCCGAGCAATGCGCCGCTGTCGCTCAATCCCAATGCCGCGCCAGCCCGCGCCCAGGCGCCGGTCCGCACCGCGTCGGTGCCGTCGTCGCAGCCGGCCGCGCCGAGCAGCGGCGCCTATGGCGTGCAGGTCACCTCGCAGCGCTCCGAGGCCGAAGCCGAGGCGGCCTACCGCGCCTTGGTCGGCAAATACGGCGCCCAGCTCGGCGGCAAGCCGCATTTCGTCTACCGGGTCGATCTGGGGGCGAAAGGCACCTATTACCGCGCCATGATCGGCCCCTTCGCCAATGGCAGCGAGGCCACGGAAGTCTGCTCGGCCCTGAAGTCGGCCGGCGGACAGTGCATCATCCAGAGGAATTAACGGCCCAAGGGTTGACCCCCGTTCACGGGGCGGGCTAA
Source organism: Pseudolabrys sp. (assembly GCA_029255525.1). GTDB lineage: Bacteria > Pseudomonadota > Alphaproteobacteria > Rhizobiales > Xanthobacteraceae > Pseudolabrys. Next base: position 17,137 of record JANLJK010000312.1, read on the forward strand.
TCGGCGTCGATGACGGCGCGCGCATTTATTACCGGAGTGGCCGGTACGACGATCTCGGCCAGCGAGCGCGCCTTTCTGCGTGAATCGCAGCCGTGGGGTCTGATCGTCTTTAAGCGCAACGTTAGCGATCAAGATCAACTCATTGAATTGACGTCGTCTTTTCGCGATGCCGTCGGCCGGCACGCGCCGGTCCTGGTCGACCAGGAAGGCGGCCGGGTGCAACGCCTGGGCCCGCCACATTGGCCGGCCTATCCGCCCGGCGCCGTTTATGGCGAACTCTACGACCGCGACCCGGCCTCGGGCCTGGCCGCGGCCCGGCTCGCCGGCCATCTGATTGCTTCCGACCTGATCGGGGTCGGTATCGACGTGGATTGCCTGCCGATCGCGGATGTGCCCGTGGCAGGAGGTGACCCGGTGATCGGGGACCGGGCCTACGGTCATGAACCGGGCAAGGTGGCGGCGATCGCCGCCGCCATCGCCCACGGCCTGCAGGCTGGCGGCGTCCTGCCGGTGCTCAAGCACCTGCCGGGCCACGGCCGCGCCACCGCCGACAGCCATCACAAGCTGCCGGTGGTCGACACCGACCGTGGAACTCTGGAAGCCACGGATTTCGCGGCGTTCCGGCCCTTGGCGGCGCTGCCGCTCGGCATGACCGCACATGTTGTGTTTAGCGCAATTGATGCCATCGCGCCGGCCACAACTTCGGTCACAATGGTGCAACAAGTGATTCGCGGCTTCATCGGGTTCCGGGGCCTGCTGATGAGTGACGATGTGTCGATGAACGCCCTTTCGGGCAGCTTGGCCGAGCGCAGCAATGCCGCGCTCGCCGCTGGTTGCGACGTGGTGCTTCATTGCAACGGCAAGCTCGACGAGATGGCGCAGGTGGCTTCGGTCGCGCCGTTGTTGTCGGGTGAAGCCGCGATCCGCGCGGAGGCGGCGCTGGCGGCCCGCGGCGCGCCGGAAGAGTTTGATGTCGCTGCCGCGCGCAAGATTTTCAACGACATGGTCGGCGGCATCGCCGCGCAACGGATGAGTTCATGAGCGCTGCCGATTTTCCCACGCTAGAGACCGACCGCTCCGAGAACGAGCCGGCGATGATCGTCGACGTCGAGGGCTTCGAGGGCCCGCTCGACCTGTTGCTGGTTCTCGCGCGTCAGCAGAAGGTCGATCTGGCGAAGATCTCGATCCTGGCGCTCGCCGACCAGTATCTCGGCTTCGTCGAGGCCGCGCGTAAACTGCGCCTCGAACTGGCCGCCGATTATCTCGTGATGGCGGCCTGGCTTGCTTATCTGAAGTCGCGCCTCTTGCTGCCGGAAGTGCCGGCCGGCGAGGGCCCGAGCGCCGAGGAGATGGCGCTGGCGCTCGCCAACCGCCTGCGCCGCCTGGAAGCGATCCGCGACGCCGCCACCAAGCTGATGGAGCGGCCGCAGCTTGGCCGCGACGTCTTCACCCGTGGCGCGCCGGAGCCGATCGCCGAGGTCAAGCAGCCGGAATGGACCGCGACGCTCTACGATCTGTTGTCGGCCTATGCCGTGCAGCGCCAGCGCACCGCGCTGTCGCGCGTGCGCTTCAAGCAGCGCACGGTGTGGTCGCTGGCCGAAGCGCGCGCCACGCTCGAACGCATGATCGGCGTCGCGACCGACTGGTCGCGCATCGACCAGTATCTGATCAGTTTTGTGGTGGAGCCGGCGCAAGCCACGACGGTCTTCGCCTCGTCCTTCGCCTCCGCCCTGGAGATGGTGCGCGAAGGCGTCGCCGAAATTCACCAGAAAGAGTCGTTCTCGCCGATCTACATGCGCAAGCGTGTCGCCCTCAACGGTGGCGCTACGGCGTATGAGACCCAAGAACGCGCCTGAATAAAAAGTACAAGGAGACGTCGTCGATGCCGAGTACGGCCCCGAAGCTCGAGATCGTTCACAGTGATGATGCCGCGGCGCAGCCCGTGGCCGAGCAACCGAACGAGCCGGAGACGCGTCCCGAGGTGTTGCGCCTTCTGGAGGCGCTGCTGTTTGCCGCCGCCGAGCCGCTCGACGAGGCGACGCTCGGCAAGCAATTGCCGAACGACGTCAACGTGAAGGAGATGCTCGCGCTGTTGCAGGCCGAATACGCCACGCGTGGCGTCAATCTCGTGCGCATCGGCAAGAAGTGGAGCTTCCGCACGGCCGGCGATCTGTCGTGGCTCATGACCCGGCACACGGTCGAGAGCCGCAAGCTGTCGCGCGCCGCGGTCGAGACCCTGGCGATCATCGCCTATCATCAGCCGGTGACCCGCGCCGAGATCGAAGAGATCCGCGGCGTGCAGACCACGGGCGGCACGCTTGATCTCTTGCTCAAGACCGGCTGGATCCGCCCGCGCGGCCGCCGCAAGGTGCCGGGCCGTCCGATCACCTACGGCACGACCGATACCTTCCTGTCGCATTTCGGGCTTGAAGAGGTGAGCGATCTGCCCGGCCTCGAAGAGCTCAAGGGCGCCGGTCTCATTGAGGGCAGCCTGCCGACCGGCTTTGCCGTGCCGGTGCCGACCGACGACTCCACCTTGCGCGACGACGAAGACCCGCTCGAGCCGGGCGATCTCGATCTGGCGCTCACGTCCTCCGGCGAGCCTGAGGCTGAAGGCGCCGCGACCGCCGAAGCGGCTGATGCTGAAGCTGTCGAGGTTGAAGTTGTCGAGGCCGAGTTGGTCGAAGTCGAGATCGAGGCTGACGTCGATGTCGTCGACGTCGAGCCGGCGGCGGAAGCCGCCGACGATGAAACCGCTGAGGACGAGGCGGGCGAAGGCGAGGGCGAGAAGTAATACTCCGTCACTCCGGGGCGCGCGACCCACGTCGGCTTTAGCCGACTTGGGTTCTTAAGATACCGATCTCGGGTAAACCCGAGATCGGCAGCACGCGAACCGGGAATCCAGACCAACGGTTCTGCATCGCTCCTGGATTCCGGGTTCGCGCTGGAGCCTGCCATCGGGCCGCGCTGCGCGCGGACCCGTTGGGCGCGCCCCGGAACGACAGCGAAGCCGAAATCGCGGTAAATTCCGTCATTTAGGACGTTTACCGGGCGACAAGGTGCCGCCCGGAAGTCCTTGTTTTTGCCGCTTCCGGAGCCTAGTTTCTCAAGCGAAACAGGATGCGGGACGCGGGCGCTTGATCAGCCCGTCGCCGCGGAGGGATGAGTGATGGGTTCGCTGAGCATTTGGCACTGGATCATCGTTATCGTGGTCGTGCTCCTGCTGTTCGGGCGGGGCAAGATTTCCGACCTGATGGGCGACGTCGCCGGCGGCATCAAGGCCTTCAAGAAGGGCATGGCGGAAGACGACACGGCGAAAGCCGAGCCGCCGGCCAAGAGCATCGAGGCCGCCGCCGCGCCTAAGACCGATCTCAAGACCGAAACCGAGCGTCGCGCCGAGAGCGCGCGTTCCTAACGAGCCGCCGCGGCGGCGCCCCTTCGGATCGGCGCCGCGGATAACGCGAGCCGCGGGGGCGCGGGAGTTGAGCTAATTCCATGTTCGACATTGGGTGGGGCGAGCTCGTCGTCATCGGCGTCGTCGCGCTGGTCGCGATCGGTCCGAAAGAGCTGCCGGGCGTTTTGCGCTCCGTCGGGCAATGGATGGGCAAGATCCGCCGCATGTCGGCGGAATTCCAGGGCCAGTTCCAGGAAGCGTTGCGCGAGGCCGAGATGGCCGACCTGCGCAAGCAGGCCGAGGACATATCGAGCGAGGTGAAGAGCTTCACCAATCTCGATCCGCTCGCCACCACGCCGACCGAGACACCCGCGAGCATGGCGAGCGCCGATGCGCCGCCCGCACCGGAAGGGGCCCCGCCAACGGAGGCCGCGTCTGAGGAACTGCCGGCGCCGGCCGAACAGCACGCCATCGAAGCGCAGATCGACGTGCCGCTGCCCGATCCGCCGCCGCCCGTCACCGACGCGGACTTCGCGCCCACGCCCGAGACGACACCGGTCAAGACCGCCGGGAGCGGGGCATGAGCCACGAGGACATCGAGGCCACCAAGGCGCCCCTGATGGAGCACCTGATCGAGCTGCGCTCGCGGCTCATCAAGGCGCTGATCGGCTTCGGCCTGGCCTTCGCGCTGTGCTTTGTGTTTGCCAAGGATATCTACAACATCCTGGTCTGGCCTTTCGTCTTGGTGGCGGGGGCGGAGAACACCAAGTTCATCTACACGGCGCTGCTGGAGTATTTTGTCACCCAGCTCAAGCTGGCGATGTTCGGCGCGGCCTTCCTGTCGTTCCCGATCGTGGCGAGCCAGATCTACATGTTCGTCGCGCCCGGGCTCTACCGGCATGAGCGCAGGGCCTTCCTGCCTTATCTGATCGCAACGCCGTTCTTCTTCGCGCTCGGCGCGGCGGTGGTCTATTTCCTGGTGCTGCCGATGCTGGTGCGCTTCTCGCTCGGCATGCAGCAGACCGCGCCCGGCGAAGCCTCGATCGCGCTGTTGCCGAAGGTCGGCGAATATCTGTCGCTGATGATGTCGCTGGTGCTCGCCTTCGGCGTCGCCTTCCAGTTGCCGGTGATCCTGACGCTCTTGGGCCGCATCGGCATCATCACCTCCGATCAGCTCAAGGCGAAGCGGCGCTATTTCATCGTCGGCGCCTTCGTCCTGGCGGCCGTGCTGACGCCGCCGGATGTGATCAGCCAGATGTCGCTCGCGGTGCCGCTCTTGATCCTCTACGAGGGCTCGATCTGGTCGGTGCGGCTGGTCGAGAAAAAGGCGAAAGCGGAGGCCGCGGCGAAGGCCCAGGCGGCCGGAACGGCGGCGAATTGAGCCAAAAAGATAAATTAGATTATCAATTTAAACTGTTCGGTCATCCTGCATGATACCGTCACAGTCGGCGGGCTTAAGTTTTAATTTGCGGATTCCACGGTAAGCAGTCTGTCGGGACACCGCCTGATTGGAACTTTCTAGGTCCGGTCGGGGTGGGCGGTGAAGACTGTGGGTACTGGACTGTGGATACCCAATTGCTGCTGACCGAGCTGGATGCGTCGCTGCGCAACGCCTCGCGCACGCGCCATCTCGAAATGTTGCGGCAGATGACCGACCTGTTCATCGCCAACAAAGCGAAGTATTCGGCCGAGCAGGTTGCGATCTTCGATGCCGTGATCAAGCGGCTGGCGCAGAACATCGGCCCGCGCGCGCAAAGCGAATTGGCCGCCCGGCTGGCGACGCTCGACGACGCGCCGATCGACACCATCGGGCAATTGTCCTCGAGCGACGATATCACCGTGTCCGGGCCGATCCTGGAGAAGTCCAAGGTCCTCAAGGACAGCGATCTGGTCGGCCTCGCCAAGACCAAGAGCCAGGGGCATCTGCTGGCGATCGCCAGCCGCACGCAGATCACCGACAGCGTTACCGACGTGCTGGTCGATCGCGGCGACAACGCGGTCAAGCGCAAGGTCATCTCGAACGAGGGCGCGGCGATTTCCGAATACGGCTATGCCCGCCTGATCAGCGCCGCCAGCAAGGACAAGAGGCTGGCCGAGATCGTCGCCAAGCGGGAGGATATTCCCGCCGAGCTGCAATCCTTCCTCGAAGCCGCCTTGGCCTGAGACGTCCAACGGTCCGCTCGTCCCCGCGAAAGCGGGGACCCAGGGCCAATGTGAGGCGTTCGATCGTCGCGCTGGATTCCCGCTTGCGCGGGAATGAGCGGTCGTTAGGACGATCCCGCGCCCCGGAATGACCGGGCTTGACTCCGTCATGCCCGGCTTTATGCCGGGCATCCACGCCTCAGGACTCTCCCAAAGGACGACGTGGATGGCCGGGACAAGCCCGGCCATGACGGTGGACCGCCATGTACGACATCAAATCCATTCGCGAGAACCCCGACGCTTTCGACGCCGGGATGGCGCGCCGGCCGAACCTCAAGGCCGATGAGAAGGAGCGCTTCTCGTCGCAATACCTTCTGGCGCTGGACGAGAAGCGGCGCGCCGCCATCACCCAATTCGAGCAGGCGCAGGCGCGCCGCAACGCGGCGTCCAAGGAAGTCGGCGAGGCGATGAAAGCCAAGGACGAGGCGCGGGCTAATGCGCTGAAGGCTGAAGTGGCGAAGCTCAAGGACGATCTGCCGAAGCTCGACGCCGACGCCAAGAAGTTCGGCGCCGAAGTCGATGCGGTGCTGGCGCAGATCCCGAACACGCCGCTCGAAGAAGTGCCCGTCGGCACCGACGAGCACGGCAATATCGAGCATCATAAGCACGGCGCGGCGCGTACGTATTCATTCGCGCCGAAGCAGCATTTCGAGCTTGGCGAAGACTTGAAGATGATGGACTTCGAGCTCGCCGCCAAATTGTCCGGCGCGCGCTTCGTCGTGTTGCAGAACAAGCTGGCGCGGCTGGAGCGCGCGCTCGGCCAGTTCTTCCTCGATACGCATACCGAGGAGCATGGCTATACGGAGGTCAATCCGCCGTTGCTGGTGCGCGATGAAGCTATGTTCGGCACGGCGCAATTGCCGAAGTTTGAGGACGATCAGTTCTGGGCGGTCTCCGGCGATGTCTTCGCCAACAACGCCGCGGCGGTCGACATGAAGGGTGCTCGCTGGGGCATGATCCCCACCGCCGAAGTGCCGCTGACCAATCTCGTGCGCGAGTCCATCGTTGCCGAGGACGAACTGCCGCTTAGGCTGACCGCCTGCACGCCGTGCTTCCGCGCCGAAGCGGGCGCGGCCGGCCGCGACACGCGCGGCATGATCCGCCAGCACCAGTTCACCAAGGTGGAGCTGGTCTCGATCACCACGCCGGACAAGTCGAAGGAAGAGCACGAGCGCATGCTGTCGTGCGCCGAGGCGGTGCTGAAGAAGCTCGATCTGCATTACCGCGTCGTCACGCTCTGCACCGGCGACATGGGCTTTGCCGCGCAGAAGACCTACGACATCGAGGTCTGGCTGCCGGGCCAGAACATGTTCCGCGAAATCTCGTCCTGCTCGGTGTGCGGCGACTTCCAGGCGCGACGCATGAACGCGCGCTATCGCGGCAAGGACAACAAGCCGGCCTTCGTGCACACGCTCAACGGCTCCGGCGTCGCCGTCGGCCGCGCACTGGTCGCGGTGATGGAAACCTATCAGCAGGACGGCGGCGCGATCGCCGTGCCGGACGTGCTGAAGCCGTATATGGGCGGCGTGACGACGATTGAGAAAGTGAAGTGACTAGACCTATCTCCGTCATCCTGAGGTGCCCGCCGAAGGCGGGCCTCGAAGGATGCACGGCCAAGGCCTTGAGGAATTTGGCCGTCGCCCTTCGAGGCGCGCTTCGCGCGCACCTCAGGGTGACGGATAGAGGCATCAGTGAGCGGCAAGGAAATAAATGCGTATTCTCGTAACGAACGACGACGGCATTCACGCGCCGGGCCTGGCCGCCTGCGAAGCGATCGCGCGCGCTTTGTCGGACGAGGTGTGGGTGGTCGCGCCCGAGACCGACCAGTCCGGCGTCTCGCATTCGCTGTCGCTCAACGATCCCTTGCGCTTGAGAGAAGTCAGCGAGCGCCACTTCGCGGTGCGCGGCACGCCGACCGATTGCGTCATCATGGGCGTGCGCCACATCATGCAGGACAAGCCGGATCTGGTGCTCTCGGGCGTCAATCGCGGCCGCAACGCCGCCGAGGACGTCACGTATTCCGGCACGGTCGCCGCCGCGATGGAAGGCACGGTGCTCGGCATTCCCTCGCTCGCTCTGTCGCAGGCCTATTCGTTCTCGACCAAGCGCGCGCCGCCGTGGGAATGCGCCATCAAGCACGCGCCGGATGTGATCCGCCGCGTACTTGCAACCGGCATTCCGCGCGATGTGCTGGTGAACGTGAACTTCCCCGATTGCGCGCCCGATGAGGTCGCCGGCATCGCCGTCGCGGTGCAGGGCAAACGCGATCAGGAATTGCTGCGCATCGATGCGCGCCATGATGGTCGCGGCAATCCGTATTACTGGATCGCCTTCGGCCGTGGTGGCGTGGTCGGCGCCGCGCCCGGCAGCGATCTCGCCGCGCTGAATGAGAACCGTATCTCGGTGACGCCGCTCAGGCTCGATCTCACCGACGAGCCGTTCATGACCAAGCTCGCCGAAGTGTTCGGGTGATCGT
>JANLJK010000312.1:25308-31693 GCA_029255525.1 Pseudolabrys sp.
AATCACGCTTCCGCGAGAATACCCGCCAGCGTGTCCTTCAAGTGTTCGGTCTGGAACGGCTTCTGCAGAGCAGGGCGGCCGCGATAGGTCGGCGGCAGGCTGCCTTCGCCATAGCCGGAGACGAAGACGAAGGGCAGGCCGCGCGATGCCAGAATATCGGCAACGGGGAAAATCTCTTCTCCATCCAGATTAACGTCGAGGATGGCGGCGTGAAAATCGCCATTCGTTGCGTGCTCGCGCGCTTCGGCAATGGTGCCGACGGCCGCCGCCACGGTGTAACCGAGGTCGGTGAGCATATCCTCCAGCAGCATTCTGATGAGGTATTCGTCCTCGACGATCAGAAGGCGCGCCATCGAGGCTTCCGTCATGGCCTGATCCTCACGCTACAACAGTTCCGCACCGCTGAGGTTTCCTTGATGGAACCGCAAACGGTCGGGATGGAGGGGAGAGCTTAGCCCAATCGCGGCCAAGCGTGTTAGAATCTATGAGGGAAGAGGGGCCAAACCGTGTCGGAGCCAGCCGGGACTCATCAGGATGTCGGCCGCATGGAATTCCTGCTGACATTGCGCCGCCGCGGCATCAGCGACGCGGCCGTGTTGCGCGCGATGGACGACGTGCCACGCGCCCGATTCGTCGAGGCGGAGACCGCCGGCGAGGCCTATGCCGATCAGGCCTTGCCCATCTCGTGCGGGCAGACCATCAGCCAGCCTTACGTCGTCGCCTACATGACCGAGCAGCTCCGGCTTCAGCCGCATCATCGCGTGCTCGAGATCGGCACGGGATCGGGATACCAGGCGGCGGTGCTGTCGCGGCTGGCGCGCGAGGTGGTGAGCATCGAGCGTTATCGCACCTTGGCCGACAAGGCACGCGAACGGCTTGCCGCGCTCGGCTACGGCAATGTCGAGGTCATCGCCGGCGACGGCATGCTGGGCGCGCCGGATCGCGCCCCTTTCGATCGCATCATCGTCACCGCCGCGGCGGCAACCGTGCCCGAGGTATTGCTTGAGCAATTGGCCGAGGGCGGTGTGATGGTGCTGCCTCTCGGTTCGCACAGCGGCCCGCAGCGCATCGTGCGCCTGACGAAAGGTGCGGATGGGACCGTTAACCGTGAAGAGCTGATCGCCGTGCGCTTTGTTCCGCTCCTGCCCGGTAAGGCTCAGGAACTGTGATGTTTTTGCCGCGATGGCCGGCGGCGCAATAACGGTCCTTTAGCGTTAAACCCTTTTTTACGCGCGACTGCTTTAGTTCGAACTCTACTTTTAATGTGTATGAGTGAGTAACCACATGTCGTGCTCCACCGTACCGTCTCGCTCGCGTGTCGTTTGCCGGGCTTGGTCGCGCGTCGCAGTCCTGCTTGCGGTCGGTGCCAGTGTGGCCGGTTGCGCGGACTCCGCGCGCATCAATTCTCTCTCTTACAGCCGCGATAATCGGTCGCCGTCGCCGCCGCAGGAGACGACCGGCTCGATCTCTCGTTCGGCGCCGAGCGGCCGTGTCTATTCGCAACCGCTGCCGTCGCCCAGCCGCCCGGAGACCGTGGCGGCCAATAACGGTTATTCGTCCGGCAGCGGTTATGCGTCGGGCAGTGGTAGCCTCGGCGCCTATCGCCCGAGCGCGCCGCTGGCGTCCGATGTTACAGGTTCCGTGCAGGCCCCGCCGAAGCCGGCCGGGCATTGGACCTGGGATGGCGGTCAGCCGGTCACTGTCGGTTATGGCGAGACCGTCGATACGATCGCGCGCAAGCATGGCGTGCCGTCCTCGGCCATCATGCAGACCAACAATATCGCCAGCCCGACGGCGATCCGCCCGGGCCAGCGTCTGGTCATCCCGCGTTATGTGAGCGCGCCGGCCCCGCAGCAGCACGTTGCCGCCGCACCGGCGGCTCCCTATGTGCCGGCCCCGGCGCCCGTTGCCGCTCCGGCGCCGATCGCGCCGCGCGCTTCGGCGACCGACAACGTCCATGTCGTGCAACCGGGCGAAAGCCTGATCGGTCTGTCGCGCAAATACGGCGTGCCGCTGGCGACCTTGGCCAAGGCCAACAATGTTCAAGTTTATCACAAGGTGGCCATGGGTGACCGCATCGTCATTCCGGGCGCCGCGCGCGGGCAAAGCGCGGCGGCGCGTCCGATGCCGCAAGCTCAACAGCAGCAGGTCGCATCGGCCGCGCCGATGCTGCCGCCGCCGGCCACCCCGGTGCAGACGCGCACGGCCGCGCCGGCCGTCGCCAAAGTGCAGTCCGTGCCGGCCGAAACCGCCCGCATGGCGACCGAGGCGCCGGCGCCTGAAAGCACGGTGAAGCAGGCGGAAGCTACGGGTTCCATGCCGTCCTTCCGCTGGCCGGTGAAGGGCCGCATCATCGCCGGCTTCGGCCAGGCGGCGAATGGCGCGCAGAACGACGGCATCAATCTCGCCGTGCCGGAAGGCACGCCGGTCAAGGCCGCGGAAGACGGCGTGGTCGCTTACGCCGGCAACGAGCTCAAGGGCTACGGCAACCTCGTGCTGGTCCGTCACTCGAACGGCTATGTCTCGGCTTATGCCAATGCCAGCGAATTGCTCGTGAAACGCGGCGACAGCGTCAAGCGCGGCCAGACGATCGCGCATGCGGGGCAGACCGGCAACGTGACGTCGCCGCAGCTCCACTTTGAAATCCGCAAGGGCTCGACCCCGGTCGATCCGACCAAATATCTCGGCGGGGTTTGAGAAAGCGAGTAGTGCGCAGTTCCAATCGGAACCTATTCGCTAAACGGCCGCATAATAGGAGAGAAGCTCCTGGGCATCCTTGGCGAGCCAGTCGGCGACGCCGGCCATGTAGCCGGCGATCCGGCCTGACGGCGTGATGAGATAGGTCAGCGGCATGCCGTAGATAGCGAGCGGCGCCGTGCTCGCGGCGGCGTTGCCGGCAAGCTTGCCATCCGGATCGAGATAGACCGGGAGTGTCCGGATCGAGAGCTTCTGCAGATAGTTTTTGACCTGCTGGCGGTCGCTCTTGTCGATCGAGACCGCGACAACGTCGGCTTGATGGCCCGCCACCTTGTGAAAGCGTTCGAGCAGCGGCAGGTCGGCGCGACAGGCCTCGCACCATGTCGCCCAGATGTTGATCAGAAGCACCTTGCCGGGAACGGGCGCGGCCTGTGCCGGCCGTCCGCTCACATCGGTGAGAGAAATCGTCGGCAGGAGGTTCGACGGCCGGACGATGATGAACTGATGTCTTGCCGTTTGAAAGACGGGCGGACGGTCATCGCTTTGCGCGCGGCCGGATGAGGCCAAGAGCGATGACGCGGCCGAGGCGGCGAGCGAGGTCAGGGCGGTGCGCCGGGAGAAGCGGGTGGAACCGTCAGCCATGAACAACGCTCCACGCCGCTCCTTCGGTGCAGGATTCTCGCTTACGCGGACCTGAGCGGCGCTCGTGATGCCATCAGCTCAGCGCCACGCCCAGGCGCCCCGCCAGATCCTGGATGAACTGCCAGGCGACGCGGCCGGAGCGCGAGCCGCGCGTCGTCGACCATTCCAGCGCGTCGCGGTGCAACTGCTCGGTGTCGATTCTGATCTTGTAGTGGCCGACGTAGCTGTCGATCATCGCCAGATATTCGTCCTGGCTGCAGCGGTGGAAGCCGAGCCACAGGCCGAAGCGGTCCGACAGCGATACCTTCTCTTCGACGGCTTCGCCCGGGTTGATGCCGGTCGAGCGCTCGTTCTCGATCATGTCGCGCGCCAGGAGATGGCGGCGGTTCGAGGTGGCGTAGAAGATCACATTGTCCGGCCGGCCTTCGATGCCGCCTTCGAGCACCGCCTTGAGCGACTTGTAGCTGGTGTCGTCATTGTCGAACGACAGGTCGTCACAGAACACGATGAAGCGGTAGGACGAGCCGCGGGTGAGCGCCATCAGCTCCGGCAGGCTCTCGATGTCTTCGCGGTGGATCTCGATCAGCTTCAAGGGCCCGGTCTTGCTGGCGCGGGCATAGTCCGCGTTGACGCTCGCATGCGAGGCCTTCACCAGCGACGACTTGCCCATGCCGCGCGCGCCCCACAGCAGCGCGTTGTTGGCCGGCAGGCCCTTGGCGAAGCGTTCGGTGTTCTCCACCAACGTGTCGCGCACGCGGTCGACGCCCTTCAGGAGCGACATCTCGACGCGGTTGACGCGCGGCACCGGCGCCAGACGCCCGTCCGGATGCCAGATGAAGGCGTCCGCCGCGGTCAGGTCGGGCAGGGCCTTCGGCTTGGGCGCGAGGCGCTCCAGCGCCGTGGCGATGCGCTCCAGCACGTCGGGCGACGTCAGGGCCTGGGCCTTCGGTTTTGCCGCCGGCTTTGCCGCGCTCTTCGCGGCCGCCTTGATCGTTGCCTTGGGCTTGGATTTGGAGGATTTCGACTTGGCCATAGGGGGATTCTTTCCAGGACGGGGCTGCTCTTAACCGGCGCGGGGGTGGCACCGCAAGAGCGCCTGGAAAAGGCCCTAATCGGCCTGTTTCGAGGGGCCGGGCGGCGTTGCTTTTGACCGGGCGGCCGCTATAGTCCGCGCGAATTTAAGGCGGTGGCGGCGGACTTTAGGTCCGGTCACGCCGGGCGCCGGAAACCGAAACGGGGATTGATCGAGATGTTTTCTACGCCCGCATTTGCGCAAGGGTCGTTGTTCGGCGGAGCCGGTGGCGACGGCGGCATGCTGATGTCGCTTTTGCCCTTCGTGCTGATCTTCGTCATCATGTACTTCCTGATCCTGCGCCCGCAGCAGAAGCGCGTGAAGACGCATCAGGAGATGGTCAAGAACGTCCGCCGCGGCGACACGGTCATCACCAATGGCGGCCTTATCGGCAAGGTCACCAAGGTGATCGACGACGACCAGGTCGAGATCGAGATCGCCGACGGCGTGAAGATCCGCCAGGTCCGGCAGATGGTGACCGACGTGCGCGCCAAGGGCGAGCCCGTGAAGGACGAAGCCGCGGCCGGCTAAGACGCCACCGGTTATCCAAAAGCCAAGTTCTGGCCAGTTCCAGCCAAGTCGAGACGTCATGCTCTATTTCACGCGGTGGAAGGCGGCGGCGATCATCCTGACGGCGCTCGTCGTCTGTCTGTGCGCCGTGCCGAACTTCTTTCCGTCCAAGGTGGTCGATAGCTGGCCGAAATGGGCGCAACGCCATCTCGTGCTCGGCCTCGATTTGCAGGGCGGCTCGCACATCCTGCTCGCGGTCGATACCAAGGCGGTGCGCAAGGAGAAGCTCGAGACATTGCGCGACGACGTGCGCCGCACCTTGCGTGACGCCCGCATCGGCTACACGGGCCTGGTCGTGCGCGGCAACAGCGTCGAAGTGCGCATCCGCGAGGGCGGCAGCCCGGAGCAGGCGCTCACCAAGCTGCGCACCTTGTCGCAGCCGCTCGGCGGCATCCTGGCCGCCGCGGGGCAGAACAGCCTCGACATCACCCAGGACGCGGACCTGATCCGCCTGACCGTCACCGAACCGGCCATCGTCGAGCGCGTACGCCAGTCGGTCGAGCAATCGATCCAGATCATCGAGCGCCGCGTCAACGAACTCGGCACCGTCGAGCCCTTGATCCAGCGCGAAGGCACCGACCGTATTCTCGTGCAGGTGCCGGGCCTGCAGGACCCGACCCGGCTGAAAGACCTGCTTGGTAAGACCGCCAAGCTCGACTTCCGCATGGTCGATACGTCGATGCCGGCCGAGCAGGCGCAAGGCCGCGTGCCGCCGGACGACGACCTGCTGCAGAGCGCGTCGTCGCCGAAACAGCCTTACCTGGTCGAGAAGCGTGTGCTCGTCTCCGGTGCCGACCTGACCGATGCTCAGCCGGGCTTCGACCAACGCACGTCGGAGCCGATCGTCTCGTTCCGCTTCAACACCAACGGCGCGCGCAAATTCGCCCAGGTGACGCAGGAAAACGTCGGCAAGCCCTTCGCCATCGTGCTCGACAACGAGGTGATCTCGGCCCCGGTGATCCGCGAACCGATCCTGGGCGGTTCCGGCCAGATCTCCGGCAGCTTCACCGTGCAGAGCGCCAACGATCTGGCGATTCTGTTGCGCGCCGGCGCGCTGCCGGCGCCCTTGACCATCATCGAGGAGCGTACCGTCGGCCCCGGCTTAGGGGCGGACTCCATCGCCAAGGGCAAGCTCTCGTCTTATGTCGGCGCGGCCCTCGTCATCGTCTTCATGTTGGTGACCTATGGCTTGTTCGGTCTGTTCGCCAACATCGCGGTGGCGATCAACGTCGCCATGATCTTCGGCATCCTGTCGCTGCTCAATGCCACGCTGACCTTGCCCGGCATCGCCGGCATCGTGCTCACCGTCGGCATTGCGGTCGACTCCAACGTCTTGATCTACGAGCGCATCCGCGAAGAGGTGAGGAACGGCCGCACGCCGATCAACGCCATCGACGCGGGCTT
>JANLJK010000312.1:31793-34029 GCA_029255525.1 Pseudolabrys sp.
CTCTATTTCTTCCACGGGCTGAATTTCGGCATCGACTTCAAGGGCGGTCTGCTCATCGAGGTGCAGTCGAAGTCCGGTCCGGCCGATCTGTCCAAGATGCGCTCGACCTTGGGCACCTTGGGTCTCGGCGAAGTGCAGCTCCAGCAGTTCGGCGCGCCGACCGACGTTCTGATCCGCGTCGCCGAACAGCCGGGCGGTGATGCCGCCCAGCAGGAGGCGGTCGGCAAGGTGCGTGCCGCGCTCGGTAGCGACGTCGACTATCGTCGTGTCGAGGTGGTCGGCCCGCGCGTGTCGGGCGAACTGTTGTCCTATGGCGTCGTCGGCCTCGGTCTCGCGATCTTCTCCATCCTGATTTACCTGTGGTTCCGCTTCGAATGGCAGTTCGCGTTGGGCGCCATGATCGCCAACGTGCACGACATCGTGCTGACCATCGGCTTCATGTCGATCACGCAGGTCGACTTCGACCTCACCAGCATCGCGGCGCTTTTGACGATTCTCGGCTATTCGCTCAACGACACGGTCGTCATCTACGATCGTATCCGCGAGATGCTGCGCCGCTACAAGAAGATGCCGATGCCGGAATTGCTCAACGCCTCGGTCAACCAGACTCTGTCGCGCTCGGTCATCACCCACGTCACGGTGTCGCTCGCGCTTCTGGCGCTGTTCCTGTTCGGCGGCCAGGCGATCCACTCCTTCACCGCCACCATGCTGTTCGGCGTGGTGCTGGTCGGCACTTATACGTCGGTGTTCATCGCCTCGCCCATCTTGATCTATCTCGGCGTCGGCCGTAACGACGCGCTGACGTCGCCGGCCGCCAAGAACGACAAGCCGTAAGAAGTTTAATCCGTTCGTCCCTGCGCGCGAACATTGGGTATACCCGATGTTCGCCACTCAAAGTGCGCAAGTCGGCTAAAGCCGACTTGCGATGGAGACCCAGCCCTGGATTCCCGCTTTCGCGGGAATGAGCGGAGTGTGGAGGCCGGTGCCCTGGCGTATCGCAAGATGGCAGAGAACGACAGCAATACGCCGCATCTGCCGCGCCCGGCGCTGATCGAGGCCTACGGCAATGGCGGTTTCCGCTTCGGCGGCATGTCGCATCGCGGCTCGCTGTTGTGTTTCCCCGACGGCATCTGGACGTGGTCGGTCGCGAGCATCGGTGAGCTGACGACCTCATCGCTGCAGGCCGCCTTCGCGCGCGCGGATCAACTCGATTTCTTCCTGATCGGTGGCGGCCGCGACCCCTGGGTACTGCCGGAACGGTTGCGTCAGCGTTTCGCCGACATGTCGCTGATGGTCGACGCCATGCCGACGGGCGCGGCGGTGCGCACCTGGAACGTGCTGCTGGCCGAGAACCGCCGCGTCGGCGCGGCGCTGATTGCGGTCGAATAATTCGTCATGGCCGGGCTTGTCCCGGCCATCCACGTCTTGCTTTCTGAGCTAAAGAAAGACGTGGATGCCCGGCACGCGGCCGGGCATGACGGTGGAGAGTCAATGCCCGACAACGTTGCCCACTGCGCCAATCTCGTTCGCGGCACCGATCGCGACCACTATCTGGCGACTTTGTTCGCCCCGGCTGATCGGCGCGACGGTCTCTTCGCGCTTTATGCCTTTGCCGGCGAGATCGCGCGCGTGCGCGACGTCGCCAAGGAGCCGATGCCGGGCGAGATCCGCCTGCAATGGTGGCGCGAAGTTTTGGAGGCCAAGCGCGACAGCGAGGCCGCGGCGCATCCGGTGGCGGCGGCGCTTGTTGCGACGGTGAAGCGCCACAAGCTCGCGCCCGAGACGTTGGTCGCCTTCATCGATGCGCACCCCTTCGATCTCTACGACGATCCGTTTCCGACGTTGGACGATCTCGACAATTACGCGGTGCTGACCCAATCGGCGCTCATCCACACGGCGGCGCAGATCCTTGGCAGCGCCAATGACGCGAGCGGCATTCTCGTGCGCCATGCCGGCATCGCGCTGACTATCGGCCAGTTGCTCTTGGCGTTGCCGCGTCATGCCGCGCGGCATCAGCTCTTCATTCCGTTGGAAGTGATCGAGCGCCACAAGGTGTCGCAGGACGACTTGTTTGCCGGGCGCGATAGCGACGCGCTCAAGGCGGCGCTGGCCGAATTGCGCCGCCACGCGCAGCGGCAATTGCAGGCGGCGATGATGGAGGCGGGCGCTGTGCCGGAAGGCATCATGCCGGCTCTGTTGCCCTTGGCGCTGGTCGGCCCGCAATTGGCGCGCATGG
>JANLJK010000313.1 GCA_029255525.1 Pseudolabrys sp.
GATCCATCTGGATCGAATCAGATCATGGTCTAGCTTTTTGTTTGAGCATGATCTTGTCCGAAAACCGGTTCCCACTTTTCGGGATCATGCTCTAAGCGATCAGCGCGCGTTCACGGCGCGCGGTTTCAGCACGCCCGTCCCGTGGCCGCCTGGCCGCTGACCAGATCGAGCGCGAAGTCGCAGCTCGCTTCCTTGCCGTTCTTACCGACCGAGCACGAAAGCTTGCCGGTGCGCTTGAGCTTGTGGCCGTCTTGGCACAGGTCGTCTTCCGCCTTGGCGCGCATGTTCTGATACAGGCGCAGCGCGGAAGGTCCGGTAATCGTGACGTAGGCGTGCGTGTTCTTCGGCTCGTTCGCCGGAGGATCGACGGTCGTCGCGCCGGCGATGAACAATTCGCCCTGAAGCTTCGAAACATCCAGTGCAATCGCGGCATCGGTGTTCGCGACGATCAGCGCCAGCGTGAAACCGAGTGACCTTGTATTGACTTGGCGAAACATAGGAATCTCCTGAGGAAGCGAGCGGCGCTCTACGGAAGCCGCCGTTCATCCGGCCGCTTCGGTAATCCTGTCGCCAATGGCGACGTCGCCGCCACCAACGACCTCGGCATAGACGCCGCAGTCCATGTGGTCGAAATTCCGCATCAAAGTCTGCGGAATCGTTAGGTCGCGAATGCCGGTCTGCGGATCGACATTGGTGGCGGCGCAGCGGACGATGCGCTTGACCACCTTGAGGCGCGTGCTGCCGACCGAGAGCTCGCGGTCGAGCAGGTCGAATTCGTGCCAGGCCGGCCAGCCAGAGACGTAGACATTGGCGCGGAACCGCAACGGGTCGACCGGTGCGCCGATGACGCCTTCGACCGCGGCCACCGAAGCCAGATTGATGATCGACACGACCTTCCGGGCGACGTCCGAGAAGCTGTGGCCTTCGCCATGGAGCACCTTGGGCGGCCCGCGCAGTTCGTCGGCGCAGTAGGTGGCGAAGAAGGCCTCGATGGCGGCACGGCCCTCGGCCGTCCGCAGGTCGCCGCGCGCCGCTTCCGCACCATCCCGGTGGATCGTGAAGGTGTGACTGGCCTCGTCGTAATCGGTCTTCAGCGCCGCCAGCCGCTCGTTCTTCATCAGCATCAGGAAGCGCTGCTTGGGGAAATATTGGGGGGCGGCCGGATCGAAACCGATCGGGCCGTTCTCGATGGCATAGAGCCGGTCGGCCGGTACGGTCTGGCCGGGGGTCAAGGCGACCCGTGTCAGGGCCTGCGGCGACAGCCCCTTAACTGGATAGCGGTAGAGGGATTTGATGATGGGCTGGTCGGCCATGGGCGGCGGTCCGGACGGCGGTAAAGTCTGACCTATATCAAGCCAAAGGGCTCTTCAAACTGGAATAAGTACCCCCACATAAAGGTTCGAGGCGGGCCGCCTTTCCGGGACCCGCTGCTTGTCCGGTGCCATTTTGGGCCGAGGGAGTAGACGATGAATTTTGAGAAATACACCGACCGCGCCCGCGGTTTCGTGCAATCCGCCCAGTCTCTGGCCCTGCGCGAGGGCCACCAGCAATTCGCCACTGAACATCTGCTGAAAGTCCTGCTCGACGACCCGGAAGGGCTGGCGGCGGGTCTGATCGACCGTTCGGGCGGCCAATCCCGCCAAGCGCTGCAGCAAACCGAGACCTTGCTCGCCAAGCGTCCGAAGGTGTCGGGTGGTGGCGCCGGCCAAGTCTATCTCGATCCCGCGCTGGCGCGTGTGTTCGACACCGCCGAGAAAGCCGGCGAGAAGGCCGGCGACAGCTTCGTCACGGTCGAGCGATTGCTCCTGGCGCTGGCGCTGGAAAAGGACAGCGATGCGGGCCAGATACTGGCCAAGGCCGGCGTCACCGCGCAGAACCTCAATGCCGCGATCAACGCGTTGCGCAAGGGCCGTACGGCGGATTCCGCTTCCGCCGAAAATGCCTATGATGCGCTGAAGAAATACGCCCGCGACCTCACGCAGGTGGCGCGCGACGGCAAGCTCGACCCGGTGATCGGCCGCGACGAGGAAATCCGCCGCACGATCCAGGTGCTGTCGCGCCGGACCAAGAACAACCCGGTGCTGATCGGCGAGCCCGGCGTCGGCAAGACCGCCATCGTCGAAGGCTTGGCGCTGCGCATCGTCAATGGCGACGTGCCGGAGAGCCTCAACGACAAGAAGCTGCTCGCCCTCGACATGGGCGCCTTGATCGCCGGTGCGAAATATCGCGGCGAGTTCGAGGAGCGGCTGAAAGCGGTGCTTAACGAGGTCACGGCGGCCGAGGGCGGCATCATCCTGTTCATCGACGAGATGCATACTTTGGTCGGTGCCGGCAAAGCCGACGGCGCGATGGACGCGTCGAACCTGCTCAAGCCCGCTCTGGCGCGGGGCGAACTGCATTGCATCGGCGCCACCACGCTCGACGAGTACAAGAAGCACGTCGAGAAGGACGCTGCGCTCGCACGGCGCTTCCAGCCGGTGTTCGTGTCCGAGCCGACGGTCGAGGATACGATCTCGATCCTGCGTGGCCTGAAGGACAAATACGAGCAGCACCACGGCGTGCGCATCGCCGACTCGGCGATCGTTGCCGCGGCGACCTTGTCCAACCGCTACATCACCGACCGTTTCCTGCCCGACAAGGCTATCGACTTGGTCGACGAGGCAGCGGCGCGGCTGAAGATGCAGGTCGATTCCAAGCCGGAAGAGCTCGATTCCATCGA
>JANLJK010000314.1 GCA_029255525.1 Pseudolabrys sp.
CGCTGGGTCCCGGCACGACGGCGCCCCCGCCACCGTCCTCCATCGCCAAGCGAGGAACGACGGCTTAGCCTTTGGAGCGCCGGCCGCTGACCGACCTCACCGCCCTGCCCGCTTCGCCTGTCCGCCAGCCACGCCGAGCCACTGATCGAGCAGAGCCGGCGTCTCGATCAAGATCCGGCTCTCGCCGGCATGGACGACGCGGCCGCGTTCCAGCACCAGAACCTGACGCGTCAGCGGCAGGATCTTGTGGGCGTGCTGCTCCACCAGGATGATCGCCAAATCGCCGCTGTCCACCATGGCGCGGATGATGCGGTAGAGCTCCTGCACGATGAGCGGCGCGAGGCCCTCCATCGGCTCGTCGAGCAGCAGAACCTTGGGATTGAGCATCAGCGCGCGGGCAATGGCGAGCATCTGCTGCTCGCCGCCGGACAATTGCCCGCCCATGTTGCGGCGGCGTTCCTTGAGGCGCGGGAACATGTCGTAGACGCGCGCAAGCGTCCAGGCGCCGCCGACATCGACCGCGGTCAGATTCTCCTCGACGGTCAGCGACGGGAAAATCTCGCGCTCCTGCGGCACCCAGCCCAGCCCGGCCAAAGCCCGGCGATGCGACGACAGAACCGCTAAGTCGCGACCATCGAAACGAATCGTGCCGGCGCGCTGCCGCGTCAGCCCCATCAACGTCGCCAACAAAGTCGTCTTACCCATGCCGTTGCGGCCGAGCACGGCAAGACTGTCGCCGCGCTGCAAGCTGAACGAGACATCCTCGAGGACGAGCGCGTCGCCATAACCTGCGTTGAGGCCTGCGACCTCCAGCAAAGCGTCAGACATCTTGCGCCTCGCCCAGATAAACTTCCCGCACCAGCGGATCGGTCGCGACCATGTCCGGCGTGCCCTCCAACAGCACGGCGCCGCCGACCAGAACGGAGATGCGGTCGGCGAAGCGGAAGACCAAATCCATGTCGTGCTCGATCAGCAGCACCGTCACATCCGCCGGCAATTGGGCGAGCGTGTCGAACAGTTCGCGGCTCTCGCTGGTCGGCACGCCGGCCGCCGGCTCGTCGAGCAGCAACACCCGCGGCTGCGCGGCAAGCGCCAAAGCGATTTCGATCAGGCGCTGCTTGCCGTAAGCGAGATCCCGGGTGCGGCGCGTGGCGACGTCCGTTAACTTGAGGCGCTCGATCAACTGCGCCGCCTCGTCGAGCACATCGCCGAAGCGACCGATCGGCCGCCAGAACCGTGCGCCGAAACCGCGCCGCTCGCCAACCGCCATGGCGACCGACTCCAGCACGGTCATGTCGGCGAAGAGACGGTTGATCTGGAAGGTGCGCGCCAGGCCGCGCTTGACCCGCTGGTGCTGCGGCAGCGCCGTGATGTCCTTGCCGTCGAGAAAGATCTCGCCCGATGTCGCGGAGAGGAAGCCCGTGAGCAGGTTGATCAACGTCGTCTTGCCGGCGCCGTTGGGACCGATCAGGGCATGCCGCCCGCCCGCCGCGACCGTGAGGTCGACGCCGTTCGTGGCGACGAAACTGCCGAAGGACTTGAACAGCTCTTTCGTCTGCAAGGCCGGCACGGTCATCGCACAGCCTCCTTGCGCGCCAGAAGCCGCCCAAGCGACTCGAGCGCGCCCATGATGCCGCCGCGGGCAAACAGCACGATGCCGATCAGGATGAGGCCGATCCAGAGCTGCCAGAACTCGGGGTCTATACCGGCCAGGAAGTGATGAATGGACATAAAGGCCACGGCACCGATGAGGCCGCCATAGAGCCTTCCGGCGCCGCCGAGAATGAGGATCAGGAGGATCTCGGCCGAGCGCTCGAAGCTGAGCACGTCGATCGAGATGAACTGCGTCGTCTGCGTCAGCAACGCGCCGGCGATGCCGGCATAAGTCGCCCCGACAATCCAGATCGCCGTCAGCCGGCGGTTGACCGACACGCCGAGCGCCGGCATGCGCGTGGCGTTCATGTGGATGCCGCGCAGCGACAGGCCGAAAGGACTGTGCACGATGCGCCGCGCGATCCAGAACAGCACGAACAGCACGACCACCGAATAGATGTAAGCCGTGCGGCCGTAGAGATCGAAGCTCCACAGCCCCAGGATCGGCGTCATCTCGATGCCCTGGAGACCGTCGATGCCGCCGGTGAAGCCTGACGCCTTGTTGGCGGCCTCGAACAGCATCACGCCGATGCCGATCGTCACCATCAGCCGCGTCAGGCCGGAGCCGCGCAGCACCAGGAAACTGGTGACCGCGCCCGCCGCCGCCGACACCAGGCCGGCAAAGGCAAGCCCGATCAGCGGATCGCCGATGCCGAGCCGCGCGGACAAAAGCCCCGCGGCATAACCGCCGATGCCGAAGAACGCGGCATGGCCGAGAGTGATCATGCCGGCGTAACCGAGGATGAGATCCAATGAGAGCGCAAAGAGCGCGGTGATCGCGATCTGGGACAAGAGCGACAGGTTCTCGGGAAACAAGAACCAGCCGGCGACCGGCAGAAGCCAGAAGACGATCTCGGCCGGGCGCCAACGGTCGGCACGGCGGAACTGGGCGAGATCGAGCGAAAGAGATGTGGGGGTCACGGGCTCGTCCTCACTTGGTTCCGAACAGGCCTTGAGGACGGAAGATCAGCATCAGCACCATCACCGTGTAGATGATGAAAGCGCCGACCTCCGGCAGATAATATTTGCCGGCGACGTCGCTCACGCCGATCAGT
>JANLJK010000315.1 GCA_029255525.1 Pseudolabrys sp.
CCGCGATCTGCCCGGCGCGGGCGATCATCCGCTGGTCGGCCGCTATACCAGTTCGGTGCTGCTGGCGCGCACGCAGAAGGCCTTCGACGAGATCAAGCTGCCGAGCGGCCCGGCCGAGGGGAAGAGCTACTCCTCGGACAAGAAGTTCTCCTCCATGGTGACTGCGCAGGGCACGGTTACCCGCATGATCTATGTCGCGCCCGCCGGGCGCTCGTCATTGGAGGTGATGACGAATTTCACCGACAGCGTGGCGGCCAAAGGCTTCGACACGGTCTATCGCTGCGCCGGCAACGACTGCGGCGAAAGCTTCGTCACCCTCAAATATCGGTGGGATCGGCCGGAGACCAAAGTGGTCGGGCTGAACTTCGAGCAACTGCGTCGCCTGCTGATTGATGCTGCTTTCGATCAACTCATCGACCCACGCTACACCCTGTTCAAGAAGAGCGGTCCGGATGGCGACACCTATGTCGCGATCTATGGCGGAACCCATACCGGCGGTTCGTTTGGTACCTATTCGGAAGCGCTGCGTGACCGCGTCGGCGTGCTGGTCGAGGTGATTGAGCCGCGCGCCATGGAAAAGCGCATGGAAATGGTGAGCGCCGAGCAGATCAACGGCGATATCGCCAAGCAAGGCAAGGCGGTGTTCTACGGCATCCTGTTCGACTTCGACAAAGCCGACATCAAGCCGGAGTCCGAGCCGCAGCTTGCCGAGATGGCCAAGTTCCTGAAGGCCAATCCGGGCTTACGCGCTTTCGTTATCGGCCACACCGACAACAAGGGCACGCTTGATTACAATGTCGCCCTGTCGAACAAGCGCGCCGACGCGGTGGTCAAGGCGCTTGCCGCTCGCTACGGCATCGACGTGAAACGGCTTACCGCGCGGGGGCTCGGCCCGCTGGCGCCGGTCGCCACCAACCGCACCGAGGATGGCAAAGCCAAGAACCGGCGCGTGGAACTGGTCGAGCAGTAGCTGAAATTGTCGCCACCGGGCTTGTCCCGGTGGCCTCGCTTAGGAGGGCACGGGCCTTTCTAACGTCAGAAGTTAGACTCCGATATTGTCAATCAACCGCGTCTTGCCGAGCTTGGCGGCCACCAGCAGCCTGATGGGCCCGTCCTTGAGCGAGGCGATCGGCGCCAAGGACACGGCGTGGCGCGCCTCCAGGTAATCGACGGCAAAGCCGGCTTGGGCGATCTCGGCCCGGCCTTCTTCCAAGACCATCTCGATCGGCTCGCCTTTCTTGATGCGCACCGCGCTCGCCTTGAGCACCCGCGCCAAGGTCGGCGCCAGGGTGCGTTCGGGCAGCGACAGGTAGGCGTTGCGGGAGGAGAGGGCGAGACCATCCTTCTCGCGCACAGTCGGGACACCGACGACCTTCACCGGCAGATCGAGGTCCTTCGCCATCTGGGTGACGACGCGAAGCTGCTGGTAATCCTTCTGTCCGAACAAAGCGACGTCCGGCATCACCTGGGTGAACAGCTTGCTGACCACGGTCGTTACACCGCCGAAGAAGTGCGGACGGAATTTGTCCTCCAGGCCGGCGAGCGCCGCGCCTTCCGGCGCGATACGCGTGGCGAAGCCCTCCGGGTACATCGCCGCCGCCGTCGGCGCCCAGACCAGATCCACCTTGGCCTCAGTCAAAGCCTTAACGTCGCTGTCGAAGGTCCTGGGATAGCTGCCGAAGTCCTCGTGCGGCGCGAACTGCGTCGGGTTGACGAAGATCGACACCACCACGCGCTCGGCGCGCTTATGCGCCTCCTTAACCAAGGTCAGGTGGCCCTGATGCAGCGCGCCCATGGTCGGCACCAAAGCGATGCGGTCGCCCTTCTTGCGGAAGGGTGCCAGCGCCTTGCGCAGCGTGGGGACGGAGCGGGCGATGATCGGGCGTTTAGCCATGGATGACACCTGTCAGGGAACCTTCACACAAGCGGGCTAGCACCTAGCAAAAGTGGTGAAGGTCGGCCACGCGATTAATAGTTAAGCCGGTATCAGCTTGACTAAACTGCACCAATAAATTGAGATTAAACGGATCAAAGGGCGCGTCATGTTGGTCCAGCCGATCCAGGAGACACCGCAGTCCGCGCACGTTGTCGTCCTCGGCAACGAGAAGGGCGGGTCGGGCAAGTCCACGACGGCGCTGCATATCGCGGTCGCGCTGCTCAAGGCCGGCCAGCGTGTCGCCACCATCGATCTCGATTCCCGCCAGAAGAGCTTCACGCATTACGTCGAGAACCGCCGCGCCTGGGCCGAGCGGGCGCGCCTGAAGCTCGAAGTGCCGACGCATTATTGCGTCGAGCGCGCCGCCGGTCCGTCGGTCGAAGCGAACGAAGCGCTGGAGTTCGCCGCCTTCTCGCAGGCGATCGCGCGGATCGAGCACAGCCACGACGTCGTCGTCATCGACACGCCCGGCAACGACACCTATCTGATGCGGCTCGCCCATTCGATGGCGGACACCTTGGTGACGCCGCTCAACGACAGCTTCGTCGACTTCGACGTCCTGGCGACGCTCGATCCGACCGATTTTGCCGTCACCGGCGAAAGCCACTATGCCGAGATGGTGCGCGAGGCGCGCCGCCAGCGCCGGCTGGTCGACGGCAAGCTCGTCGACTGGATCGTGGTGCGCAACCGGCTGTCGCAGCTCGGCTCGCGCAACAAGCGGCTGGTCGGCGAGGGCATCAGCGAATTGTCGAAGCGCATGGGCTTTC
>JANLJK010000316.1 GCA_029255525.1 Pseudolabrys sp.
CGTGCTCGACCGCTACAATGTCGAGATGCTCGGCGCGAAACCCGCCGCCATCGACAAGGCCGAAGACCGCGCGCTGTTCCGCGAGGCCATGGCCAAGATCGGCCTCGAGACGCCGAAGTCGATGCTGGCCAACGCCACCGACATCAAGGAAGCCGACCGCAAGACCCACGAGGCCGCCCGCGCCGAACTCAAGGCAAGGCTCTCGGGCGCCGATCTCGACAAGGCGCTCGACGCGCTGGAAAACCAGTGGAACCTCGGCGAGAGCGACCGCAAGCAGCGCTATATGAGCCATGCCATGGCGATCGCCGCCCAGGCGCTCGACGTCGTCGGCCTGCCGGCCATCATCCGTCCGTCCTTCACCATGGGTGGCACCGGCGGCGGCATCGCTTACAACCGTTCGGAGTTCTTCGAGATCATCGGCTCCGGTCTCGACGCCTCGCCGACCACCGAAGTGCTGATCGAGGAATCGGTGCTCGGCTGGAAGGAATATGAAATGGAAGTCGTCCGCGACAAGGCGGACAACTGCATCATCATCTGCTCGATCGAGAACATCGATCCGATGGGTGTGCACACCGGCGATAGTATCACCGTCGCCCCGGCGCTGACGCTCACCGACAAGGAATACCAGATGATGCGCAACGCCTCGATCGCGGTGCTGCGCGAGATCGGGGTGGAAACCGGCGGCTCAAACGTGCAGTTCGCCGTCAACCCGAAGGACGGCCGCCTCGTCGTCATCGAAATGAACCCGCGCGTCTCGCGCTCGTCGGCGCTCGCCTCCAAGGCCACCGGCTTCCCGATCGCCAAGGTCGCCGCCAAGCTCGCCATCGGCTACACGCTCGACGAACTGGAAAACGACATCACCGGCGGCGCGACGCCGGCCTCGTTCGAACCGTCCATCGACTACGTGGTCACCAAGATCCCGCGTTTCGCCTTCGAGAAATTCCCGGGCGCCGAGCCGACGCTGACCACCGCGATGAAGTCGGTCGGTGAAGTCATGGCGATCGGCCGCACCTTCGCCGAATCGCTGCAGAAGGCGCTGCGCGGCCTCGAGACCGGCCTCACCGGCCTCGACGAGATCGAGATCCCCGGCCTTGGCCAGGGCGACGACAAGAACGCCATCCGCGCCGCAATCGGCACGCCGACCCCGGATCGCCTGCGCATGGTCGCCCAGGCCCTTCGCCTCGGCATGTCGCCCGAGGAAGTGCACGAAGGCTGCAAGATCGACCCGTGGTTCATCGCCCAGTTCAAGGCGATCGTCGACATGGAGGCCCGCATCCGCGAGCACGGCCTGCCGGAAGACGCCGAGAACCTGCGCATGCTCAAAGCCATGGGCTTCTCCGACGCGCGCCTCGCCTCGCTCACCGGCAAGCGCCCGAAGGAAGTCGCCGAACTGCGCAACAGTCTCCAGGTCCGGCCGGTCTTCAAGCGCATCGACACCTGCGCCGCCGAGTTCGCCTCGCCGACCGCCTACATGTACTCAACCTATGAGACGCCCTTCGTCGGCGCCGCACGCTCGGAAGCGCAAGTGTCCGACCGCAAGAAGGTCGTCATCCTCGGCGGCGGTCCGAACCGCATCGGGCAGGTCATCGAGTTCGACTCCTGCTGCTGCCACGCCGCCTTCGCGCTGAAGGATGCCGGCTTCGAAGCCATCCTGATCAACTGCATCCCGGAAACCGTGTCGACCGACTACGACACCTCCGATCGCCTCTACTTCGAGCCGCTGACGGCCGAGGATGTGATCGAGATCATGCGCGCCGAGCAGGAAAAGGGCGAACTGGTCGGCGTCATCGTCCAGTTCGGCGGCCAGACCCCGCTGAAGCTCGCCGAGGCGCTCGAAAAGAACGGCATCCCGATCCTCGGCACAGCACCGGACATGATCGATCTTGCCGAAGACCGCGACCGCTTCCAGAAGCTCCTGATGAAGCTCGACCTCACCCAGCCGAACAACGGCATCGCCTATTCGGTCGAGCAGGCGCGCCTCGTCGCCTCCGAGATCGGCTTTCCGCTGGTCGTGCGCCCCTCTTATGTTCTGGGTGGCCGCGCCATGCAGATCATCCACGATGAGAGCATGCTGCAGTCCTACCTGCTCGACACCGTTCCGGGCCTCGTTCCGGAAGACATCAAGCAGCGCTACCCGAACGACAAGACCGGACAGATCAATACCCTGCTGGGCAAGAACCCGCTTCTCTTCGACAGCTATCTGACCAATGCCATCGAAGTCGACGTCGACGCGCTGTGCGACGGCACCGACGTGTTCGTCTCGGGCATCATGGAGCATATCGAGGAAGCCGGCATCCACTCCGGCGACAGCGCCTGCTCGCTGCCGTCGCGCTCGCTCTCCAAGGAAACCCTCGACGAGCTGGAACGCCAGACCAAGGCCATGGCCAAGGCGCTCAACGTCGGCGGCCTGATGAACGTGCAATACGCCATCAAGGACGGCGTGATCTACGTTCTCGAAGTCAACCCGCGCGCTTCGCGCACCGTGCCCTTCGTCGCCAAGACCATCGGCGCGCCGATCGCCAAGATCGCCGCCCGTATCATGACCGGCGAAAAGCTGGACGCCGCGATCGCCGCCTATGGCGCAAAGCCCGATCCGCGCAACTTGAAGCACATCGCCGTCAAGGAAGCAGTCTACCCGGTAGCCCGCGTCCCTGGCGTCGATACGCTTCTGGGACCGG
>JANLJK010000317.1 GCA_029255525.1 Pseudolabrys sp.
GTTCGGCTCGATCTTCTGCTCGTCGTCGATGCGCGCCTGAAAGCGCGCGGCCAAAGCGGGATCGTCCTTGGCGCCGGATGCGGCGGCATCGGGATGGTTGAGGCCTTGCGTGTACATCGGCGTTTCCTCGGTAGTTTCCCTGGTTGCCGGCGTTGCACCGCGGCCATTTTTGTTGGCGCCATTATGTTACAATAAAATAGAACGTCAATAAGTTTCGTAACATATTGACTGGAATCGCACCGGGACGAAATATGCAAAAACGGCTGGAAATCGGGATTATTCGGCCGCGAAACGGCTGTTGAACCCGCTTTCCGGGGCGGGAAGCGGGCCTTTGCGGTCCTGGGCATGGGTGTCCAGGAAGGCCTCGGAATCCGCGACCAGCCGGCGGTAGATGCGCCCGGCCAAGTCCCGCGCGGCCGTGCCCGGCCAGCCGGGCGGCAACAGCGCCGCCGGTAGTCCGGGATCGCGCAGCACGATACGGCGAAATTCATGGATGAGCAGCACACGCGCGACCAGCGCATCGGCAGCATCAATCGGCTTGTTCGCCGTCAACGCGTGGTCGAGCAATGTGAAGCGATCGATGAAGGCGCGATACGCGGCGGCGAGGGGGCCAAGCTTCCACGCGGCATCGGCAAGCGTATGCATGTCGTCGGCAGGATCGGCATGCACCAGGAACAGGCCGTCGGTTGTCGGCAGCGGTGGCGACGGATCGGCGTAAGCGACATAAACGGTAGGGGTCAGTGCGGCAAAACCCGCGCGCTCCAGCGCGGGCCGCGCCGCTGAGCGGTCGTCGACGCCGGGCCCCAGCAGCGCCAGCCGTAAGCGACCGTCGAAGGTTGGCGTATGCGCGAAGTAAATGCGCTGTGTCGCCGCGATGAATGAGCCTTCCTCGCGTCGCGTTAGCCGGTAATAGCTGTTGCGGCCTACTTTCTCGCGCGCAAGCCAGCCATCGGCGGTCAGTCGCGACATGGCGGTACGCACATGGCCGGCATCGATGCGGAACAGCGCCATGATGTCGGTGAGTGAGCCAAGCCACAGGCCGCCGCCGCGCGGCACGATGGCGTCGCCATAGAGCGTGATGATCAGAGACCACGCCCGCACCGGCCGCTGTGCCTGGAATTGGTCGAGCAATGCGGCGACCGCGGTGGCAACCGGCGAAGCGGGCGGGGATTTGCGCAGGGCTCGCTCCTGAAGTCGTTGGCCAGCCGGCGGCGTTAAACGCCGAACGGCGGCGCCTTCGCAGCGCCGCCGTGCAGCTTGATCAAAAATTCAGGGATGTCGAGCGGGCAGGCGTCAGGCGTCCTCGGAGCGGGGAAAGGCGTGGTCGATCAACTGCTGCTGCACCGTGCCGAGATGGGCGCGCATGGTTTCTTCGGCCAGCTTCGGATTGCGCTCGCAGATCGCGGCTGCGATCTTGCGATGCGACGCCGCATAGCGCGCCTGGTTGTTGATGCAATGCGCCGTCTCGCGGCCGTGCCGCCACGAGCGGTCCGACGCCACATGCAACACCGCCTCGAAGATGGTGACGAGCAGGGGATTGCGCGCGGCGACCGCGATGCGGCGATGGAAGGCGGCGTCGGCCTTCTCGTAGGAAATCGGGTCCTTGGCGTCGCGGCTCGCTTCCGCCGCTTCGAACAGCTTGTCGAAGTCGGCCTGCGTGCCGCGCAGCGCCGCGAGGCGTGCCAACTGCGGCTCGATCGCCATGCGCGCTTCCAAAGTATCCACAGGATTGGTGAGCCTGGCGAGCTGCGCGCTGAGATCGAGCGTGCCGGCGCGCGCGTCGCTGATCAGCGTGCCGCGGCCTTGTTGCCGCGTGATGCGGCCTTCCGCTTCCAGCATATCGAGCGCGTGGCGCACGGCGCGGCGACTTACGCCGATCTGCTCGGCCAGCACGCGTTCGGGCGGTAGGCGTCCGCCAGCCTGCACATCGCTTACTTCGATGAGCGCGCGCAAGCGTCCGAGCGCGGTTTCCTTGGCTTGCGCGGGCGACAGCGTCGCGCCGGTAAACGCGCGTGCTTCCGGCGTCAGGAATTCCATGCTCACGTTTGTTGTCTCCCAAGTTTCCACGCCGGTTCGTGCGGCATCGCTGCCTAAGACGCAACCAGGCTGCGAAGAACAATAGCACCATTCTCTGGACCAATAAAGGGATTGGTGCGTTTCAATTCGTTGACGGGCGGACCATCTGTGCTAGCGTTTCGGTCATGCTTACGCTTTCATCATGATGGAGTTCCGGTGATGTCCTCCTCTACCGCCAGCAATGTCACGCGGTTGCCGAACCGCGACGCCGCTCTAAAAGGCCTTTACGAAGACGTGGCCGCGAAGCACAT
Organism: Pseudolabrys sp.; assembly: GCA_029255525.1. Classification (GTDB taxonomy): domain Bacteria; phylum Pseudomonadota; class Alphaproteobacteria; order Rhizobiales; family Xanthobacteraceae; genus Pseudolabrys. The sequence continues at coordinate 2,328 of JANLJK010000317.1, forward strand.
GTTCCCGTATTGGGCGACCACGAAAGAGGTCGCCAATGACGAGGACAGGCAGCTTCTGGCCGCGCCGAAGGCGATCCCATTTCTCTGGCGCTGTGCGGAGGATATCGAACCAATTCTCGACCGTGCGGTCCAATTGGTCACGATGGACGACAGCGAGCGCCGCTCTCTGGTGCTGATGAACCCCGGTCTGGCGCCCCGCCGCGCGACCGTGAGCTCCATGTACACGGCCTACCGGCTCAATGACGCCAACGAGATCATGCCGCCCCACCGCCACTCGCCGAACGCGATTCGCTTCGGTCTGAAGGGCAAGGGCAACTTCACCGGCGTCGACGGCGAGAACATCGTGTTCG
>JANLJK010000318.1 GCA_029255525.1 Pseudolabrys sp.
GCGATCCTGACCGGCGGCCAGCTGATCTCCGAAGACCTCGGCATCAAGCTCGAGAACGTCACCCTGCAGATGCTCGGCCGCGCCAAGAAGGTCGTGATCGAGAAGGAAAAGACCACGATCATCAACGGCGCCGGCAAGAAGGCCGACATCGAGGCACGCGTGCAGCAGATCAAGGCGCAGGTCGAGGAAACCACCTCGGACTACGACCGTGAGAAGCTGCAGGAGCGTCTCGCCAAGCTCGCGGGCGGCGTGGCCGTGATCAAGGTCGGCGGCGCGACCGAGGTCGAGGTCAAGGAGAAGAAGGACCGCGTCGAGGACGCGCTGAACGCCACCCGCGCCGCGGTGGAAGAAGGCATCGTCCCGGGCGGCGGCACCGCGCTGCTGCGCGCCAAGAAGGCGGTCGGCAAGCTGTCGAACGACAACCACGACGTCCAGGCCGGCATCAACATCGTGCTGAAGGCCCTGGAAGCCCCGATCCGGCAGATCGCCGAGAACGCGGGTGTCGAGGGCTCGATCGTCGTCGGCAAGATCCTCGACGAGAAGTCGGAGACCTACGGCTTCGATGCGCAGAACGAAGAGTATGTCGACATGGTCGCCAAGGGCATCATCGACCCGGCCAAGGTCGTGCGCACGGCGCTGCAGGATGCGGGCTCGATCGCCGGCCTCCTGATCACGACCGAAGCGATGGTCGCCGAGCTGCCGAAGGAAGCCGGTCCGGCGATGCCGCCGGGCGGCGGCATGGGCGGCATGGGCGGCGGCATGGGCTTCTAAAGAAGCCCAAGGCTGAAACGATCGAGGTCGGACAAGTCCGACTTCGATTGGCTTCTAAGCCCGGACCATCCTCGCAACGAAAAACGAAAGGGGCCGCTCACGCGGCCCCTTTTTTATTGCAGAGAGACCTCGCCGTTTAGGGCGCGAACTTATAGTTCAACGCCACACGCGCGATGCTCATATCGATCGCCGTGCTGGTCGACGCGATGCCGGGCACCACCGAGGTATGCGTCTTGCCGGACAGGTTGATGTAGAGATATTCGGCGCGCAGGCTCCAACGCGGATCGATTGCCCAATCGAAGCCGCCGCCCACCGAATAGCCGAGCAGCCAGTCGCTCGACGTCGACGAATTGCTGAACGAGCCGATGAGCGTGCCGGGCAGACCGCCGCCGATATCGTAGTGGCCGCCGGAGACGGTAACCGTGTTCTTGACGTAGCCCCAGGCGAGGCCGCCCGTCGCGTAAGGCAGCAAGGTCGGAGCAATGGCGTAGCCGAGGCGCCCGCGCAATGTGCCCAGCGCATCGACCTTCGTCTCCAGCGACGCGGTGCCGACGGTGCGGGTGGCATCGCCGTTGAGATTATACGTGTTGATGAAGCTGCCGTCGGCCGTGTCCTTCAGGCCGGCGAAGCTGGCATCGGCTTCGATGCCCGCCACCAGGCGATCGAACTGCCAATTGTAGCCAAGCTGGAGGCCACCCAGCCAACCCTTCGGCCGGTTCGACAGCGTGAATGAAGACCCCGGCGCGAAGGCCGTGATCGTACCGGTCGGCAACGGAGCTGACGAGGGATCGACCACCGCATCCGGATCACCCCAGCCGTAACCAGCGTGAACACCAATATAGAAGCCGGCCCAACGCGCGACCGGCGCGGGCGCGATAACCGGTGCCTTCTTCGGCATCGCCATGTCGGCGGCGAACGCCGGGACGACCGCGACCGCGCCCAACAATGCAGCCACAAAAGATTTAACGCGCCAATTTCTCACGACCGTATCCCCCAAAGAGCAAGACATGGCGGACGCCACCACATCATACGAATTGGTGTCAATCGCGCGCGCCGTATCGGCGCGCGAGAAACGGAAACAATGGCTTGAGCGCAACAGTTTAGCCGAGTGATTTCCTTTTAGGACAAGTTTTGTTCCGTTTAGGACAATTGCTTAGGCGACGTCATCACCGCGGCCACTTCCTCATCTGCATCTTTCGCATCGCGAGTCGACTCAAGAGCATCGATGCACCACGGCCGCGGGGTGCTCCAAGACAGTCGGTTACATGGTACCAGCCGACCGCCTCGGGTGCCGACACTCAATGACTTGAAGCATGGAAGCGCAGCATCGTCGGCCCGTTGAACACTACCGCGCCGTTCTGACGTCGCCATTCGGTGACCTGCGTCAACGCGGCGAGCAGATCCTGATCGGCCTGCATGCGCTCAGGGCTGCATTGGCCGGACGCCATCATGCTCGGCAGTTCTTCCGGCAAAGGTGCCGCTTCGATCTTGATGGTGTTGCCGGCGAGCTCGACGCGCCCTTGCACCGTCTTGCACCACAGGTCGATCACGGCATTGCCGTTTGGCTCGACGGTGAGAATGGGCAGCCGTTTCACCGGGCCCATGCGCTTGGCGTCGAGGATTAATTCAAAGTCGAACGGGAAGTCATCCGCGGCCTTCGCCGTGAGCGGCCCCATGAGCACGAGCGCGGCGACCATGGCCGTGCGCATCGAACGGGAACCGCCGGCAAGAAGGCGCGTGACGATCATGGAGTTCTCCGGGGTTGCAACGCTGTTCTCGATGCGCTGCACATGAGGGCGAAAGCGGGTTCAGTCAAGACTCATCATAACAAAACCGCGCAACGCGATACGCCGTTCGTTATTGAACGCCGCGCTTG
>JANLJK010000319.1 GCA_029255525.1 Pseudolabrys sp.
AGTTCGGTTCGCTCTGCGCGCTCGGTGGCTTCACGCCCTATCCGGTGATGAGCGCGCTCACCCATTTCCCGGAAGACTTCGGCGCCGGTCCGCGCCTTGAAGCCGCGGAGTAAAGCATGACGACGTTTGCCAAGTACTCCGCGTCATGCCCGGCCATAGCCGTTCGAAGAACGGCGTCCTTTCGGACGCCTTTGTGCCGGGCATCCACGCCTTTCTTTTTCGTCCAAGACGTGGATGGCCGGGACAAGCCCGGCCATGACGTCGTGGGTATCTGTCAGGTCATTGATCGAGGAGACGTCTGATGTCTCTGGTTCACGAAACCGATTACGGTACGCCGCTCTCCAAGTCGGAAAAGATGGTGACGCTCACCATCGACGGCATGGCGGTGACCGTGCCGGAAGGCACCTCGATCATGCGCGCGGCGATGGAGATGGGCACGCAGATCCCCAAGCTCTGCGCGACCGACATGGTCGACGCCTTCGGCTCCTGCCGGCTGTGCCTCGTCGAGATCGAAGGCCGCGCCGGCACGCCGGCCTCGTGCACCACGCCGGTCGCGCCGGGCATGGTGGTGAAGACGCAAACCGACCGGCTGCATCAGCTCCGCAAGGGCGTGATGGAGCTTTATATCTCCGACCATCCGCTCGACTGCCTGACCTGCTCGGCGAACGGCGACTGCGAATTGCAGGACATGGCCGGCCAGGTCGGCCTGCGCGACGTGCGCTACGGCTACGAAGGCGAAAACCACGTCTTCGCCCGCAAGGACGGCAAGGCCAACGACAACTGGCTGCCGAAGGACGAGTCGAACCCCTATTTCACCTACGATCCGTCGAAGTGCATCGTCTGCTCGCGCTGCGTGCGCGCCTGCGAGGAAGTGCAGGGCACCTTCGCGCTGACCATCGCCGGCCGCGGCTTCGACAGCCGCGTCTCGCCCGGCATGCAGGAGAGCTTCCTCGGCTCCGAATGCGTGTCCTGCGGCGCCTGCGTGCAGGCCTGCCCCACGGCGACTTTGAACGAGAAGAAAGTCATCGAGGTCGGCAAGCCCGAACATTCGGTGGTGACGACGTGTGCCTATTGCGGCGTCGGCTGCGCCTTCAAGGCGGAAATGCGCGGCGAAGAGCTGGTGCGCATGGTGCCTTATAAGGATGGCGAGGCCAATCGCGGGCACTCCTGCGTCAAGGGCCGCTTCGCCTGGGGCTACGCGACCCACAAGGAGCGCATCCTCAAGCCGATGATCCGCTCCTCGATCCATGAGCCGTGGCAGGAAGTGAGCTGGGACGAGGCGATCAATTACGCCGCCTCCGAGTTCAAGCGCATCCAGAAGAAGTACGGCAAGGATGCCATCGGCGGCATCACCTCGTCGCGTTGCACCAATGAAGAAACCTTCCTGGTGCAGAAGCTGATCCGCGCCGGCTTCGGCAACAACAATGTCGACACCTGCGCCCGCGTCTGCCACTCGCCGACCGGTTATGGCCTCGGCCAGGCTTTCGGCACCTCGGCCGGCACGCAGAACTTCGATTCGGTTGAGGATAGCGACGTCATTCTCGTGATCGGCGCCAATCCAGCGGCGGCGCATCCGGTGTTCGCCTCGCGCATGAAGAAGCGCATTCGTCAGGGCGCAAAGCTGATCGTCATCGACCCGCGTCGCACCGAAATGGTGGAGTCGGCGCATATCAAGGCCGACTATCATCTGGCGTTGCTGCCGGGCACCAATGTCGCCGTCGTCACGGCGCTGGCGCATGTCATCGTCACCGAGAAGCTCTACGACGAAAAGTTCATCCGCGAGCGTTGCGACTGGGACGAATTCCAGCACTGGGCCGAGTTCGTCTCACTGCCGCAGAACGCGCCCGAGACCGTGGCCAAGCTGTCCGGCGTGCCGGCGGAGATGATCCGCGGCGCAGCGCGGCTTTATGCCACCGGCGGTAGGGGCGCGATCTATTACGGCCTCGGCGTCACCGAGCATTCGCAAGGTTCGACCACCGTCATGGGCATCGCCAATCTGGCGATGGTGACCGGCAATATCGGCCGCAAGGGCGTCGGCGTTAATCCGCTGCGCGGCCAGAACAATGTGCAGGGCTCATGCGATATGGGCTCGTTCCCGCACGAGCTCGCCGGCTATCGCCACATCTCGCTCGACGAGCCGCGCCATCTGTTCGAGAAGGACTGGGGCGTGACGCTGGACAACAGGCCCGGCCTGCGTATTCCGAATATGCTGGATGCCGCGGTCGAAGGCTCGTTCAAGGGCATCTATATTCAGGGCGAGGACATCCTCCAGTCAGACCCCGACACCAAGCATGTGTCGGCCGGCCTCGAGGCGATGGAGTGCGTCGTGGTGCAGGACCTGTTCCTGAACGAGACCGCGCGCTTCGCCCATGTTTTCCTCCCCGGTTCGACGTTCCTGGAGAAGGACGGCACCTTCACCAATGCCGAACGCCGCATCCAGCGCGTGCGCAAGGTGATGGCGCCCAAGAACGGCTATGCCGACTGGGAGATCACCGTGCTGCTCTCCAACGCGCTCGGCTACAAGATGGATTACACCCATCCGTCGCAGATCATGGATGAGGTCGCGCGGCTGACGCCCGGCTTCGCCAATGTCTCATATGAGATGCTGGAGGAACGCGGCTCGGTGCAGTGGCCCTGCAACGACAAGGCGCCGGAAGGCTCGCCGATCATGCACGTCAACGGTTTCGTGCGCGGCAAGGGCCGCTTCATGATCACCGAATACGTGGCGACCGATGAGAAGACGGGGCCGCGCTTCCCGCTGCTGCTGACCACGGGCCGCATCCTGTCGCAGTACAATGTCGGTGCCCAGACGCGGCGCACCGCGAACTCGATGTGGTATGCCGAGGACGTGCTGGAAATCCATCCGCACGACGCCGAGCAGCGCGGCGTCAATGACGGCGACTGGGTCAAGCTGGCGAGCCGCGCCGGCGAGACGACCTTGCGCGCGGTGATCACCGACAAGGTGGCGCCGGGAGTCGTTTACACGACATTCCACCACCCCGACACGCAAGCCAACGTCATCACCACGGACTATTCGGACTGGGCCACCAACTGTCCGGAATACAAGGTCACGGCGGTGCAGATCTCGCTGTCGAACGGACCGACGTCGTGGCAGCAGGAATACGAACGCTTCTCAAAGGAGACCCGCCGCGTCGCTCCGGCGGAGGCCGCGGAGTAATCCGGATGATCGAACCTGTCCGCACCGTCGGGGAGATCGCTTGGCGGGGCGGCCGGTTCGTGGCCGGTCAGCGCACGATTCCGGAAGAGACGGCGGTCGCCTTCACTTATAACGGCTCGTCCTATGCCGTGATGATGGCAACGCCGCACGATCTCGAGGACTTTGCCGTCGGCTTCAGCCTGACCGAAGGCATCATCGCCTCGCCGGACGAGATCGAGCGCCTGGAGATCGTCGAGCAGGATATCGGCATCGAGCTGCGGCTTTGGCTCGCCGAGCCGCATGCGACCGCCTTCCAGGAACGCCGCCGCTATCTGGCAGGTCCCACCGGTTGCGGCCTGTGCGGCATCGAAACGCTGACCGAGGCAATGCGCACCCCGGCACGCATTCGCGACACGGTTCGCTTTCGGCCGGACGAGATCATGCGCGCGCTTCATTCGCTGAACGGCCTGCAGGAGATCAACGGCCAGACGCGCGCCGTGCACGGCGCGGCCTTCTATCAGCCGGGCCAGGGCATCATCGTGCTGCGCGAGGATGTCGGCCGCCATAATGCGCTCGACAAGCTGGCCGGCGCGCTGGCGCGATCGAGTTGTTCGGCGCGCGGCGGCGTGGGTCTCGTCACCAGCCGCCTGTCGGTGGAAATGGTGCAGAAGGCCGCGAGCATCGGGCTGCCGATGCTGGTCGCGATTTCAGCGCCAACGGCGCTCGCGGTGCGCATAGCGGAGGCGGCGGGCATCACCTTGGTGGCTGTCGCCCGCAGCGACGGCTTCGAGATATTCACCCATCCCGCCCGTATCGAGGAAGACCGGAGCCTCCATGTCGTCGCCTGACAAGCTGGTCTATATGGCCAATCAGATCGGCAAATTCTTCGTCGCGCAGGGCGAGAGCGAAGCGCCGGCGGCGATCGCCGAGCACCTGAAGAAGTTCTGGGAGCCGCGCATGCTCACGGCGATCTTTGCGCATTTGCAAGCCGGCGGCGCCGGGCTCGACCCGGTGGTGCGCCAAGCTATCGAGAAACTGGCGGCCGATCACGCGGTCGTCTGAAGCAGAACGGCGCCAGCCTTTGGGGCCGGCGCCGTTTGGAGTAGCGATCGGTCGCTGACCGGACGTGGCTTACATCGGCTCGATGCCGGCCTTCCGGATGATGCCCTGCCACTTCACGGTTTCGGACGCGATGAACTTCTTCAGCTCATCGGGGCCGGGCGCGACCGGCTCGGCACCCTGCTCGATGAAGCGGGTGCTGACGGCCGGATCCTTCACCGCGTCGGCAAGCGCCTTGTAGAGCTTGTCGATGATCGGCTTTGGCGTGTTCGGCGGCGCCAGCAGCGCGAGCCAGCCGAAGGTCTCGTAGTCCTTGATGCCGGCTTCGGCTGCCGTCGGTACGTCGGGCAGCGCGGTCATGCGCTTGTTGCTGGTGACGGCCAGCGCGCGGGCATCACCGCTTTTGATCAGGCCTTGGACGTTCGGCAGGAACTGAAAGCCGAGCGGCACCTGGCCGGCGATGAAGTCGGGCGTGTAGCCGGCGATGTTGCGATAGGGCACGTGGGTGAGCTGCGTACCGGTAACCTGCTCGAAATAGGCGCCGGCGAGGTGCTGCGATGAACCGACACCGACCGAGCCGTAATTGAGCTCCTTCGGATGCGCCTTGGCATAGGCGACGAACTCGGTGAGCGTCTTTGGCGGTAGCTTGGAATTGATGACGATCACGTTCGGCAGGATCGCGAACAGCGAGATCGGCGCGAAATCCTTTTGCGGGTCGTAGCCGAGCTCTTTGGACAGCGTCTTATTTGCCGCCAGCGGCCCGACGGTGCTCATCACCAAAGTATAGCCGTCGGGCGTCGCACGCGCGCCCAGGGCGGTGCCGGTGTTGCCGCCGGCGCCGGGGCGGTTCTCGACCACGAAGGTCTGGCCCAGCGAGGTCGCCATCTTGTTGAGCATGATGCGCGTGACGACGTCGCTGGCGCTGCCGGCGGCGAAGGGCACGAAGACCTGGATCGGCCGGGTCGGATAGTCCTGCGCCTGCGCAGCCGTGGCGCCGACGGTCGCGGCGGCGACGGCCAAAGCGGCCGACAGTCGCTTCACAGCCTTCATCATATTACATCCTCCACGCGTTGTTCGATTCGATCTATTGCTCAGTTCTAGAAAGCAATCGTTTCCATCAGCCTGTCGCAGTCCGTCTTGCTGCGCGCATCGCCACTGAGGACGATGCGGCCGCGTTCGATGACGACGAAGCGGTCGCAGGCCGTCAGCGCTTGATGCACATTCTGTTCCACGAGCAAGATGGCGCAGCCCGCCTCCTTCATCTCGCGGATAATGGTGAACAAATCGGCCACGATCATCGGCGCCAGGCCTTCGCTCGGCTCATCAATAAGCAGCAGCGTTGGTTTACCGATCATGACGCGCGCCATCGCCAGCATCTGCTGCTCGCCGCCCGATAATGTCGTGCCGTTCTGCTCGCGCCGCTCCATCAGGCGCGGGAAGCGCGCGTAGATGCGATCGAGCGCCTTGCGGTTGTCGGCCGAAGACCGTCCCGGGACCTGTAGAAAGCCGAGCGTGAGGTTTTCCTCGACGCTGAGGCCGGGGAAGATGCGGCGGTCTTCCGGCACGAAGCCGATGCCGCGGCGGGCGACGCGGTCCGCGCTCTGGCCGTCGATGCGCTCGCCGTTGAAGACGATCTCGCCGCGCGCCGGCTTGATCCAGCCGGCAATGGCCTTCATCAGCGTCGACTTGCCGACGCCGTTGCGGCCGAACACGCCGACCACCTCGCCGTTCTCGATCTTCAGGTCGATGCCCTGGATGATGTGGCTGGTGCCGTAATAAGTGTGGAGGTTGCGGATATCGAGCATAAGGTCACGCGTGCCCGAAATAGGCGGTCTGCACCGCCGGGTTGCCGCGCACTTCCGCCGGCGTGCCTTCGGCGAGCTTCTGGCCTTGATGCATGACGATCACGTGGTCCGACAGGCTCATGACCAATCCGATGTCGTGCTCGATCAAAAGGATTGTGACATCGCTCGACAGCGACTTGATCAGTTTGGCGGTGTCTTCGGTGTCGCCGTGGCTCATGCCTTGCGTCGGCTCGTCGAGCAGCAGGACCTTGGGCTTGCAGGCGAGCGCTACCGCGACTTCAAGGCGGCGCTGCTCGCCATGCGACAGCTTGCCGACCGGGTAGGGCGCCTTGTCGGTGAGGCCGAAGCGTTCCAGCAATTCGTCGACGCGGGCGAGCGCCGTGCGGCTGGCTGCGACCGGACGCCAGGCCATCGCCATCGGCTCCAGGATCTGCGCGGCGAGGCGCAGGTTTTCCGCCACCGACAATTCGAAGAACAAATTGGTGATCTGGAACGAGCGCGCCAAGCCAGCCGCCTGCAGGCGATGCGGGGGCTCGCCGGTGTGGTCGACGCCGTCGATCAGCACCTGGCCGGCGCGCGGACGCACCGCGCCCGAGATCAGATTGAACAAAGTCGACTTGCCGGCACCATTGGGGCCGATCACCGTGGTGATGCGATGACGCGCGATGGCGAAGCTGACATTGTCGACGGCGCGCAGGCCGCCGAAATGCACCGACAGGTCGCGGACCTCGAGGACGGAGGCGCTCATGATTTCGCTCCCCGGTTCAGCCGGCGTTCGATGACGGGCCGCACGATGCCCATCAGGCCGCGCGGCAGGAAGATGACCGCGCCCATGAACAACAGGCCGATGACGATGAGATGGTGCTCGGTGTAGCTGCCGACGACCGACTTGAACAAGGTCAGCAGGATGCTGCCGTAGAGCGCGCCGACCAATGTGCCGACGCCGCCGGTGACCACGGTGATCACGGCGTTGCCGGACGTGGCGAAGAACAACAGCTCCGGCGAGACGAAGCCGCGCAGCATCGGATAAAGCGCGCCGGACAAAGCCGCGATCACGGCGGCGATGACATAGGCGGCGAGACGGGCGGTGACGGTGCGATAGCCGAGAAAGGGCACGCGCCGCTCATTGGCGCGCAGCGCGATCAGCAGCCGGCCGAACGGCGTGTCGAGCAGATAGGCCGCCAGGGCATAAAGGATAATGATGAAGGTGAGCACGACGAGGAAGAAGCCGACGGGCGACGCGCTCGAAATCTTGAACAGGCCGAGATTGATGTCGATCACCGGCACGCCGATCAGTCCGTCCGACGCGCCCAGCGCGCGGGTATTGTAGACGACCTTGGCGATGACCTGCGCCATGCCGAAGGTGATAAGTGCGAAATAAACGCCGCGCACGCGGTTGGCGATGAAGCCGCCGATCGTGCCGACGACGACGGCGCCGATCGCCGTCGCACCCATCGCCGCCCAGAACGACGGCGTCACCATCAGCACCAGCGCCGAAAGATAGGCGCCGAGCCCGAAATAGAGCGCCTGGCCGAGCGACAGGAGGCCGGTATAGCCGAGCAGGATGTCGACCGAGAGCGCGAGCCCAGCGAAGATCAAGGCCTCGGTGCCGAGCCGCAGATAGAAAGTGTCGCCGCTTGCCGCGCCGAACGCGGCAAAGCCGAGAGAGGCCACGACCAGCACGGCGGCGAGCACATGGCTCGCCCGCATCGATCTCGTCAGCGCGTCAGCCATGGCCGAGCCGTCCAAACAGGCCCTGCGGCCGTACCATCAGCATGATCACCATGATCCCGAACACGATCGGGTCGGACCACACCGGCGAGATGTAGAGCGATGAGATGGCCTGCACTTGCGTGAGCAGAAGGCCGGCGACGACGACACCGGCGATCGAGCCCATGCCGCCGACGATGACGACGGTGAAAGCCATCAGGATGAAGTCGCGTCCCATGGTGGGGAACACGGAATAGATCGGCGCCAGCATCACGCCGGCAAGCCCCGCGAGCGCCACACCGAAGGCAAAGGCGCCGGCATAGACGTGCTGCACCGGCACGCCGAGCGAAGCCGCCATGTGGCGGTCGAAGGCGGCGGCGCGCACCATGGCGCCCAGGCGTGTGCGGTAGACGACGAGTGCCACCAGCGCGACGACGGCGGCGCCGCCGAGAATGAGGAACAGCCGGTAGAGCGGCAGGAAGACACCGAACACGTCGATAGCGCCGGCGATCGGCACCGGCGGCTTCTGCGGATTGGGGCCGAAGACGAGCCGGAAGGCATCTTCCATCACCAGCCCGAGGCCGAAGGTGAGCAACAGCGTCGTGACATGCCGCTCGCCGCTATGAAAGACGCGCTGGATCAAACCGCGCTCGACGATGTAGCCGACCGGCAGCATGATCAGCGGCACCAGCAGCAACAACAGCCAGAACGGCAGGCCGACGGAGGCCAGCGCCAGCGCAATGAAAGCACCGAGCGCGTAGAACTCACCGTGCGACATGTTGATGACGTCGAGCAGACCGAAAATGATGGTCAGGCCCAACGCCACCAGGATCACGGCCACGCCGAGCACGAGGCCGATGAGTATCTGCGGCGCCAGCACGAACTGGAAGTATTCGATTGCCGCAGTCATCATCGAGCCCCGTACGCGCGATCACGTTGCTTTGAGGTAGAATGCGTTGGCCCCACGCCCGCTCGTCCCCGCGAAAGCGGGGACCCAGGGCAGCATGCGCAAACCCCGGTGCTGTGGATTCCCGCTTGCGCGGGAATGAGCGGAGCAAGGTGCGGGACCAAAGGCATTGTTTCTAGAACCGCGTGCAGGCGTCAGGACCAATCGCATCCGTACCCGCGACTTGCCCAACGATGCTAAACTTGCCGCCGGTGACGCGGACGACGTACATGGTCTGCACCGCCTGATGGTCGCCGGCGCGGAGCGTCTTTTCGCCCTGCGGCGTCTGCCACTTCAGGTCGTTGAAGGCGGTGCGCACCTTGTCGGTCTCGGTCGACTTGGCCTTCTCGACCGCCGCCTTGTAGGCGTAGATCAGGCCGTACGAGTCGGCGCCGTAGAGGTCGGGGTCGATCTTGTTCGCCGCCTTGAAGGCCGCGACGAACTTCTTGTTTTCCGGCGTATCGATCTCGGCCGAATAGCCGACGCCGGTGACGAAGCCTTCCGCCGCCTTGCCGATGGCCGGCAGGTTCTGCGCCGTCACGGTGCCGGAGGCGCCGACAACTGTCAGGTTGTTGAGCAGGCCGAACTCCTGCATCTGCGTGAGCAGGCGCACGGTGTCGTTGCCGGCGACTGAGGTGTAGAGCACCTGCGGCTTGGCGGCGCGCATCTGGCCGAAATATTGCGTGTAGTCCTTGCTGTCGAGCGGGGCGAAAACCTCGCCGGTCGAGGCGGCGCCGACCTTCTCGGCGCTCGCCTTGAAGGCGGCGACGGTCGAACGGCCCATCTCATAGTCGGGACCGAGATAGAACACGTTGGCCTTCGGCTTCTCCTTCGACAGCCACACCGCGAGCGCCGCCGACTGCTGGCCCGCGCGCGCATTCACGCGGAAGACGTTTGGCGAGCACTTGTCGGCGGTGATCGAGTCGGCGAACGACACCGTGGTGGCGATCAGCTTGCCGGCGCGTTCGGCGACCTGGCCGACGGCGAGCGTCGAGCCGGAGTTCACGGTACCGGTGAGGAAGTCGACCTTGTTCACCTGGAACAGCTTGTCGGCCTTCTGCACGGCGACGGAGGGGTTGGCTTCCTCATCCTCGTAGATCAGCTCGACCGGCCGGCCCATGATGCCGCCCGCCGCGTTCACTTCCTTGGTGGCGAGGTCGAGACCCCACCGCACCTGCTGGCCGATGCCGGCATAGGTGCCGGACAAAGGCGTTACGACGCCGATCTTGATCGGATCGGCGGCTTGAACGCTTTGGGCACTGACCAGCGCGGTAGCCGACAGCAGCGCCGCCAGAATGGTCGTCTTGTAGGTCATGTCATCCTCCCTTGGATATTTTTAATGTGACGGCCGGCGGCCGCCTTCGAACTCAGCTTCCCTTGAACTTGGCCGGGCGCTTGCCGTGGAAGGCTTCGACGCCTTCCTTGAAGTCGTCGGACTGGCGCAGACGGCTGTAGCAGTGGCCTTCCAACTCGATGGCGATGGCGAGCGTGGAGTCCTCGGTGTCGTTGAGCAGCTTCTTGGCCGTGCGCTGGGCGATCGGCGAGAAGGTCAGAAGCTCGTCGACCAGCGCGTCGGTCGCGGCCTCCAGCTTGTCGTCCGGTACGCATTCGGTGGCGACGCCCCAGTCATAGGCCTGCTTGCCGGGGATGCGCTTGGAGCGCATCACGATGTCCTTGGTGCGGGTGATGCCGACCATCTTCTGCAGGCGCGCCGAGCCGCCGGAGCCGGGGATCTGGCCGAGCTTCTGCTCGGGCAGCGCGTAGAAACAGGTCTCCGACACGATGCGGAAATCGCAGGCGAGCGAGACTTCGAAGCCGACGCCGAAGCAATAGCCGCGGTTGGCGGCGATGACCGGCTTGGAGCAGCGGCTAGGGGCGGCGATGTTCCAGGCGAGCTTCGACACGTGCTCGGGCGAGGCTTCCATGAAACCCTTGATGTTGCCGCCCGAGGAGAAGTGCTCGCCGACGGCGCGCAGCACGATCACGCGCACGCGCGTATCCTCGTCCAGGGCCTCGAACACCAGGCGGAGCTGGTCGCGCTGCGGCATCTCGATGACGTTCAGCGGCGGCCGGTTCAGGATGATATCGGCGCGCTGCTTGGCTTCGTTCAATTCGACCGAGAAGCCGTTGAGCGTCGCCAGACGCGGATCGGTGAAAGTCATGACGGTCATGCGGCAGTTCCTTGTGAACGTGATTTGTCCTCGGCCTCGAATTCGCCCGCGACCAATTTGCGGCGCAGGAGCTTTCCGACCGGCGATTTGGGGATTTCGTTGACGAAAACGTACTGCCGCGGGCGTTTGAAGTTAGCGAGCCCGGAGGTGCGGCAGAACGCGTCGAGTTCTTGTTCGTCGACCGCGTTACGGCGCTTGATGAAGGCGGCGACGATCTTGCCCCAGCGCTCGTGCGGCAGGCCGACCACGGCCACTTCCGACACGGCGGGATGCAGCGATAGGCAGCTTTCGATCTCGACCGGGGAGACGTTCTCGCCGCCTGTGATGATCATGTCATCGACGCGGCCGGTGACGAACAAGTCGCCGTCCTTGTCGACATAGCCGGTGTCGCCGGTGAAGTACCAGCCGTCGCGCAGCGACTTGGCGTTGGCATCGGGCCGGCGCCAATAGCCTTCGAAGGCCTCGTCGCTGAGCAGCAGGGCGATGATCTCACCTTCCTCGCCCGTCGCGGCGAGATCGTTGGGATCGGCGGCATCCAGCTTCACCACGCGGATGCGCTGGTTGATGCCGGCGCGACCGGCCGAGCCTGGCTTCTTCGGCGCGTGCTGGTCGATGGTGAAGGTGTAGATCTCGGACGAACCGTAGTGATTGACGAACAGGTCCGGCTTAAAGACGGCGTCGAGCTCTTTCAGCAAGCCATCGGTCATCGAAGCGCCGGCAAAGCCGAGCTTGCGCACCGACGATACGTCGACCTGGGTGAATAAGTGATTGTGGATGAGGTCATGATAGAGCGTCGGCACGAGATAGAGGTTGGTGACCTTCTCGGTCATGATTAGCGCTAAAGCCTGGCCGACATCGAAGCGTGGCAGACAGACGAAGACTCCGCCGATCAGCGACATGGCGAGCATCGAGCGCACGCCCATCGTGTGATAGAGCGGCATGACGCCGAGCGTACGCTCAAAGCTGGCATATTGGTTCTGCGCCACATGGGCGATCGCCGCGGCGCGCTCGGCGCGCTGGCGGCGGGGCACACCCTTCGGCTTGGCGGTGGTGCCGGAGGTGTAGAGCATCACCGACCAGGCATCGGCGCCGACGCGCGGCACGGCCTTCGGCGCATCGCCTTGCGGCATCGTCGAGAAGGCGACTTCGTCGCCTTGCGCCGTGCCGAGTGCGATCCGAATGCGCGATTTGGCTTCGTGCGACTCGCGCACGGCCTCGGCCGAGACGTCCTCGAACACGATGGCTTTGGCTTCCGAGTTCTCGACGCAGTAGTCGATCTCGTCGGCCTTGGAGCGCCAGTTGACCGGCGTGATGACGACGCCTGCGAACTGGCAGGCCCAATGAATGGTGGCGGCTTCCCAGCGGTTCTGCAGCGCGGTGACGAGATGATCGCCCGGCATCAGGCCGAGTCTGTCGAAGGCCGCGACCACCTTCGATATGCGGGCGTACCATTGCGCATAGGTCAGGCGCACCGCGCCGTCGACGATGGCGAGCGCATCGGGATCGCGCTCGACGCTGGAGAGAAAGCTGTTGCCCAGATCAAGCATCGGTTGGGGCCTCCCGCAGTCTTTTTGCCGCATCCATGGCCGCGGCCAGGATCGGGACATAGCCGGTGCAACGGCACAGATGACCGCCGAGGAAATCGCGGAGATCGTCCTCTGACGGGTCAGGCTTCCGGCGGAAATAGTTGTCGAGCGACATCAGAATGCCGGCGGTGCAGAAGCCGCACTGCAAGGCATGATGACGGCGGAAGGCTTCCTGCAACACCGAGAGCCGGCCGGGCTCGGGCGCGAGGCCTTCGACGGTGCGGATATTCGCGCCATCAATTTGCACTGCAAGCGTGAGGCAGGCGCGTGCGGTCGCGCCGTCGATCTCGATGGTACACGCGCCGCAGACGCCGTGTTCGCAACCGACATGCGTGCCGGTTGCGCCCAGCTCATGGCGCAGGAAATCGGTGAGCAGCATGCGCGGTTCGGCCTGCGCCTCCACAGCGCGGCCGTTAAGCGTGAAACGGATGGTGTGGCGCGCGTCGGCGCTCAGGCGCGGCATTTGCGGGCCTCCTCGATGGTGGCAAGGCCCATCTGGCGCACCAGTTCGCGGCGATAGCGCGCGGTGGCGTGCAGGTCGTCGCGGGCGTCCAATTCCCAGGCGAAGGCGTCGAGCGCGTCGGTGAGCGCCGTGCCGTCGAGTGCGGGCCAGTCGCGCAAGGTCGGCTTGTCGGCGACGCCGCCGACGGCAAGGCGGATGGACTTGTCGGTTGCCACGGCGGCGCAGGCGACGATGGCGAAGTCGCCATGGCGGCGGCCGAATTCCTGGAAGGCATAACCGGTGCAGGCTTGGCTTTTCGGGATCAGCACGGCCTCGATCAGTTCATTGTCGGCGCGTGTCGTCGACATCATGCCGGTGAAGAATTCGTTCGCCGCGACGCGGCGCTTGCCGCGGCGGGTCGACAGTTCGACGGCACCATCGAGCGCCAGAAGCGACAGCGGAATCTCCGCGCTCGGATCGGCATGCGCAACGGAGCCGCAGACGGTGCCGCGGCTGCGGGTCTGCGCATGGCCGACCCAGGGCAAAGCGGCCTTCAAGAGCGGCAGGCTGTCGCGCAGATCCGGCCAGGCCATCAACTCGGCCTGTCTCACCGCCGCGCCGATGCGGATATCGTTGCCGCTCGCTTCGATCTTGCGCAATGCGGGGAGGTGCATGATGTCGATCAGCACTTTGGGTCGCACCAGCCGCATCGACAGCATCGGCATCAGCGTCTGTCCGCCGGCGATGACGCGGGCGTCCTTGCCGCATTCGGCGAGCGCGGTATGTGCCTCGGCGATGTCGCCGGCGCGGATGTAATCGAAACGGGCGGGCTTCATGCGCCCCTCCCGAACAGGCGGGCGAACAAGCCGGGTTTCGCGCCGCCGGTGTGGCGCACCAAAGCCGCAAAGAACTGCTTGATGACGACTTTCGCCGCGCCGTCGAGCAGGCGGCCGCCGATGGAGGCGACCTTGCCGCCGATCTCGGCATCGTAATCGTAGGTGACCTGCGTGCCGCCTTCGACCGGCGTCAGCTTGATGCGGCCGGCGCCGCGGGCGTCACCCAGCGCGCCATTGACGACACCGGTGAGCGTCACCGCGCGCGGCGCGTCGAGGTCGGACAGCTTGATGTCGGCTTTGTAGCGACCGGTGACCGGACCGACGCCGAGCGTGACCTCGGCGCGGAAATGCGTGTCGGCGACCTTCTCGACGCCATGGGCGCCGGGGATGATCGCTTCCAGCGTCTTCGGATCGAGCAGCATGCGCCACACGGTCTCGGGCGGCACGTTGACGCGCGCTTCGCCGCTGCCGCGCAGCGCGCGGCCTTTGCCGGCGAGCGGCGCAGTCGCTTGCGCTTTCGGCGGCGCGCGCTCGGCGTCGTGAATGTGCGCGGCGATCTTGGCCGGCGTCAGCGGCAGGTCGATCGAGTCGATGTTGAGCGCATCGGCCACCGCATTGGCGAGGCACACCGGCGTCGACATGCAGTTGCCTTCGCCGACGCCCTTGGTGCCGAGCGGGGTAAACGGCGACGGCGTTTCGACATGCAAAATCACCGGCTCCGGCACTTCCATCGTCGTCGGCACGAGATAATCGGCGAAGGTGCCGGTGAGGAAGCTGCCGTCCTCGCCGTAAGCGTATTCTTCGTACATCGCGGCGCCGACGGCATGCGCGAAGCCGCCGGTGACCTGACCCGCCACCATGCCGGGGTGCAGGATTCGCCCGCAATCATGCATCGTGACGTATTTGTCGATGCGGATGGCGCCGGTGACGCGGTCGATGTCGATGCCGCAGAAGTCGAAGATGAAGCCGTGGCAGAGCGAGGAATTGACCTCGTCGCCTTCGGTCGGCGGGGTCAATTCGGGCGGCGACCAGAAGGCGGTCTCGCGCAGCGCCTGGTTCTCTTCCGGCACAAGGCCGGGCGACCAATGGCTGGTGGCGGCGAGGCGCGAGAACGGCACCGCGTTGTCGGGATTGCCGCGCGCGCGGACTTTGCCGGCGGCGAATTCGATGTCGTCGGGACCGACATTGAGCTGTGCCGCCGCCATCCTGGCGAGCTTGGCCTTGATCTTGTCGGTAGCGAGCTTGGCAGCGCCGCCGACCGCCGCGGCGAAACGGCTGGAGTAATTGCCTGACGCGATCGACCAGGCGTCGCGCGCCGAATCGAAGTCGGTAACGACTCGGATGTCGGCCGGCTTGAGGCCCAGTTCATCGGCGACGATCTGCGAGAGCACCGTGCGGTGACCCTGGCCTTGCGGCACCGAGGAGACGTGCACCGACACGCTGCCGAGCGGATCGAGAGAGATGGTCGCGGTCGCCTGCGCGCCGTTTTTCGGCCCGGCCTTGCGGCGCTCTTCCGGCGTCAGCGCGGTGGTGATGTAGCCCATGTTGGAGACGCTGGGCTCGACCGCGGCGACGACGCCGATGCCGTAGAGGCGGCCTTCGGCGCGGGCTTTTTGCTGGCGCTCACGCAGTTCGGCGAACTGGCCATCGGCGAGCGCGGCCTCGAAGGCTTTCATGTAGTCGCCCGAATCGAGCAACGCGCCGGTGGCGGTGCGATAGGGGAAGGCGCCGGAGGGAATGAGATTGCGGCGGATGACGTCGACCGGATCGAGCGCGAGCTCGACCGCGATGCGCTGCATCAAGCGTTCGAGCGCGTAATAGACCTGCGGGCCGCCGAAGCCGCGGTTCAGACCGGTCGGCGTCTTGTTGGTGAGCACGACGCGGTTGCGCACCGAGACGTTGCGGATGTCGTAGGCGCCGGTGAGGTTGCCGTGCATGCGGTAGAGCGTCGCCGGCTCGGGGGCGCGGATGTGCGCGCCGACGTCTTCCAACTGGTCCCAGGCCAGCGCGCGCACGCGGCCGTCGGCGTCGACGGCGGCTTCCAAGGTCGTGACGCGGTTGGTGGCCGACACGGACGCGGCGAGATGTTCGAGACGATCCTCGATCCACTTGACGGGACGTCCCGTGGCGCGCGCGGCGACGCCCATCAGCACGATGTAGGGGAACACGCCCTGCTTGACGCCGAAGCTGCCGCCGGAATCGGGCGGCGTGCGCAAACGGAAGCGGTTGCCGGGCACTTTCAGTGCCCGGGCCATCACCGCGTGCAGGCTGAACGGACCCATGAAGTTGGCGAGCACGTCATAGGCGTCCTCGGCGGCGTCGTATTCGGCGACGAGGCCGTAGGTCTCCATCGGCGTGCAGGAATTGCGCGGATAGCGGATGGTTACCGACACGCGGCGGGCCGCGCTGGCGAAGGCGTGCTCGGGATCGCCGTAGCGGAACGCGCGTTCGCTGGCGAGATTCGATTTGAGGCCGTCGTGCAGCACCGGCTGCGCCGGGTCGAGCGTCTGCTCCGGATCGACCACGGCGGCGAGCGGTTCGTAATCGACCTCGATCAGGTCGATCGCGTCTTCGGCGACGTAGCGGCTCGCGGCGACGACCACGGCCACCGGTTCGCCGACATAGCGCACGCGATCGACGGCGATCGGCCAGCATTCGATGGGCGCTTTCACGCCGACGACGAGGCTGGCCGAGAGCCTGGTGACGTCGGGGCCGGTGAGCACGGCGGCGACGCCCGGCAGTTTGCGCGCGTCATCGGCGCGAATGGCGGCGATGCGCGCATGCGCGTGCGGCGAACGCAAAATGGCGGCGAAGAGCGTGCCCGGCTTGACGCCGAGATCGTCGATGAATCGTCCGCGCCCGGTCAAAAGCGCGGCGTCTTCGACGCGCTCGACCGATTGGCCACACCACTGGGTGGGATTGACGGACATAACCTTGGGCATCCCTGCGGCGCGCTCTTACGAGGGGCGTATTCGCGGGAACGCTGTCACGGTCCGGCAGACCGGGCGATGCCGTCGCGTCTCATCACTTACCGAAGAGTCTCATTTCGAGATCTAGAGCGTTTTCGAGCGAAGTGGAAACCGGTTCGCGTGAAGAAAACGCGTCAAAACAAAAAGCTAGAGCCCCGGCTTTGATTCTATCAAAGCCAGAAAGGCCCTAGGCGCCGATCGGCGAGCCCATGCGCGCGACCTGGCGGAATTCGCTCGGCGTTACGCCGGCGTGGTCGCGGAAAAAGCGCGTGAAGTGCCCCGGCGCGCTGAAGCCGAGCGTGTCGCTCACCGCGGCGAGGCTGTTGTCGGTATGCACGACCGATTTTACCGCCAATTCCATGCGCAACAGATTGAGATAGACATGCGGCGTCATGCGGGTGGAACGCTCGAACAGCCGGTAGAAATGCGCCCGCGACAGGCCGGCCTCTTTCGCCAGCGAATCGACGTCGTGCGCGGCCTGCGGCGCGATGCGTATAAGGTTCACTGCGCGGCGGATGCGCCAGTCGAAGCGATCGCGGTTGCGGTCGACATCCGCCAGCCGGCGCGCCACGGTCCGCCACGGCGTGAATCGCTCGATCACCGAGATCATCAGGTCCGACAGCAATTGTTCCTGTTCGGTGCCGGCGCCAGGATCGGCCAGCATGATCGTTGCAAGATCCATCGACAGGCGGCGGATGCGCGGCGAAACCTCACCCGCGGGCTTCTCGAAGAAGCCGGAGGCGCCGCTCGCGGCCCAATTCGGCCGGAAGGTCTTGAGCCAATCGGGCTCGATATAGAGCGCCAGAATGATGGTGCGCGGCCGCTCTTTATAATGAACGTAAGCGTGCGGCTCCCAGGCGTTGATCAGGACGGCCTGCTGATCCGTGAGCTGCACGAGATTGTCGCCGACGGCGAACTGCGTATCGGCGCCGTCCGCCTTGATCAGTACATGGCAATGCGGATGCGCGTGACGCACCAGCGAGCGGTCCATGTCGAGCAAAGCGACACGGCCGAAGGCTCCATGCATGATGCGTAGCGCGTTCGACATGAAATTCTCGTTGCACCCGGCGGGGTGCCATCCGCAATTCAACGCGTATGCGTGCTTAATTAGCGCATCGCGTAGGCGACGAATAGTCCCTATTTCTCAAGGGTTTTTGATGGCCGTCAGGCAAGGTAGCCGATTGCGGCTGCAATCAATAAGGGTGCCGGCGGAATTTCGGAGCCAGCGGTCGCGTTGCGCTGCACAAAAAGAGCGACATTGGCTGGCACCGCCGTTGCCGCTTCGGCTTGCTTGCCTGCTCCACCCAAGAGCGATGGTGCAAGATTAAAGAGAAGGGCTTGCTCAACCTGTTCCGCGCGCAATTCGGCGGCGGCGATCTCCTTGCGTAGCTCCTTGACGGTATCGTCGGCCATCTCAGGGACGGACTTCATCGTCTGGCGGACCGCGCGCAACGGCCGCACCACGGTTTCATGCCAGCGGCGCACCTGGCCCTCAATGGTTGCGAGCGCCAAATCGTCGAGCGCGATGTTCCTTTCCGCACCGAGCCATGCGCAGAACAGAAGCACATTCACGTCGATGTTCAATGCGCTCTGCAGCGCGAGACATTCCGCGGCAACACCGGGTTGCGCATAAACCGCTAGAGAAAATTTCCAAAACGGATTATCGCATCGAAGCACGGCGTTTCCTTGCGCGGGCAATTGCGTACGAAACGTTTACCATCGTTCTCCCTTGTCGGGATAGGACCTTCGCCATGGCCAATACTTCATCCGCTGCCAAAACCGCGCCGACCAATCGCCCGCAGCCGATCACCACATTGCGCGCCTGGCTCGATCATCTCGCCGCGCGTGATCGGCTGGCGGTCATCAAGCCCGGCACGGCGCTGAAGTTCGAACTGGCGGGGATCGCCAATCGCTTCGATGGCCGGAAGGCGACATTGTTCCCGCGTCCCGACAATCATCCGATGCCGGTGTTGTCGGGGCTCACGTCCGACCGCCAATGGATGGCGGAAGCCATGGGCGTGGAACCGTCCGAGTTGCTGGCGCGCTTTCAGGACGCCGCGCTCAATCCGCTGCCCTGGAAAGAAGTCGAAAGCGCACCCGTGCAGCAGGTCGTGCATCGCGACGTCGATCTCACCAAGCAACTACCGATTCCGGTGCATAACGAGCACGACAACGGCGCCTATATCACCGCCGGGCTGATGATCGCGCGCAACCCCAAGACCGGCGTGCAGAATGTGTCGATCCACCGCTTGCAGGTGAGTGGGCCGAATAGGCTCGGCGCGCTGCTGTTGCCGCGCCACACTTATACGTTCTTCGATATGGCTGAGCGCGCCGGCCAGCCGCTCGATGTCGCCATCGTCGTCGGTGTCGATCCTTTAACCTTGCTTGCGTCGCAAGCCATCGCGCCGATCGACTTCGACGAGCTCACCATCGCCGGTGCGCTGCACGGTGCGCCGCTGCCGGTGGTGAAATGCATTTCCAACGAGGTGCGCGTGCCGGCCGAGGCCGAGATCGTGATTGAGGGCCGCCTGCTGCCCAATGTGCGCGAGATGGAAGGCCCGTTCGGCGAATTCCCGCAATATTACGGCGAGCCGGCCAAGCGTCACGTTATCGAGGTGACCGCACTGACGCACCGGAAGGACGCCATGTTCCATACCATCGTCGGCGGCGGGCTCGAACACTTGTTGCTCGGCGGCATTCCGCGCGAGGCGACCTTGCTGGCGCATCTCCGCCGCAGCTTCCCGAATGTTCGCGACGTCCATCTCGCCCGCGGCGGCGTCTGCCGTTATCATCTCTATGTGCAGATCGACAAACGTCAGGAAGGCGAGGCGAAGAACATCATGATGGGGGCCTTCGCCGGCCACTACGACATCAAGCACGTCGTCGTCGTTGATGAGGACGTCGACATTCATGATCCGACGGAAGTCGAGTGGGCGGTGGCGACGCGCTTCCAGGCCGACCGCGATCTCATTGTCATTCCGGAAAGTCAGGGTTCCAAGCTCGATCCGTCGACGCGCAACGGCGTCGGCGCGAAGATGGGCATGGATGCGACCAAGCCGCTCGATGCCGAGGAGATGAAATTCAAGCGCATCCGCGTGCCCGGCGAGGAAGAGATCGATCTCGACCGCGTCGTCGGCAAGGAGTCGAGCGCCAAATGGCGCGACGCGGTGGGTGGTTAGGCCCGTCACCCTGAGGTGCTCGGCGCGCACCGATCTCGGATTTACCCGAGATCGGCATCTTAGAGCACAAGTCGGCTAGAGCCGACTTGTGCTGCCGAGCCTCGAAGGGTCTGTGCCCGTCATCCTTCGAGGCTCGCTTCGCTCGCACCTCAGGATGACGGATCAAGCTACGCGTAAGAAAAGTTACCGAGTTGAAGGCTCCTTCGCCCTCTTCTTCAACCCACCCCAGCGCCGCACGGTGCCGAGGTTAATGTCGAACAGGTCGAGGACGCGGCCGAGCGTATGGTCGACCATGTCTTCGAGCGATTGCGGCTTCGTGTAGAAGGCCGGCACCGGCGGATAGACGATGGCGCCGGCTTCGGTCACCGCCGCCATGCTGCGGATATGGCCCAAGTGCAAGGGCGTCTCGCGCAGCATCAGCACGACCCGGCGGCGCTCCTTCATCGCGACATCGGCGGCGCGTGAAATGAGGTTGGCGGTCACGCCGGTTGCGATCTCGGCCATCGTCTTGATCGAGCAGGGTGCGATGACCATGCCGAGGTTCTGGAACGAGCCTGAGGAGCAGGCGGCACCGACATCCTGGTTCGGATGGACGATGTCGGCGAGCGCTTCGACATCGGATAGCTTGAAATCGGTCTCGCTCGCGATGGTCATCTGCGCCGCGCGCGAGATAATGAGGTGCGTCTCGATGTCGGTGTCTTTCAGAAGTTCCAGCAGGCGAATGCCGTAGATCGCACCGGAGGCGCCGCTGATGCCGACAATCAGCCGCTTAGCTGGATCGTTCGACGACTTCTTCGATTTGGTCTTTTGCAGCACCGTCGCTCCGTTCGATGATTGTCCGGCCAAGAAATATCACTCTACCGGAAAAGTCATCCGCTGCCTTTTGCGGTGGTCCGCGCCGAGGACGCATGACCACTGACGGAGGGCTCGCGTATCGAGCGCCGCGGTATCGCCGCGTCATTTACCCTACCGCGTAAGCTTAATTCGTGCCTTCGGTTAAGGCGGCACGCACTGGTTGCTATATATAACAGATAAAATCTGTAGTACATATTTACTACCGGAGTGAGGCGATGGGGAGGCCTGTTGATCTTAGGCAGCGATTGAAAATCGCGCTGAGCGGCGTCGCGTTGCTTGGTCTCATGGTTGCGACGGCGCCAATCTCGATCGCACAAACCCGCAAGACACCGGTGCCGATGCCACCGCCGCGGGCGGTGCTTGCGCCGCAAGCGCCATTGTCCCAAGCGCCGTCTCCATCGTCCGACATCCGAAGCGCGCAAACCGCACCCGCCGGCGGGCCGCTCGGTCAGCAGCCTTTGAACATGGTGCGCACCGCGCCGGAACAGATCGGGCAAGTGCCCAACCACTTCTTTTGGATCCGCCCGGGGCTACAGGCCGTACAAGACCCAGTCGACGGGCAACTCGTCTTTATGAACGACGAAGGGCGCATCGTC
This sequence comes from Pseudolabrys sp., assembly GCA_029255525.1. GTDB lineage: Bacteria > Pseudomonadota > Alphaproteobacteria > Rhizobiales > Xanthobacteraceae > Pseudolabrys. Next base: position 21,312 of record JANLJK010000319.1, read on the forward strand.
GCGCGCGCCAGATTGCCAGCGGGTTTCGTCCCCGAAGAGGTTTTCGCCGAGGCGCACCAGATTCGTTTGATCGACGGCGGTCGCCGGCAGGTCGCGATCCCCCGCAATCTCGACGTGACCGCGACCGTTACATTGGCCGAGACGATGGTCGCGGCCAACAGCGGGATGCGCACGTTACAGCTGACGCGACGTGGGTCGCAGGAGCTGCTGTATCGCGATAATTCGCGTAGCGGCTCCCCCGCTCTGGAAGTCCGATCCGTTACCGGCGGAACGTTGGCGCAGGCCTACGAGGTCGGTCCGGGCCGGGGCGACGATCGCTATGTCGTTACTGAGGAGATTGTCAGCGCCAAGCCGGCCATCAAGGTGCGCGTCTTCGTGCAGCGCTTCGACCGAGCGGGCCATCTCACCGGGATGGTCTTCGTGCCGCTCGACGGCATGGACGCTGTCCCGCGTGATTTCATCACCGTCACCGGCGAGGGTGTGGTGCGCCAACTGGTGCCGACTGAAAGTGGCGTCAAAATCCGTCAATTTGAATTCTCTGCCGCGCCGGCGAAAGGGCGCAAATTCAATGACAGCGACCTCAGGGGCCTGGGCAAAGCCGGGCGCGAGCTTTCGGTCGAGACCAACATCGGTCAATTAGGAAACTTCAGCCGTTTTCAGAAAGCAAACGAGGTTCGCTTCAAGGTCGACGTGCCGACCCCGCCAATCTCGCGCGAAGACGTCATCAAGGGCGCGAATGCCTATTTGTCCATCAACTGGATGATGGCGCCGGAGAACTTCATGCGCTCGGGTATCGAAAACACCTGCGTGCCTGGAGAGGCCAAGTTCTGGCGGCGTCCGACGCGGTTCACGCCGGAGACGATCGGCCAGACGATCGGCCCGATGCCCTATCGCTGGGGCGGTGACGACACGCCGGCGACCTTCCGGCTGCGGCTCGATTGGGGCGCGCTCGCCGGCAGCATCTGCACCTGCCGTGATCCCGCGCTCGATTACTGTCTGTTGTCAGCGTCGGTCGGCATCGACTGCTCGGGTCTGGTCTCGCGCGCCTGGGGTATCGAGAAGCGCGGCACCTCCGGTCTTCTCGACGTCAGTACCGAGGTGGACAGTCTTGCCGACGTGAAGCCTGGCGATGCGTTCGATTGGCCGGGACGGCATGTGCGTCTGTTCGTTAACAAAGCGCCGGGCGCGGCCACCGCCTATACCGTTATCGAAGCCTCGACGCGGCTGGAATGCGAGGGCGCGTGCATGCGCACATATCGTCCGAGCGAGCTCGACGGCTACCGCATCATCCGTTATCGCGGCATCACGGATTGAGCCTCATGGCAACACGGATCTCAGTCACTTTGATCGCCGCCGTGCTGTCGGCGTCAGTGTGTTCGCCGGCCCTGGCGATCTCCACGCTGGAGGACACGCTGCGCGACCTGCCGCGCATCATTCGAACGCCGTCGGCCTTCCCGCCGAACAATGCGGTTCACCGAAGCTTCAAAGGGCTGGGTGCGAATGAAAACGGCAACAATAACGGCAATGGCAATACATCTCCCGACTCGGGGCCGGGCGCCGATTCCATGCCGGCGGTCGTGCCGGCATCGGCATTTCCCTTCACGGCGGCCGTCAGCGAGGGCGCGGACCTGGAGAAGGATTTCCTTTGCGCGGGTGCGTTGGTTGCGCCGAACTGGATTCTGACGGCCGCGCATTGCACTTACAACATCGAACGCCGCTGGCCGAACAGCCTGGGCGTCTTTGCGTACCTGCAGATATCGAGCTTGGCGGCGCACGGGGGCGGTTTCGCGGTCGAACGGATCGTGCCGCATCCGCAATATGACGCTCGCACGCTGGCGAACGATATCGCTCTTTTGAAGATCGATACCGGGGGCCGGACCTCGGTGCAGCCAATTAGGCTTGAGGGGCCGCCTCCGGCAAAACAGGCCGGCGAGATTGCAACCATTCTCGGATGGGGCATCACCACCGATCAGCGGGGCCGGCAACATCGTGAAAGGCTTCAACTCATCCAGGGAGCCATCATCGACGACGGTGTTTGCTTCGGCGTCTCGAACTTTCCGGCGCTGCGGAGCTCCAACGTATTCTGTGCAAAATCGCTGTTGAAGTTTCACGACGTCTGCTTCCGCTTCGGCGGCAGCCCCGTCGTTCTATTCGACGATCAAGGGCGTCCCTATCTCGCCGGACTGGTTTCGTGGCCGGCGACCTGCCCGAGCGAAGGCCGCAAGCCGAACGTCTATGTCGATGTCCAATCCTATGTGCCATGGATCAGGAGCGTCATCGATGCGAAGAAATAGCTCAATCTCGCGCATGGCGCTTGTCTTGTTGGCCGGGCTGTTCGTCGCCGGCGAAGCGCTGCCCGTCCTGGCGCAAAGCGGCCTACGCCAGCTTCCGACGGTGCGGTCCGCGTATCAGCGTCGTGTCGACAGCATCGCCAGCGGCGAGCCTGAGCAGGTCTTCAGCGGCGCGGCGAGTGTGACCCCCAACCATGGCGCGCCATGGATGGTGTCGCTGCAAGTCTGGGGCGCGCGACGGCAGTTGGGTCATTTCTGTGGAGGGGCTGTCGTCGACCCAGCCTGGGTGCTGACCGCCGCGCATTGCCTCGCCGGTGCAGCCACGACGGCGGGTAGCGCGCCGGAGCCGAGCAAGATCCAGGTGATGACGGGCTCAAACGTGTTGTTCGCCGGCGGCAAGATCCTGACCGTCGACCGCTTCGTTATTCACCCCAACTATAATGTCACAGAGGAGCGAGTGCCTGTTAACGATCTCGCGCTGTTGCATGTCACCGGTGCGGCCTTGGAGCCGCTGCCGATCCTGCCGGAGGCCGCCGTGGCGGATGCTCTCAAGGACGGGTCCAAGGTGCGCATTTACGGCTGGGGCACTTCGTCGTTCCGCAACGCCGCGCCGATATCGAATACGCTGCTTTTTGCCTTTGTCGATGTCGTCGGCACCGGGAAGTGCAACGAACCAGCTGTCTATAACGGCGTCGTGACCGACGCGATGTTCTGCGCGGGGCTCGGCTTTGCGGATGCGTGCCAGGGCGACAGCGGCGGCCCGGCTGTCGCTTATCTCAACGGCGAGCGATATCTTCTCGGCATCACGAGTTGGGGCGTCGGGTGCACCGACAAGAAATATCCCGGCGTGTATGTCAACGTCCCGAAATACAAAGGGTGGATTCAGTCCACGGTCGGCGGTACGCCGTGAGCGTCGTCAAAGCCATAGTGTTCATGCTGGCCGGCTGTGTACTGGCGCCGGCGCCGCTGGTCGCGCAGCAGGTGCAATACAATCTTGGGCCGCGCATGCTTTATCCGCCGCCGGTGCCCTCGCTGCGGTCGGACGTGCCGCTCGCCCAGCGTGATGCGTTCTCCCGCCTGACAGTGGGGACGAGGCTGCTGGCGGTCGGTCCGCGCATCATTGGTGGTGAACCCGCGCCGACGGGCGCTTTTCCGTGGGTCGCCTCGCTCGGCCTGAAAGTATCCAATCAGCAGGATGGACACTTCTGCGGCGGTGCGTTCATCGCGCCCAACTGGGTGATCACCGCCGCGCATTGCGTCAACAGCGAATCCGCAAACAAGATTCAGGTCTTGGGCAATACCAATACGCTGAATCAAGGTGGCGCCATCCATTATGTGGACAAGATCATCATCCATGAGAAATACGACGCTGACGGAAGCGACTTCGACGTGGCGCTCCTGCATCTGGCGAAGCCCTTCAAGGGGCGCACTATCCGTCTGATCACCACGACGGATGCGCAGCGACTGGCGCGGCCGGGCGATATGGCGGTAGTCGCCGGTTGGGGCTTGACCGCGGAAGACGGTACGGTGTCGAACGTGTTGCGCCGCGTGACCGTGCAGTTCGTTTCCAATGCGACGTGCAACGGTCTCTCGTCCTATAGCGGCGCCATTACCGACCGCATGATTTGCGCGGGCTTTCCGGAGGGCGGCAAGGACTCCTGCCAAGGCGACAGCGGCGGGCCGCTGATGGTGGCTGACGGTGCTGGCAGCTATCTCCTGGCCGGGGTCGTGTCGTTTGGCGAAGGCTGCGGCCGGCCCAACAAATTTGGCGTTTATACCAACATCGCGGTCGTGCAGCCTTGGGTCGCTTCCAAGATTGGTTCCGGCCGCGAGGTCAGCGAGGCGCTGCCGGCGGCGACACCGGCACCGTCCGCCGCGCGCGGGCGGTCCGTTGCTCCGGCGCCAGTGCCGGAATCAAGCATCGCACCGGCCCCCCGGATCAAAAGTACGGTGGCGAGCAACAGTCGTGCGTCCGTGCCGCGGCAGGCACTGTCGAAGCGATCCGCGCTGCATGGCGGCAAGAAAAGCGAAGGCCGACGACTGACCGGAACGCCCGACAGGCGGTTGACGCCGCCGCCGCGCCGCGCCTCCTCCGCCGATGATTCGCGATTCATCTTCAGGCGCTGACCGGCGGCGCCGCGGCCTGCGGCTCACTCAACGCCTGCCGATCAATGCGGGGGTGTTGGCGTCCAGGATCCGCAGATTATTGATGATGGTCTGGCTCTTCGGATCGAGACGCAGCGCTTTGTTAAATTTGGCGCGCGCGGTCTTGAAGTCGCCGCGCGACATATACGAGAAGCCCTGGTTGTTGAGCACCTGCACACTCTCGCCGGACAGTCTGATCGCCATCGCATAAGCGCGGTCGGCGAGGTCGAAGCGCCGGACATGATCGTAGCTCGCTGCCAGTCCGATCCAGGCCTCGAAGTTTGCGGGATCTTTCTCGACGGTCGCGCGGAAATAGCGCTCGGCCAGCCCGTATTCGGTACGCTTGAAGTGCTGCAGGCCGAGGCGGAAAGTCTCGGTCGGCAGCACATCCGAGAAATCGATCGGGTCGGGTGGCGGCGTCGTGCCCACGATGTCCAACGGCGTGTCGGACACCGCCGGCGCGTCACCCAGTGTTTGACATCCGGCAAGCGATACGGCCAGCAGACCGGCCCCAAGGCAGCGCGTGGCACGTGAACGAGCGAGCCTCACTGTCATCACGTCACGTCTTTGCCGCAGTGTTGGTTCCGAGGCGTGGTGTCATCGCGCGGTGCTGCTCGCCGTCGACGACCCGCCGCTTCCGCTGCTGGAGAAGCCGCTGGTTTCGATTTGCACCGGCGCGATCGGTGGCGGCGCCAAGGGCAACTTGCTGACGTCGCGGTAGCGTTGGATGGCGCCGCTCATGCGTTCGCCGTTACCGGGAATGCGCCGATTGCCGACGTAGCGCGGCCAGGGGTCGATCACATGCGTGGCGGCGTTGATGTCTTTGGCATCGCCGGCGCCGGGGAAGATCTTGTCGGTCCGCTGCAGGTAGGGCGCGGCGAAGTCGTAGATGAGCGGGTCGCCAGCAAAGGCGCTCGTAGTTGCGCACATTGCCGCGATCATTGCGAGGCCGCCGAAGGTCATTATTCTGCTGCGCATGGGCAAGTCCTCACTTCGCGTCGGCTGGCATGATGTAGCCGGACGGCCCGCGCAGCGGGACGCCGACGGCGACGGTCTCCGGCTGCTTCTTGCGCACCTCGCTCTGCCCGAGCAGGAACAAATCGACGTCGTTGCCGGACAATTGCCCGTCGATCGGCGTCGCAATGCGCTGACCTGGCGCCGCCGGCTGGACCAAGTGCGGTGTCACGATCACGACCAGATCGGTTTCGTGCTGCTGATAGGAGGTGCTGCGAAACATCGCGCCCAGCACCGGCACCGAGCCAAGCCAGGGCACCTGCGCGATGTTGCGCAAACCTTCGGTCTGCAACAGGCCCGCAATGGCAAAGCTCTGTCCGTCGCGCAGCTCGATGGTCGTTCGCGCTTCGCGCTTGGTCAGTGCCGGGATCTGGAAGCCGGAAACGACGACCGCATTGGTATAGTCGAGTTCGCTCACTGATGGCGTCAGGCGCAGATTGATAATGCCGTCGGCGGTGACGGTCGGCATGAAGGTGAGTTGCACGCCGAAAGGCTTGTACTCCACCGTGATCAGCGGGGTCGTGCTCGACGTGGATTGCACGACCGGCACGGGCACTTCGCCGCCGGCGAGGAAGCTCGCCGTATCACCGGAGAGCGCGACCAGATCCGGCTCCGCGAGCCGGCGCACCAGGCCCTTGGTTTCAAGCGCGGTGATCAGAAGGTCGATCCTGGCATTGTTGTTATTGACCAGATTTGCAAGCGCGACGCCGAACGGCGCGCCGCTGGTGCTGCCGACGAAGGTCGATGCGGTCTGGAAGAGCGGCAGGCCGCCGGGCGTTGCGGTCGGGCTCTGGCCGACCTGGGTGGGGGCGCCCACCCCGGTGTTGAAGCCGCGGTTGCCGGCTCCGTTGGCGACGTACCAGTTGACCCCCAGATCGCGGCCCGCGTCGCGGCTGGCCTCCAGGAAGCGCACCTTCAGCATGACTTGCTGCGACGCTGATACCCGCATCGCATTGACGACCGGGCTGTTCGGCGTCGTGGTCTTGGCGATCTGCATGGCGCGATCGGCGGTCACCGCGTCCCGGGCCTCACCGCTCAGCACCACCTGGCCATTGCTCGAGGTGACGCGGATGCCGCTGGTGCCTGTGCCGCCGCGGATCTGGGCGGCAAGGCTTTGCGTGTCGATCGTGACATCGACATCGAGCACCGCGATCAGGTGCTTGTCCTGATCGAAAGCGGAAATGTTGGTGGTGCCGATCTTCTTGGCCTGGATGTAGATCACGCGGTCCGATAGCGCGAGCACATCCGCGATCTCGGGCGAGCCGATGACGGTGGAAGCGAAGGGCTGGTCGAGGCGCACCGTGAGCGACTTATTCTGCGCCACGGTGACGTGCCGCGTTGCTGCTTCCTCGATGACGATGCGTTGCGAGTTCTGGGCGCGGGGCGATGAGCGGGGTTCTGCGGCGTCCGCGTCCGGGGTGACTGCCATGCCGATCGGTGCAAGCACCGAGATCAACAGGAGGACACGCTTGAGCCCACGACGACCGACGCCTCGCGACAGACACACCATGCTCGCTTCCCCCGTAACGCAACGGAGCGAGTCGACGACCTTGACCGTGTCGGTTTGCGCCTGCTTGGCTTAATCCGCGGACGACAACCGGCCGCCCTGGGCCCGGCCTCGCTATCGCGTTTCCTGTCTCCTCTTGGAAACGTGCGGCTCATTATTCAAGCTTGCCGGAGTGCACGGCTAGCATAAGCATACTACCGGCCACTATTTTTCGTTTGCTCCACAGTATTTACCGCGCCGTGCCGTTCGGATCGGCGCTGTCTCGCTTGATGGAGGTCAATCGCTCGCGGTGTCGCTGCGCCATAAAGCCATATGCGAACATGCTGTGATGGCGAGACCGAATGCTGAGTCGATGGGTAAAATTGTACAGCCGGTTGTTGAAGCGCGAACGCGGTAGCGTCGCGATCCAGCTCGGGATGGCGATGACCGCCATCGTCGGCATGGCGGGCCTCGGCGTTGAAATCACGTTTCTCGTCTACAAGCACCGTCAGATGCAGTCGGCGGCGGATTCGGCCGCGATGGCCGGCGTCACGGCATTGTCGCGGGGCTATCCGGCCGATCTCTCAGTGGAGGCGCGCGCGGTGGCGGCCAGTGTCGGCTTCGTCAACGGCGTCGACAATGTGAACGTCACTGTCAACAATCCGCCGTTGAGCGGCAATCATGCCGGTGACAGCAATGCGGTCGAGGTGATCGTCAGTCAGCCTCAGGTTCTGAGCATGGTGACTGTGTTTCAGGCGAGTGGTTTGTTCGATGTCGGCGCGCGCGCGGTCGCCGCGCTCGGCGGTTCGGGCAGTGCGTGCGTCTTGCAGCTCCTCAATACCAGCATCACCGGCGTGGCCATGAGCAACGGTGCGGTCGTCAATCTCGTCAGTTGCGGCCTCGATGCCAATGCCAAGAGCTCGTCCGCGCTGTCGGTGACCGGCGGCGCTACTCTCAACACACGATTCGTCTCGGTGAGCGGTAGGACATCCGTCAGCAATGGCGGCACGATCAATGCGGCCGATGGCGTTAAGACCAACCAGGATCCGGTCACCGACCCCTATGCCGCCGTGACGGCGCCGACCTTCTCGGGCTGTAACTATACCAACAAGTCTCTCGGCCACAGCAACAGCGGTCGCCAATACATCTCGCCCGGGGTCTATTGCAACGGTCTCAAGTTCACGAACGACGCCATCGTGACGATGAACTCCGGCGTCTACATCATCGATCGCGGCACGTTCGATGTCGGCGGCGCGGTGCAATTGAGCGGGACGGGAGTCGCGATCTATCTCACCAAGAGCACCGGCAGCAGCTACGCCAAGGTGAATATCGGCAATGGCGCGACGGTCTCGCTCAGTGCGCCGACCAGCGGCACCTATGCGGGTCTCGTCTTCTTCGGCGACCGAAAAGGCAGTACCAGCAATACGAGCACGTTCGGCGGTGGCGCCACGTTCAGTATTACAGGGGCGATCTATTTCCCTACCCAGACCGTCAGCTTCTCGAACGGCATTTCGAATCCGTCGGGCTGCACGCAATTGATCGCGGGCAAGATAACGTTCTCCGGCGGCGCGCAGTTCAAGAACGATTGCGCCAACACCGGTGTCATCACCGTCGGCGGCTCGACAACCACCTTGGTGGAGTGATGAGAAGGATCGTGCGCATCGTGCTCTTGCAGGCTTGGCGGCAGGGCTCGCGCGGCTCGGCCGCGATCGAGTTCGGCCTCGCTATTCCGCTGCTTCTGGCGCTGTTGATGGGCGTCGTGGAACTCGGTTTCGCCATGTATGAGGCCATGCAAGTCTACAGCGCGGCTGAAACCGGCGCTGCCTATGCAGTGAAGAACGGCTGGGACTCGGCCGGCATTTCATCGGCGGTCGTCTCGGCGACCGGCACCACGGGCATCACTGCTTCGCCGGCGCCCGAACAGTTCTGCGGTTGCCCGAGCGAAAGCGGCATCCTGACGACGAGCTGCAGCGCCACCTGCACCGGTGGCAACGCTGCCGGCCAGTATGTGCGGGTCAGTGCCTCGCTCGCGCATGCGACGATCCTGCCTTTTCCGGCTCTGTCGCTGCCGACGACCTTTACGGCCAATTCCGTCGTGCGGTTGAACTAGCCATGGCCGGCGCGCCCCTCGGACGTCTCTTGCGCGGTCAACGGGGCGCCGCGGCCATCGAATATGCGCTGATCCTGCCGATGATGCTGCTGTTCGTGATCGGCATTATCGATGTCGGGCGGCTGCTGTGGACCTACACGACACTGACGCGCGCCACCGAGGCGGCGGCGCGCTGTGGCGCCATCAACACGACGGACTGCGGCACGACGGCGCAGATTCAGGCGCGTGCCGTGACGGAAGCGTGGGGGCTGACGATCGCCAACTCGGCTTTCACTGTGACCTTCCCCAGCTGTGGCGTGCAGGTCGTTGGCAGCTATGATTTCGCCTTCGCCATTCCCGCGCTCGCCGGCGCCACGCCGTTGGGCACGATCACGCTGACGGCAACCGCTTGTTATCCGGTCATGACGACGGCGAGCTGATATTGCTAACGCTGCGCGAAGGCATCGATCAGCCGCAAGGCGGCCGGGCCGCCGACGATCAGGAAGATGGTCGGCATCAGAAATAGGATGACCGGCAAGGTCAGATAGGCCGGCAGACGGTTGGCGCGCTCTTCCAGCTCGATCAGATAGTCGTTGCGCAATTCGGCCGCGACCACGCGCAACGCCTGCACCAGCGGTGTGCCGTAGCGTAAGGTTTGCGCCAATGTGGTAACGACCGAGCGCACGCTCGGCACGTCGACGCGTTCGGCCATGTTGGTAAGTGCCATATCGCGGCTTGGCAGGATTCGCAGGTCGGCCAACAGGAGATTGAGCTCGTCGGCGAGCGCCGGTTGCGACCGCTGCAATTCCGTGACGACCCGGGTTAGTCCGTCTTCAAGCGACAATCCCGCCTCGACACAGACCACCAACAGTTCGAGCGCATCCGGCAGGCCCGAGCGCACGGCTTTTTTGTGTTGGCGTGCGCCGTAGGAGATGAACAGCATCGGGACGAACCAACCGACGATCGCGGCCATGGCGGCGATCAGAATTGGCAATATCGACGACGCCTGGAAGGCGGGAATTTCGCGCACCCAGAAGAATGTCGCGACACCGAGGATCAGCACGGTGGCGAGCCGGCCGATCATGAAGACGGTGAGGGCGCGCGCTGGCGGCAGGCCTAGTCCCGACAAGAGGCGGATGATTTCGCGCTGCGACGGCTCCGACATGCCGCGCACCGGCATCCGTAGAATGGACTCGTCCGATGATGCCGCTTGTTCGCTGCCGCTGAGAATGGCGAGGCCGGGCTGCACCATGCCGACGCGACGGGCGAGTTGCTCGTCGCGCATGCGGGCGCCGGAAGCGATCAAGGCAAGCCCCCCCACGACGAGAGCGATCATGCCCAGGAGAGCGAGAAGGCTGGCTGGAACACTCTGAAGGATCGACATACGCGGTCTCCTTCAGATGGTGGTGACGCTGCGCATCATTTGCCGCATCGTCAGGCCGGCGAGCGCCAGCCCGCCCGCCGCGATGATCAGGATAATGTGGCCGCGCGGATCGTTGATGAGGGGCAAGAGATAGTCGGGTTGAATCAGGAGCAGCGAGCCGACGATCAAGAAAGGCAGTCCGCTCAGCACATAGGCCGAGACCCGGATTTCCGCCGTGGTGGCGCCCGCCTTCAGCCGCACCGCGCGGCGGCGGCGGACAATGTCGGCCAGGATTTCCAGCGTGGCGGCGAGATTGCCGCCGGTGACGTGCTGCAGGACGATCGCGACGGTGAAGAAGCGAAAATCCGGCAGGCCGATACGCCGGCTGCTGACATCGAGCGCGTCCTCGATCGGCGTGCCGATTTCGATCTGGTTGGACAGGTCCACGAAGACCGTGCTGACCGGGGGCGGGGATTCCTTGCTGATCG
>JANLJK010000320.1:0-17054 GCA_029255525.1 Pseudolabrys sp.
TGGCGTCGTCGAAACCTCGGTTCTCACGCTCACGAATAACGGAACGATCTCCGGCGGCGGCGGTGGTATCGGCGGCGGCACCGGCGGCGGTCTCGGTACGAATGGTGCAAATGGCGACGGTGGCGTTGGCGTCCTTTTCACCGTCGGCGGCATTCTCGAGAACTACGGCTCCATCTATGGCGGCAGCACTACCAGCGCCAAGGCCGGGACCGCCGTCGTCGGCAGCGATCTGACGATCATCAATGCCGGGACCATCTCGGGCGGCAATGGCACCAGTCGCAAGGCGATCGATTTCGTGAGCGGCTCCAATGTTCTTCAGCTCTTGTCCGGCTCGTTCATCAACGGCAATGTCGTTATCGAAGCAGGAGCCACTCTGACGATCGACCAGAGAAACGCCGGCGTCGACGCATCATTTGGAATTCCTTTCACCACCGACATCGCCGGATCCGGAACCTTCATCGTCGATGCGGGGACGCACACGCTGACGCTGAACACAAGTGCATCCGGCCTCACCGGCGCCGTCAATTTGGCTAGCGGAACGACGGCCCTCGCCAATGCGAGCGCGCTCGGCAGCGGCACGGTGAGTTTCACCGGTGGCACGACAGGTTCGACGCTGCTGAGTCAATTTAATGGCACCTTGAGTAACGACATCAATATTTCCGCCGGCAACTCGGCCACCATCGCCACTGCCTCCGGCAAGACGATGACGCTCGGCGGCAGCTTCACCTATGACGGCGGCGCGGGGACGACGCTGACTTTCGGTTCGGCGACGGCGACCGGCACCGTGGTATTCGCGCCAAGCAGCGCGACGTTTGATCCCGGCGGTGCCTTGTCGGTTGACGGCGGCACGCTGTCGGTGAACGGCTCGATTGCGTCGGCCGGTGTGCTGACGGTCAATTCGGGTGGCACTGTCGGCGGCGTCGGCACCTTGTCGTCGACGGTCGTCGCCAGCGGCGGCACGCTGGCGCCCGGCAATTCGATCGGCACCATCACGGTGAGCGGCAATCTGACTTTCAATAGCGGCTCGACCTACGCCGTTGAGGTATCGCCGAGCGCCGCGGATCGCACCAACGTCACCGGGAGCGCTTCGCTTGCCGGCACGGTGAACGCCACGTTTGCTTCCGGCCATTATGTCGGACGCAGCTATACGATCCTGTCGGCGACCGGCGGGCTTGGCGGCACCACCTTCGATACACTGACGACCAGCGGCTTGCCGGCCAATTTCACCGCCAGACTGAGTTACGATACGACCGACGTGCTGCTCAATCTGACGGCGGCGCTGGGTGTTCAGGGAGGCTTTTCGTCCAATCAGCAGAACGTCGCCAATGCACTCGACGGCTATTTCAACAATGGCGGCACCCTGCCACCCGGCTTTGTCACCATCTTCGGCCTCTCCGGCGACAATCTCAAAACCGCGCTGACTCAGCTTTCCGGCGAAGCAGCGACCGGCGCGCAGCAAGGCGCGTTCCAGATGATGACGTTCTTCCTCGACCGCATGACCGATCCTTTCGTCGATGGTCGCGGCGGCGAGGATGCTGGCAACAACGCGCTCGGTTACGCGGCCGAAGGCAAGACGCTACCGCGCGAGGTTGCCTCCGCCTATGCGTCTGCGATGCGGGCGCCGGCGAAGACAACGTTCGACAAACGCTGGAACCTGTGGGGATCGGCCTATGGCGCGACCAACCGCACCAGCGGTGATCTCAACGGCACGGGCAGCAATGATCTTTCGGCCCGCGTGACCGGATTCGCCGCCGGTGCCGACTACCGCGTTTCGCCGTCAACGATTCTGGGCTTTGCTTTTGCCGGCGGTGAAACCCATTGGAGCCTCGCGCAAGGCCTCGGCAGCGGCCGCAGCGATGCGTTCCAGGCGGGCCTCTACGGCAAGACCCAGTTCGGGCCTGCTTATATCGCGGCTTCTCTCGCTTATGCCGAACATTGGATGTCGACGGATCGCACCGCCTACGCCTCCGACCATCTCACCGCATCGTTCAATGCCCACAGCTATGGTGGCCGTATCGAGACCGGCTATCGCTTCGCCGCGCTGCCCGTCGCTGTGACGCCTTACGCCGCCGCGCAGGCGCAAGCGCTGGTGACGCCCAGCTACAACGAGAACGACGTGACCGGCGGCGGCTATGCGCTGGCCTATGCCGGCCGGACGGCGACCGATACGCGCGGCGAACTCGGCGCGCGCTTCGACCGCATGCTGGCGCTCGATCCGGCCGCGGCGCTGATCCTGCGGGCCAAGCTCGCTTACGCCCACGACTGGGTGAGCGATCCGTCGCTCAACGCCACGTTCCAGGCATTGCCCGGCGCAAGCTTCATCGTCAACGGCGCCACGCCGGCGCGTGATTCCGGCCTCGTCTCCGCCGGTGCCGACATCCGTTTTGCGAACGGCTTCGCGCTCAGCGCCAAGGTCGACGGGGAGTTCTCGGCGCATACCCAGACCTACGCCGGCACGGCAACTGCGCGTTATACGTGGTGAAAGCGAGATTCTCCGCGGCTGCGACGCCAATTACAACGCCGCGAAATCCCTGATCGCGGCGATGAAGGCCTCGGGCTGCTCGAGCGGCGGGCAATGGCCGCAACCGGGCAGTTCGATGTATTTCGCGCCAGTGATCTTTGACGCGATCTGTCTGTTGAGCACCGGCGGCGTTGCCTGGTCGAATTCGCCGCAGACGACGAGCGTCGGCACGCGCAGATGATGCAAGAGCGGCACGAGGTCGGCTTCCTGCAGGATCGTGCAGGCGGCCTGGAAGGCCTGCGGCTCGATGGCGTTGAGCACCCGTTTGCGCTCCTCGATCTTCTCCGGATGCGCGGCGAGATAGCCCGGCGAGAACACCCGCTTGGCGGCGATCTCAGCGATCGAGCCAAGCCCGCCTTCGGCGACCTTCTCGGCCAACGCCGCGAATTGCTGGCGCCCTTCCGGCGGGAAGCAAGCGGCGGCATCGCTCACCACCAGTTTGGCGATACGCTCGGGATGCGCCAATGCGAAGGCCAAGGCCAAGGTGCCGCCGAAGCCGTTGCCGATCAGCACCGCGTCCTTGGCGATGCCGAATTCCTGGAAGCCGTCTTCGATGCCGGCGCAATAGGCGTCCATGAGCGGCAACAGCGGCGCCTGCGAACCGTGAAAACCGGGCAGATTGAACAAGGTCACCCGGTGCCTTTCGGCGAGCGCCGGCAACACCGGATCGAAGGCGTGGCGATCGGCGAGCAGCGAATGCAGAACGACGATGTCGCGGCCCTGCCCGGTGCGCACCGCCGTTAGCGCGCCGTGCCCGGCGGTCAGCTCTTGCATCTGCATTGGCTTCTCCCTTGCCCCGCCTCACATGGACGAAGTCTATAACGCCCAAGGGCGCGGAATCGACCATGCGGTATGTCAAAAACAAACGGCCGCGCCCACGGGACGCGACCTTATTGAGCACCGGTCATTCCGGAGCGCCGCCATAAGCACGTTTACGCGCGTCTTCGACGCGCTATGGCGAGCGAACCCGGAATCCAGAAATGGGGTCAGCGCTCAACGCGCCTGCGGCGCGGCGATCGGCTTGCGCCGGCCACGAACCACAATGAGCATTGCGAGGCCGACGGCCGACGTCACCGCCCCGGCGATCGACACCGCCGGCAGCCCGAGCCCGGCGTCGATCACCGCGCCGCCGAGCGCGGCGCCGACCGCGTTGCCGAGATTGAAGGCGCCGATATTCATCGCGGAGGCGAGGTTCGGCGCTTCATACGCTTCCTGCATCACGCGCATCTGCAACGGCGGCACCAAGGCGAAGCTGGCGACGCCCCACAGAAAGATCAGCACCGCGGCGCTCGCCTCCCAGCGCATGCCAACGGCGAAGACGACGAGCAACGCGACGACGCCGAGCAGCGACGCCATTAGCGTGCCGTCGACCGATCGGTCGGCGAAGCGACCCCCGACCAAGTTGCCGACCGCCAGACCGACGCCATAGACCACCAGCATCGCGGTGACGAAGGCCGTCCCGGCGCCGGTCTCGGTCTGCAGGATCGGCACGATGTAGGTGAAAACGGTGAACATGGCGCTGGCGCCGATGACCGTCAGCGCCAAAGCCAGCAGCACAGGCGCGCGTCCCAGCACGCGAAGTTCGGCGCGCATATCGGCATTCTTGTCGGCCGGCATGAGCGGCAGCGCGAGGCGCAGCGCCACCATCACCACCGCGCCGACGCCCGCAATGCCCCAGAACGTCGCGCGCCAGCCGAGCACTTCGCCGAGCCACGCCGCAAGCGGAACACCGCCGATGGTCGCGATCGTCAGGCCGGTGAACATCGCCGCCACGGCGGAGGCGCGGCGTTCCGGCGCCACGACGCTCGCGGCAACGACCGAGGCGACGCCGAAGAAGGCGCCATGGTTGAACGACGTAATGATGCGAGCCGCCAGCAGCATCGAATAGCTGTCCGACAGCGCCGCCATGAGATTGCCGACCGTGAAGATGCCCATCAGGCCGATGAGCAGGGTGCGGCGCGGCACCCGGGCGAAGGCCAGGGTCATCACCGGCGCGCCGACGAGCACGCCGAGCGCATAGGCGCTGACCAGCAGGCCGGCGGCGGGAATGGAGACGCCGAGGCCGTCGGCGATCAGCGGCAGCATGCCCATGGGGGTGAATTCGGTGACGCCGATACCGAAGGCGCCAAGCGCCAGGGCGAGAAGAGGCGGATTGAATTTCATGGCGGTACGGCGCTCCGGATTTGTGCAGCGCTGGACATGATGCAGCGCCGCAATCCGTACTAGAGGCTTTTCCGGTCCAGCATCTTTGCATATGGTTCACAAATGGACAGAACCGATCACTCGTCGGAGATGGCCGCCTTTGTCGAGGTCGCCCGCCAGGGCAGCCTGTCCGCTGCGGCGCGGGCCCTGGGTCTCACACCGTCGGCGGTCAGCCGTATCGTCGGCCGCATCGAGGCCCGCCTCGGCGTCCGCCTCATGGTGCGCACCACCCGTTCGCTGCGGCTGACGGCCGAGGGCCAGAATTATGTCCATGCCGCGTGCCGCATCCTCGCCGACATCGCCGAAACCGAGCGCGCCATCGCCGACCAGGCCTCGCCGCGCGGCAAGGTCCGCATCAGCATGGCCTCGGCGCATGGCCGCATGAACGTGCTGCCACTGCTCGGCGAGTTCACCACCCTCTATCCCGGCATCTCACTCGATATCGATCTGAGCGACGAGGTCGCCGACATCCTCGGCGGCCGCGCCGATGTCGCCGTGCGCTTCGGCCCGCTGGCCGACAGTCCCCTCACCGCGCGTCGTCTTGGCGAGACAGGCCGCACCGTTGTCGCCTCAGCCGATTATCTGGCGCGGCACGGGACGCCACGCCGGCCCGCCGAACTCGCCGGTCACAATTGTCTCGATTTCAGTTTTCGCCGCATCGAGCCCGGCTGGCCGTTCCGCGAGGAGGGACGCGATTACATCCTGCCGGTGAGCGGCAACATCACCGCGAACAACGGCGAGACGCTGGTGCAACTCGCCCTCGACGGTCTCGGCATCACCCGCGTCGGCAATTTCCATATCGAGGAGGAACTCGCCAACGGCCGCCTCGTGCCGCTGCTCGAAGACTTCAATCCGTACGATCGCGAAGCCATTCACGCCGTGTTTATCGGCGGACCGAACATGCCGGCACGCCTGCGCGTATTGGTCGATTTCCTGGCCGAGAAATTGCGTACGCCGGCCGCGTCGTAATGGCTGGCGGGCATCTCGGTCCCTAAAGCTCCGACTGGCCTCATCGACCATCCACCGTCATGCCCGGCTTTGTGCCGGGCATCCACATCTTGGCCGTATCTCGACAAGCAAGACGTGAATGGCCGGGACAAGCCCGGCCATGACGAAGTCTTTACTGCCCTTCCCGCCAGATGCCGAGGGCTTCCTGCGCCGGCTTGTCGGAGATCGAGAACAGCACAGCATCTTCGCTGCCGATATTGTGCTGGTAGCGCTGCCACGGCGGCACCACGAAGACGTCGTTGACGCCCCACTCGAACGGCTTGCCGTCAATGATAGTCGTGCCCTTGCCTTCCGCCACCGCGAACACGGTGCCGTCGGTCGAGCGGTAGGGCTCGCCCTTGAAGCCGGCCGGCAACAGCGACAGGTTGGCGCCCATGGTCGGCAGCACCGGCCCGCCATTGATCGGGTTGGCGTAGCGCACGCGCGCGCCGAAGCGCTTGTCGAGATCGCCGGTCTTGCGCAGCCGCTCCAGGATCGGCCGCATCTTGGCATAAGGATAGTTGATCACCGGCGAGCGGTTGAGATGCACAGGCGCGCCATCCGGCAGCACGCCGGTGGCGTAACGCTCGAACGAGTCGCCGTTCTCGTGGTTCACGTTCTGCATCTTCTCGGTGAAGTGCTCGGCGAACGACGTCTGGAAGTGGTTGATCGTCGGCATATCGAGCACGTCGAGCCACATCACCGGCTCCTTGCCGGGATTGCCGTGATCGTGCGGCGCCCAGTTGGCGGTGATGATGAAGTCGCCATGCTCCATGTTCGACTTCTCGCCTTCGACCGCCGTGTAGGCGCCCTTGCCCTTGAGGACGAAGCGGATCGCCGAGGCGACGTGGCGATGCACGTCGGCGATCTCGCCCGGCATGATGAGCTGCACGCCGGCAAACAAAGTGTTGGTGATGCGGGCCTTGCCCGGCTCGCCGGGATTCTCCAGCACCAGCACGCGCCGCTCGGCTTCCTCGGCGGTGATGACGTCACCAGCCTCGAGCATCAGCTTCTCGATCTCCGGGAATTTCCACAGCGCCGGAACGATGGTCGTCCGCGGCTCCTTGGTGACGAGATCCTTGAGGACCTCCCAGAGCGGCGCCAGGTGATAGCCGGAGATCTTGTCGTAATAGGCCTGCCGGGCGAGCTGCAGATTGTGCTTGGCACCCGGGGTGGCTTCTGCGGTTGCGACCGCCATGAGCGTTCTCCGATAGTTGATTTTGAAACTTTATAACGCTGGACCGCTTAGCGCACTAGCCCGGCGCGGCCCTGCGTTGCATCTCAGGTAAGTATCCACGCCCTCCCGGTCCATGTCACGCCATTGACGAAATTTCTCACATCTTGAGAAGTTCGTTATTCCGGCGCGGGCCGGCTCAGGTGTTGACCGAGCCGCCATCGACGAGGAGGGTCTGGCCGGTGACGAAGTCGCTGTCCGACGACGCCAGGAACACCAGCGCGCCGGTGAGGTCCTCAGGGAAGCCATCGCGCTTAAAGGCGCGCGTGTTGCGCACCTTCACCCGCTCCTCCTCGACATGCTGCGTGTTCGACAGGCCCGTGTCGCTGAGGATGTAGCCCGGCGCCAGCGAATTGACGGCGATGCCGTGCTCGCCGAGTTCGCGCGACAGCGCGCGCGTGAAGGACGTCATCGCACCCTTGGACGTCACGTAAGGCAGCATGCGTGGGATGCCCTTGTAGGCGACGCCCGACGTGATGTTGATGATCTTGCCCGACTTGCGCGCCATCATGTGCGGCACGACGTGCTTCACCATCAGGAACGGCCCACGCACATTGATGGCCATGACCTTGTCCCACGTCTCGACGTCGTATTCGGTCAAGTTGCGCGGCGCGAGCGTGGCGTAGAGCGCCGCATTGTTGACGACGATGTCGATATGGCCGAAGCGCTCGATCGTCTTGGCGACCAGCGCCTTCACCTGCGCCTCATCGCTCACGTCGAAGGTGAAGCTCGCCGCGCGGTCGGCGCCGTCGCGGGTAGCGATCTCCTGGACCACATCCGCGCCGTCGGCGATGTCGGCGATCATCACGCGCGCGCCTTCCGCAGCCAACGCCAGTGAATAGTGCCGTCCGATCCCCTTCGCGCCGCCGGTGACGATCGCGACCTTGCCCGCAAGCCTTGCCATTTCGTTTCCCCACTTCCTTTCGACGGCCGTCAGGCCATCTACGTCTTTTGTGCCGCATGTGTATAAGGACGTGGATGGCCGGGACAAGCCCGGCCACGACAAGAGGCAGCAAAATGTCCGACGATATCGCCGACCGGCTGGCTATTCGCGATCTGGTTGAAAACTGGGTGCTATGGCGCGATGCGCGCCGCTGGGACCGTTTCCGCACGCTCTGGCACCCGGAAGGGCGGATGTGGGCCACCTGGTTTCAGGGCACCTTCGAGGAGTTCATCACGGTCAGCCAGGAAGGTTTCGAGCGCGGCGCGCGCATCCATCACATGATGGGCGGCACCACCATCGACTTCGCCGGCGAGCGCGCCATCGCGCAGAGCAAGATTTCGATCACGCAGCGCGCGCCGGTTGAGGGCGTGCTGTGCGACGTGGTCTGCACCGGCCGCGCCTACGACTTCCTGGAAAAGCGCGACGGCACATGGGGCATCGTGCTGCGCCGCCACATCTATGAGAAAGACCGCATCGACCCGGTCGAGCCCGGCGCGACGCTCAAGCTCGACCCCGCCATGCTGGCGCAATACCCAGAAGGCTACCGCCATCTCGCTTATCTGCAGGCCGCGGTCGGTTACGCCGTGAAGCGCGATCTGCCGGGACTCGCCGGGCCGGAGCTCGACGCGCTCTATGCGCTGGGCGAAAGCTGGCTGAAGGGCGGTGCCGTGTAAACGCGGTTTGGGATTGGCGCGGGCGCGTAGACGTGCAGACTCCCCTCTCGCAGCACGCGGCCAAAAGAATAAGCGCGTGCGCATTTTCCGAGGGAGAAACGAATGGCAAGCGTCCTGTTCTCGCCCATCACGTTGCGCGGCCTCACTTTGCCGAACCGCGTCGTCGTATCGCCGATGTGCCAATACAATTCGACCGACGGCTCGGCCAATGACTGGCACCTGATGCATCTCGGCTCGTTCTCACTCGGCGCGGCCAGCTTGGTCATGACCGAGATGACCAACGTCAACGCCGTCGGCCGCATCACTTACAAATGCGCCGGGCTCTACTCGGACGACAACGAGAAGGCGCTCAAGCGCGTCATCGACTTCTGCAAACAGTACGGCATCGCCAAGCAAGGGTTGCAGGTCGGCCATGCCGGCCGCAAGGGCTCGACCCAACCACCCGCGATGGGCGCAAAGCCTCTGACCAAGGAGGAAGGCGCGTGGGAGACTCTGGCGCCGTCGGCCATTCCCTTCGGCGAGGGCTGGCATACACCGCGCGCGATGACGCAGGACGAGATGAAGAGCACCCTCGCCAACTACGTCGCCATGGTGCAGCGCGCCGAGCGCGTCGGCTACGACCTCCTGGAGATGCACGGCGGCCACGGCTATCTGATCCATCAGTTCCTGTCGCCGCTCGCCAACCAGCGGACCGACGAATACGGCGGCTCGTTGCAGAAGCGCATGCGCTATCCGCTCGAAGTATTCGAGGCGATGCGCAAGGCCTGGCCCGCCGACAAGCCGCTCGGTATCCGCGTCTCGGCGGTCGACTGGGTCGACGGCGGCACGGCGATCGAGGACACGATCGCCTTCGCGCATGAGCTCAAGGCGCTTGGCTGCGATTACATGGACGTGTCGAGCGGCCAGGTCGACGCGCGGCAGAAGATCCCCTTCGCGCCGGGCTACAACGCGCCCTTCGCCGAAGCGGTGCGCAAGGCGACCGGCATGCCGACCATGTCGGTCGGTCTCATCACCGGCGCAAAACAGGCGGAAGACATCGTGGCCTCGGGCAAGGCGGATTTCATCTGCATCGGCCGCGGCGCGATGTGGGATCCGCGCTGGTCCTGGCACGCGGCCGAGGAACTCGGCGCCGAAGCGCCCTACGCACCGCGCACCATGCCGTGCCATCCGAAGATGCGGCCGCAGATTTTTCCGAACAGGGCACAGTCGGCAGGATAAACCTCAACCCGCCCTCATCCTGAGGAGCATCGCGAAGCGATGCGTCTCGAAGGATGGGGCGGCCACCCGATCTCGGGTTTACCCGAGATCGGTCTGCAAGTGCGCAAGTCGGCTATAGCCGACTTGCGATGCTTCGAGACGGGCCGCTTCGCGGCCTTCCGCAACATGAGGCCGAGAAAGACCAGAGCAACTAAGCTTTCATCCGCTTGATGAACTTGGCAAAGCCGGCGAGCTGCTGCTTGAGGATGTCCTTGGTCGCCTCGTCGGTGATCTCGCCGGTCTTCTCATCGATCTTCTTAGCCGCGAAGTTCATGAAGATTTCCGGCTTGCCAAACAGGATGGCATCGATCGACGTCAACGCCATGCGCAGGTGGTACTGCATGCGCGCGCCGCCGACTTGGCCGGTCGAGGCCGACTGCAACGCAACCGGCTTGTCCTTGAACGGAACCTCTTTCAGCTTCGACACCCAGTCGATGGCATTCTTCAAAGCGCCCGGAATCGACCAGTTGTATTCCGGCGACACGATGATGACGCCGTCGGCGGCGCGGATCGCATCGGCCCATGCGCTCACATCGGCCGGAACGCCGGCATTCTGGATGTCGGCGTTGTAGTGCGGAAAGCCGACGTAGGACGGCGCCGCCGTCAGCGTCATGCCTTCCGGCGCCAAGGCCGGCAACGCGCGCGCCAGAGCGGCATTGTACGATCCCTTACGCAGCGAACCGCAGATGACGAGCACATTCAACGTGTCGGCCATTTCAACCCCTTGCTTCGGTGAGACCCGGCGTCAATGCGACGCCGGCTAATTCGGTTCAAGCCCGGCCTTATCGCGCACCGTCCGCCACTTGGCCACCTCGTCGGCCATGTGCTTGCCGAAGTCGGCCGGGCTCGTGACATGCACCACCGCGCCGGTTTTGGCGAGTTGCTCGCGGATGTCGGGCTTGGTCAGCACTTCCTTTAAAGCCGCGCTGGTCTTGTCGACGATCGCCTGCGGCGTGCCGGCGGGATAGACGAAGCCATACCAGCTGCCAACGGCGTAGCCCGGCACGCCGGCTTCGGCGACGGTCGGCACGTTCGGGATGGTCGGCCAGCGTTGCGGCGCCGCGACCGCGATCAGCTTCAACTCGCCGGCCGCGACCTGACCCTGCACCGCGTGCACCAGTTCGACCGCGTAATCGACCTCCTGTGCGCGCAGCGCGGTGACCACCGCCGGTGTCCCGCGATACGGAACATGCTTCACGTCGATGCCGGCCATCTGGCGGAACAGTTCGCCGGCAAAATGTTGGGTCGAGCCCAGCCCCACGCTGGCGAAATTGAGTTTGCCCGGAGACGCCTTGGCCAGCGCGACGAGACCCTTGACGTCGTTCGCCGGAAAATCCTTGCGCGCGACGATGACGAAGGCGCCTTGCGCCACTTCGCCGACCGGGGCGAAGTCTTTCACCGAGTCGTAGCGCAGTTGCTTCAGCATCACCGCCGAGACGGTGTGGCCGGCGCTGATCATCGAGGCGGTGTAGCCGTCGGGTGGCGCCTTCGCCACCGCTTCCGAGGCGATCGAGCCCCCGGCGCCCGGCTTGTTCTCGACCACGACGGTCTGATGCAGCAGGTCGCCCAAAGGCTGGGCGATAATCCGGGCGACGATGTCGGTACCACCGCCGGCGCCGAAACCGACCAGCAGCCGGATGGGCCGTTCACTCGGCCAATCGGCGGCCTGCGCCGGTGCATGGGTCGCAACAAGTCCGGCCGCGCAGGCGATCGCGAGCACTAGCTTTTTCATGGCATTCCCTCTGACGTTCGGACGCGCTTTTGTCGCGCGCCTCTGTTGTCAGCACAGGGAACTTGGGCGGCAGGATTGAGTCAAGCGCACTCTGTCATTCCGGGCTCGCGGGCTTTAAGCCCGCGCCCCGGAATGCCTAGTCTTACTTCTCGTCTTCGATCGGATTGCGCAGGATGCCGATGCCCTGGATCTCGACCTCGGCGACATCGCCCGCCTTCATCCACACCGGCTCCGGCTTGCGCGCGTGGCCGACGCCGGACGGCGTACCGGTGAACAGGATGTCGCCCGGCTCCAGCGTGATGCCTTCCGAGAGATAGACGAGCGATTCCGCCACCGGGAACATGAACATGTCGGTGTTGGCCGACTGCATGGTGTTGCCGTTGAGACGCGTCTCGATCTTCAGGCCCTTGGCGCCGCGCGGCAGTTCGTCCGCCGTCACCATCCACGGCCCGATCGAGCCGCTCTGGTCGAAATTCTTGCCCATGCCCCACTGCGTGGTGTGGCGTTGATATTCGCGGATCGAGCCTTCGTTGCCGACGGTGTAGCCAGCGACGATGTCGCAGGCATTATCCAGCGTCAGATGCTTGCCGCGCTTGCCGATGATCACGACCAACTCGCCTTCGTAATCGAACTGGATCGACTTCTTCGGCCGGATCAGCGGCTGCAGATGGCCGGTGAGCGACGACAGCATGCGGAAGAAGATGGACTGGAATTTCGGGATGTTGTCCTTCGACGGACCTTCCTTGACGTGATCGAGATAATTGAGCCCGAGGCAGATGATCTTGCCGGGCTTGGCCACCGGCAGCGCGAATTTCAACCCGGCGAGCGGACGCAGGGCCGAGGCCGGCGCTTTCTTGACGAGTTCGGCGAGCGGCTTCAGGTCGCCATTGGTCGCGCGCAGATAGTCGCCGAGGTCGGTCGGGATGCTGGCGTCCACCGCCTGCAGGTCGACGACATTGTCGCCGCTGACCACACCGAACCGCACGCCGTTATTCGTTTCGAAGCCGACGATTTTCATGGAAGCCCTTGCCTTGCCGTTTCCTCGGGGCCCGTCGGGCCCGGACGGCGCAAGGCTTAGAGCAATTTCGCCTGGACGTGAAGCGGACCGAAACCCGCGCCCCAATTCCTCAAAGGATGAGAAATAAGCGCGCGGCGGCGCGGATCACACCGCCGGTTGCGCCTGGCCCGGCTCGTCCGTCAGCTTGAACGCCTGAATCGAAAAATAGCCGGCCGCATCGGTCCATACGCCGTCGGGCAGCCAGCCGACACCGCGCGCCAGCGCGCGCAGGGATTCCACGCTGTATTTATAGCTGTTCTCGGTGTGGATCGTTTCGCCGGCACGGAAGTCGAAGGTCTCACCCATAACCTTCACCTTCTGCCGCTTCAGGCTCGCAAGGTGCATCTCGATGCGCTGGCGCTCGCGGTTGTAGAAGGCGTGATGCTCGAAGCACTCGCGCTTGAAGGTGCCGCCGAGCTCGCGGTTGATGCGGGTGAGCAGATTGAGATTGAACGCCGCGGTGACGCCGGCGGCATCGTTATAGGCGGCGTTGAGAACCTCGGTGTCCTTGATCAGGTCGGCACCGATGATCAAGATCGACTTCGGTCCGAGGATGCGCGCGGCATTGCGCAGGAACGCGGCCGCCTCATGCGGCTCGAAATTGCCGATGGTCGAGCCCGGGAAGAAACCGATGCGCACGGGCGCCTCAGTCGCTTCGCGCGGCAGATCGAACGGGTAGCAGAAGTCCGCGGCGACCGGCAGCACCTTGAGTTGCGGATAATCGGCGCGCAGCTCCGCCGCCTCGCGCTCCAGCATCTCGCCGGAAATATCGACCGGCACATAAGCCGCCAGATGCGGCGCCGCGTTCAAGACGATGCGCGCCTTCTTGTTGGAGCCGCTGCCGAACTCGACCAACGCCGCGCCTTCCGGAATCAGTCTGGCGATCTCGGCGGCATGGTCGCGCAAGGCCTGCATCTCGCAGCGCGTCGGGTAATATTCCGGCAGTTCGGTAATCTGTTCGAACAGCGTCGAGCCGGCTTCGTCGTAAAAATACTTCGCCGGAATCCGCTTCGGCGTCGCGCTCAAACCATCGAGCACGTCGGTGGCGAAAGCGGACATCTCCGCGCTCTGCGGCAGCTTACGGGGGGAACGAGCAAGCGCGACCATACCAGCCTCTTATGCCTTCGACGTCAGATGAACTCGGCCAAGCGCAGGCCACTGAACTGCCAACGCGCCGGTGGATAGAAGAAATTGCGATAGCTTGCGCGGGCATGCCCTTCCGGCGTCGCCAGCGAGGAGCCGCGCAACACCATCTGGCTGACCATGAACTTGCCGTTGTATTCGCCCAAAGCGCCTTCGGCGGCCCGGTAACCCGGATAAGGTAGATAGGCACTCCGTGTCCATTGCCAAGCCGTGCCGAAGGCATCGGCGAGGAGGCCGGCGCGCGCGGCGACCTCCCATTCGGCTTCGCTCGGCAGGTGCTTGCCGGCGAAACGCGCGAAGGCATCGGCCTCGTAATAACTGATGTGCTGCACGGCCGCGGTGGGATCGACCGGCTTGCGGCCGGCGAGCGTCATCATGCTCCAGCCGCCGCCCTCCTGCCGCCAATAGCCCGGCGCCTGCCAGCCTTCGGCCTGCACGGCGGCCCAACCATCCGACAACCACAAGGCCGGCGTCTCGTATCCACCGGCTTCGATAAATGCGAGCCATTCGGCGTTGCTGACCAGATGACGCGCGATGCGCAGCCGCGGGATCAATTCGTCATGCCGCGGCGTCTCATTGTCGAAGCAATAGCCCTCACCGTCATGGCCGACGGGATGAATGCCGGCCGGCACTTCGACAAATCCACGCGGCCCCTGCCCCGGCTGCGGCGGCTGCCACGCGAAGTCGTAAACCGGATCGGTCGGGTTCTGCGCGAAAGCGTGCAGGATGTCGGTGAGCAGCAGCTCTTGATGCTGCTGCTCGTGATGCAGGCCGATCTCCAGGATTTCGAAGACACGCGCGGCCTGTGCTTGCGGCACCGTTTCGATCAAGCGCGCAACGGCGGCATCGACATGCGCGCGATAGGCGGTGACGTCCTCGCCGTTGGGCCGTGTGATCAGCCCGCGCTGCGGCCGCGCATGGCGCGGGCCGGCGGCGACGTAATAAGAGTTGAACAGGAACGGAAAGCGCTCGTCGAAGATCCGATAGTCCGGCGCGTGCTCGGTCAGCAGGAACTGCTCGAAGAACCACGTGACATGCGCGCGATGCCATTTGGTCGGGCTGGCATCGGCCATCGACTGCACGATCTGGTCTTCGGCCGACAGATGCGCGGCGCGCGCCTCCGTCTCCGCGCGCACGCGGCGATAGGCGTCCAGCCAGAAGGCGCGAACATCATCGACCGTCGACGCGCGCGGAAGCGTCGAGACAGCGCTGCGCGGCATTGAGTTGCCTCCGTGATCAAATGCAAAGGGATGCGGCAGTCGATGTACGTACAGATACGAATGATGGATGCAATTGTTCCATCATCCCATTGACGCGGCAACCGCTATTCCAGGTAAAACCTTCGCCGACGAGAGATAGGGCGTGACAACACGAAAGAAATTAACGCCTCACGACAAAAAGGGTTCAAATAAATTTGAAGGGCCTCGGCCACGCGGCCGAGGCCCTCAAAAAACAGCACATCCGGCTTGCGGCCTAACGCGCTTCGCTCATCGCCGCGACGGGCAGCGCGCCACCGATACCCGCGGCCGCGGGCCGCAATTTCGTATCGATGATGCCGGCGATGATCTGCGCCGTTGCCGATGACAAGGTCCAGCCGAGATGGCCGTGGCCGGTGTTGTAGAAGACGCCCGGCCGGCGGCCCGCCGCCACGCGCGGCAGCATGTCCGGCATCATCGGCCTCAAGCCAGCCCACGGCTCGACATGCTCGGTCGCAACACCGGGAAACAGCCGCCGTGTCCAATCGATGAGCGGCTTGATGCGATCGTCGCGGATGTCGCGATTGAAGCCGTTGAACTCGGCGGTGCCGGCGACGCGCAGGCGGTCCGGTCCCAACCGGCTGGTGACGATCTTGGCGGCTTCATCGAGCAGGCTCACCCAGGGCGCGCCCTTGCGGCTCGCGTCGTCGTCGAGCGCGACGGTGATCGAATAGCCCTTCACCGGATAGATGTTGACGCGATCGCCCAGCATCGATGCGAAGCGGCGGCTGGCGACGCCGGCGCAGACGACGACGGCATCGGCCTGCGTCACTTCCGTCCCCTGCCCGCTCATGCGCCACGACAGGCTCACGCCATCGTCCGCCGCGACGACGTCTTCGACATCGGTGTCATACAGGAAACGCGCGCCGCGCTTGACACAAACCGCGGCAAGACCGGCGGCGAACTTATGAATGTCGCCGGTCGAATCCGACGGCGTAAAGAAGCCACCGTAGAAATCACCGCTGAGCGCCGGCTCGATCTCGCGGATCTCCTGCGGCGTCACGGCGTAACGCTCCAGCCCACCTTCGGTGAGCAGCGCATTGACGCGCTCGGCGTCGGCGAAGCTCGCGCGATCGGCAAAGACGTGCAGGATGCCGCGCTTCTCGTGATCGAAGGCGATGCCTTCGCGCGCCGCGACCGCGAACAGATGCTGGCGCGCCTGCAGCGCGAGCTTCACGGTGGCGAGCGTGTTGGCGCGGTAATGCGGAATCTGCGCTGCGAACTCGGCGAGCCAGGAATATTTGTGCCAGCTTGGGCTCGGATTCAGGAGCAACGGCGCGTCACTCTTGAGCATCCATTTCACGCCCTTGAGCAACGTCGCCGGGTTGTTCCAGACTTCGGCGTTGCAGGCGGACAACTGGCCGCCATTGGCGAAGGAGGTTTCCATCGCCGCATAGCGATGGCGCTCGAACACCGTGACCCGGTGTCCGCGTTCGAGCAGTTCATAGGCTGTGGTAACGCCGGTGATCCCGGCTCCGATAACGGCGATATGGGCCACGAGGGCTTCTCCCGCGAGCATGAGGCAGACCGGACCGGCGAGCGTGCCGGCCAATGGGTCCCCATCTGTCGCGGTACCTGAGAGCTTAACCCGGCAGTTGGCCGGATATCCCCTTCGGTGGACGCTACTTGAGCGCCTCTCTCCAGATCGTCCAGCAGGCGCGGTCCTGGTGCCTGAGAGTTTCCGGGGCGGTTGCTCCGTCGGCGCCGGTACGGGCACGCCCGCACCGATCTCTCCCGCGCTGCCTTATTGGACATGGTGAAAGTGGCAGCGATTCGGGGCTTTCGCAAGGCGTGCGGAAACGCTTGCGCCAAGACCCCTGCAACCGGGGGCAGGAGCACATTCGGCCGGTTCGGCTCTGTTTCTGGCTTTTCTGGACTTCGCGCCACCCTGGGCGGCACCGGCGTTTGGTAGCGGGGAGTGGATTTGAACCACCGACCTCCGGATTATGATTCCGCTGCTCTAACCAACTGAGCTACCCCGCCACGCCGAAAACGCTTCGGAATGGCCGCGATATAGGAAGTCCGGGCGAAGCCTGTCAAGCAAGCTT
>JANLJK010000320.1:17154-31679 GCA_029255525.1 Pseudolabrys sp.
CGCTTCGGAATGGCCGCGATATAGGAAGTCCGGGCGAAGCCTGTCAAGCAAGCTTATCCCCTGGCCCGATACCCCCTATTTCGGCTGCACCGACCGGTCGCCCCCGGGCGAGCCCGGCGGCGGGATCACCGGCGTGACGCCACCCGGCGAGACCTCTACATGTCAGTCATTCCGGGACGCCGCGAAGCGAGAGGCCCGGAATCCAGTGAATTTGTCGCTGAATGACGGAGAAACGGCTTTCGCAGAACTCTCGCCCGGCGGCGAGCTGAGCTCCGCCTCAGGCGGCGGTGCGGCATTCCTTCCCGGACAGCCGCTCGAAGCGGATCAGCGAGAAATGGCCGAGCGGCTGGATCGGCCGGCGCTCGATCAGGCGCACGCCGCCGTGGCGCACCGCCCAATCGGCGATCCGCGCGAAGGGAAATTCCGGCCGCCAGCCGAGCCGGCGCGCGATCGGCGCGAAGCACAATTCGAACAGCCAGCGCGGGCCGCTCTCGGCGCCGATGTGATTGACCAGGATGATCTCGCCGCCCGGCTTGATGACACGCGCGAACTCGTCGAGCGTCGCTTCCGGGTTCGGCACCGCGGTGATGACAAACTGCGCCACCACGACATCGAAAGACTGATCGGCGAGCGCGAGACGCTCACCGTCCATCACCGACAGGATATCGATATGGGGAAGCGCGTGCTCGATGACGCGCTGACGCGCCTGCCGCAGCATCGGCTCGCAGATATCGACGCCGACGATGCGATTGTGCCGCGCGTAAGCCGGCAGCGAAATGCCGGTGCCGACGCCGACATCGAGGATGCGCCCGCCATGCGCGCCGCAGGCCTCTTCGGCGGCCGCGATCGCCGCCGCGCGGCCCGGCGCGAACACCTTGCCGAACACCGCGTCGTAAATCGGCGCCCAGCGCGCATAAGCGCGCGTAACGCTCGATGTGTCGATGTCCGCCCCCATGCCCATGCCGGATGTTAGCCGCGCAGGACGGCCGCCACGCGCTCACGCGGCGCCGGCATCATGTCCGATGCCGCGACCGCGCTCTTGATAAAGCCGCCGCCCAGCACGCGCGCCTGGCCCTCGCCCGCGTCGTAGAAAACGCAGGCCTGGCCCGGCGATACGCCGTGCTCGCCGGCGGCCAATTCAACCTCGTAGCCGTCTTTGCCGGCCATCAGCCAGCCGGCCTGCGGCGGGCGCGTCGAGCGCACCTTGACGAAGACCTCACGGCGATCGTCGGCAAGCGCCGCATCGATCGAGCCGTCGCCGATCCAGTTCACGTCGCGCAGCACGATACGACTCATGCGCAGCGCCTCGCGCGGACCGACGACGACGCGCCGGCTTTCGGCATCGAGCCGCACGACATAAAGCGGCGAGCCGGTGGCAACGCCGAGACCGCGACGCTGGCCGACGGTGTAATGGATGATGCCGTGATGCGTGCCCAGCACCTTGCCGTCGAGGTCGACGATCTCGCCGGCTTCCGCCGCGCCCGGCTTCAAGCGCTCGATTATCTCGGCATAGTGGCCGGACGGCACGAAGCAGATGTCCTGGCTGTCGTGCTTGTCGGCAATCGCCAGACCGAACTGGCGCGCGAGGTCGCGCACCTCGGGCTTGGTACGGTCGCCGAGCGGGAAACGAAGAATGTCGAGTTGCTCGCGCGTCGTGCCGAACAGGAAGTAGCTCTGGTCGCGCTCTTCTTCCTTAGCGCGGTAAAGCGCGCGACCGCCGCCGGGCAACGCCCGCGAGGCGATGTAATGACCGGTCGCCAGCACCTCGGCGCCAAGCTCGCGCGCGGTGTTCAGGAGGTCATGGAACTTGATCGACATGTTGCACGCAACGCAGGGCACCGGTGTCTCGCCGTCGATATAGCTCTGCGCGAAGCGGTCGATCACGGCTTCCTTGAAGCGGCTTTCGTAGTCGAGAACATAATGCGGAATGCCAATGCGCTCGGCGACCGCCTTGGCGTCGTAGATGTCCTGGCCCGCGCAGCAGGCGCCCTTCCGGTGCACCGCGGCGCCGTGGTCGTAGAGCTGCAAGGTCACGCCGACGACGTCATAGCCCTCCGCCTTGAGCAGGGCGGCGGTCACCGACGAATCGACGCCGCCGGACATGGCGACGACGACGCGGGTGTCCCGCGGACGGCCTGGAAGGTCGAGAGAGTTGGTCATGGTGCTTCTTACTATAGGTGGCGACGGGGGGTGCGCAATGAAAGCGGGGGCAAAGCGGTATCTTGCCGCGACAACCCCGGCAGATTCTGCCGCTCTGTCAGCAGGGCCTGCCGGGTCGGAACCCGGCGCGGCGCCGACATCCACTACCTAACATATTGAGCTACATAGCAAATATGTCCAACACGCGGCTGGCCCGACGATTGCAGATCGAAGCCCAGGAATTTCGGAGGCTTCTAAAGTGTCGTACGTCGCGTCTACGCCCAAGACCCATGCCGTGAAACACACCCAATCGCAGCAGGCAAAGGCCACCCAGGCAAGCGAGCGCTCGCAAGGCGCGTTCGAAAGCATGCTCGACGACAATGCGGCTGCCACGGCCGCCGCCGCCAAGGATCAGGCTACCACCGACCGCACGCAGACGCGCGAGCCGGCGAAGACGCAGGACACCAAGAGTTCGAAGAGCACGAAGAGCACCGATACCAAGTCCACCACCGACGCCCAGGCGCCGGCCAAGCCCGACAAGCCGGACAAGCCCGAGGCCGCCGAAGGGCCGGAGACGGCTGAGAAGCCGGTTGTTGTTGACGCCGCCGCCGTCGCCGCCGCCACCAATGCCGGCGATGTGGTCGCGCCGGAGACCGCCGACGAGCAGCCCAAGACCGACGAGACGACGACCGACGAGATACCCGTGGTGGTCGACGCGGCCCCTGTGATGCCAACGCCCGTCGTGCCGGAGGCGGTCCCGGTGCAGACGCTGACACCGGCTGACGCGCAGCCGCAGATGCCGACGCCGGAAAAGGCAGCCGAGATCACCGAAACGCCGCCGGTGCAGACCGCCGCCGCGGTCGTCGCCGGCGCCACGATCAAACCGCTCGAAACCGAAAAAACCGCCGGCGAAGCCGGGAAGACGGCCGAGGCGCAGCCGGCCAAGCCCGAGCAGACCACCGAAGGCGACGCGCAGACGGCCAAGACGCTCGAACATGCGCAGAAGGACGGCGACACCAAACCGGCCCACGCCGCGCCGAACGAAGCCGACAAGGAACACATCGCGCGGGCCCGCGGCACCGCGTCCGATACGCCGCGCGAGACGACCGGCGAGGCCCAGGCGACACAGACCGACACCAGCACATTGGCGACCAAGAGCACGGCCGACGTGCCGGTGACGCCGCAGGCGCAGACCACCGCGCCGACGAGCCAAGCCGCCAATACAGCCGCCCCGACGGCCGCTGGCACCGCGCAAACGGCCCAGCAGACCGTTCCGCTCGCCGGCGTCGGCGTCGAGATCGCCAGCAAGGCGATCGAGGGCAAGAAGAGCATCGAAATCCGCCTCGACCCGCCCGAGCTCGGCCGCATCGAGGTCAAGATGAACGTCGACCGCAACGGCCATATCTCGTCGCATGTGATCGCCGACCGCCAGGACACGCTCGATCTCTTGAAGCGGGATTCCTCGGGCCTGGAACGCGCCCTGCAGGATGCCGGCCTGAAGACGTCCGACAGCGGCATGCAGTTCTCGCTACGCGACCAGTCGGCGAACCAGCAGCAGGACGACAGCGGCCGCGGCAACACCACGCGCATGGTGGCCGAAGACGACACGCTTCCGACCATCGACCTGCCCGCCCAGAGCTACGGCCGCATGATCGGCCGCAGCGGCGGGCTCGACATCCGAGTCTGAGGATCGCCCCATGACCATCACCGCCACACCGGTCACCTCGAACACAACCAATTCGACGTCGAACACGTCGTCGACGGCCACCGACGCGGCGTCGCTTGCCAGCAACTTCACGACCTTTCTGACGATGCTGACGACGCAGTTGAAGAACCAGAACCCGCTCGATCCGATGGACACCAACCAGTTCACCCAGCAACTGGTGCAGTTCTCGCAGGTCGAGCAGCAGATGAAGCAGAACGAACAGCTCGCGACGCTGATCTCGATCGAGAAGACCGCGCAGTCGACCACCGCGCTCGCTTATATCGGCGCCACCGTGGTGGTGGACGGCTCCAAGGCGGTGCTCACCGACGGCGCCGCCAACTGGAGCTTCAACGTCACCAAGCCGGCGACCGCGACCGTCACCATCAAGGACTCGACCGGCCAGACCGCCTATAGCGGCTCCTTCTCGGTCAACCCGGGCACACAGGAATTCAAGTGGGACGGCAAAGGCACCAATGGCGCGCAGTGGCCGGACGGCAGCTACACGATGACCGTCACCGCGACGGACGCCAACAAGAAGACCATCGCCGTCTCAACCGAGGTTCAGGCAACGGTTGACTCCGTCGACATGACGACCGACCCGCCGCAGCTGTCGATCAACGGCCAGAACTACACCACCGACAAGATCAAGCGCATCGTCCGGCCGACCTGAACCAGGTCATTTCAGATTTTGGCGCGACGGCCGGGCTCTTCCCGGCCGTTATATTTTGCGGGTCTCGGAGGCGTCGGATCTTGCCCGCACTGCAACATGGTAACGACGGAGCGGTATCGCCACAGCGCTCAGGCCGGTCGCATATTTATACCCCGCGCCCGCCGCGCGATTTTTTTTCGCACACGGGGAGACGCAAAAAGGCCCATGTGCATTATATTATTTGAGCGTGCGGCGCTGTTCCGAGCCCGCCGCTGAGGTGTCCAGGCCGTCGACAAGCGTAACCAAAAGGTTAGCAAAACAGGCGCAAAACTTTGCCTTTGCACGCTGTTCGCTTAGGCAAATTTTAAGTCACGGCTTGTAACTTTCGCCTAGTAATTGTCGTCGAGTAGTTGTGAGTATACCAATGACCGAACCCCACCGCCCGAGGGTCAAGTATGTCATCGGGCCAGATGGCAGTCCGCTGACCATCGCGGATCTGCCGCCGCCGACCACGAAGCGCTGGGTTATCCGGCGCAAGGCCGAGGTCGTTGCCGCTGTTCGCGGCGGGCTTTTGTCCCTTGAAGAAGCCTGTGCCCGCTACACCCTGACGGTCGAAGAATTTCTTTCCTGGCAGTACTCGATCGACCAGCATGGCCTCGCCGGCCTGCGCACCACCCGAATTCAGCAGTATCGCCAGTAATAACTTTCATCAATTCACGTCAATCGCCGGTCCAATGGGCCGGCGATTTCTTTTTTTACGCGATCCGCGCACATACTCTTCAACTGCACGTTGCTGAAATTCTTGAATTGTTATGATTGTTAACGGATGGGCCCCCAATCGTTAACCAGACGCTAACCATAAACTGGGCAAATCTTGCCGGGTGAGGCGCGCATCCCGCGCCCGTGCGGTGGGACCTGAAGCCAGTGCAAGGTTTCTTCGATTTCGTGAAGTCGCTCGGCGCGGCACGAATGGCGGCCATGGGCGCGGTGACCCTGGCGCTCATCGGCTTCTTCTCGTTTTTGATGATCCGCATGACGACGCCACAGATGGTGCCACTCTTCACCGATCTCTCGGTGGAAGACTCGGCTTCGATCGTCAAAGATCTCGAGCGTCAGGCGATCACCTATCAGATCAAGGCCGACGGCGCGATCGTCCTGGTGCCGAAGGAGCAGGTCGCCCGCCTGCGCATGAAGCTTGCCGAATCCGGCCTGCCGAAGGGCGGCGGCGTCGGCTACGAGATCTTCGACAAGTCCGACGCGCTCGGCGCCACGTCCTTCATCCAGAACATCAATCACCTGCGCGCGCTGGAAGGCGAGCTCGCCCGCACCATCCGCGGCATCGACCGCGTGCAGGCCGCGCGCGTGCATCTCGTCCTGCCGGAGCGGCCTTTGTTCTCGCGCGACAAGGCCGAAGCCACCGCCTCGATCGTGCTCAAGCTGCGCGGCGGCCTGGAAGCGCAGCAGGTGCGCGCCATTCGCCATCTGGTGGCGAGCGCGGTCAACGGTCTCAAGCCCGAGCGCGTCTCGATCATCGACGAGACCGGCCGGCTCCTCGCCGATGGCGCCCGGCCCGACAATGCGATCGAAGGCGTCGGCGCCGACGAGCGTCAACTGGCTTTCGAGAACCGCCTGAAGCGCGAGGTCGAGGGCATCGTGTCCTCGGTGGTCGGCCCTGGCCGTGCCCGCGTGCAGATCACCGCCGACTTCGATCTCAACCGCATCACCCAGACCTCCGATCGGTTCGATCCCGAAGGCCGTGTCGTCCGCTCCAGCCAGACGCGCGAAGAGCAGTCGGCGAGCGGCTCCGAGCAGGGCGCGGTGTCGGTGGGCACCGAATTGCCGGGCGCCGACAAGGGCGCCGGCGGCAACGGTCCGCGCGACCAGAACCGCAAGACCGAGGAAATCGTCAATTACGAAATCTCGCGCACGACCAAGACCGAAGTGATCGAGGCCGGCCGCGTCAACCGCATCTCGGCCGCCGTGCTGGTCGATGGCAACTACACCAAGAACGACAAAGGCGAGATGGTCTATCAGGCGCGGTCGAAGGAAGAGATCGACCGCATCGCCGCGCTGGTGCGCTCGGCGATCGGCTTCGACGCCAAGCGCGGCGACCAGCTCGAGGTTGTCAATCTGCGCTTCGCCGAATCGACGGCGATGCCGGTCGGCGAGCCGGCTGGCTGGATGAACATCATGCAGTTCACCAAGGACGACATCATGCGCGCCGCCGAGCAGGGCGTGATGGCGCTGCTCGGTCTGATCGTGCTGTTCATCGTGGTGCGGCCGCTGGTGCGCCGCATCGTAACGCCTGAGAACCCGAATCGTGGCGCGGTGGCCGGCCTCGTCGGCGTCGCCAGCGCCGTCGATGGCGCCAATGGTTCCGGCGAAGGCGGCATCACCAATATCGGCGGTCCCAACGTCTCCATCGTCGGCGGCGACGAATCCGTCGCCATCTCCAACCGCACCTCGACGATGATCGACATCGCAAAGGTGCAGGGTCAGGTCCACGCCCAATCGGTGCAGAAGGTCGGTGAGATCGCCGAGAAGAACCCGCACGAGGCGGTCTCCATCATCCGCACCTGGCTCCATGAGGACGCTGCGTAAGCCATGGCGACAGCGGCAAACGAAAAGAACATGCGTGACGACATCGGCGGCCTGATGGCCGATCTGGCCGCGCGCCAGAAAGACTCGCCCTCGCGCCGCAAGCTCACCGGCCCGGAGCGCGCCGCGGTGCTGATGCTCGCTTTGGGCGACCACGGCGGCAAGATCTTCGGCCTGCTCGACGACGACGAGTTGCGTCAGATCTCGATCGTGATGTCCTCGCTCGGCACCATCGACGCGGAATCGGTCGAGCAGTTGCTGCTCGAATTCGTCGGACGCATGTCGGCCTCCGGCGCGCTGCTCGGCAACTACGACGCCACCGAGCGCCTCTTGCAGCAGTACCTGCCCGCCGATCGCGTGCACGGCATCATGGACGAGATCCGTGGGCCCGCCGGCCGCAACATGTGGGAGAAACTCGCCAACGTTCAGGAAGAGGTGCTGGCGAACTATCTCAAGAACGAATACCCGCAGACCATCGCCGTGGTGCTCTCGAAGCTGCGCCCCGAGCACGCCGCCCGCGTGCTCGCCATCATGCCCGAGGACCTGTCGCTCGACGTGGTCAACCGCATGCTGAAGATGGAAGCGGTACAGAAGGAAGTCATCGAGCGCGTCGAGATGACGCTGCGCACCGAATTCATGTCGAACCTGTCGCAGACCCGCCGCCGCGACGCGCACGAGGTCATGGCCGAGATCTTCAACAATTTCGACCGCCAGACCGAAACCCGTTTCCTCACCGCGCTGGAAGAAGAGAACCGCGACGCCGCCGAACGCATCAAGGCGCTGATGTTCACCTTCGACGACCTCGTCAAGCTCGACAACGGCTCGATGCAGACGCTCATGCGCAACATCGACAAGGACAAGCTCGCCGTCGCGCTCAAGGGCGCCTCGGAAGGCGTGCGCGAATTCTTCTTCAAGAACATGTCCTCGCGCGCCGCCAAGATGCTGGCCGACGACATGCAGGCCATGGGCGCCGTGCGCCTGCGCGACGTCGACGAAGCGCAGAGTCTCCTGGTCAATGTCGCGAAGGATCTGGCCGCCAAGGGCGAGATCCTGATCGCCAAGAGCCGCGGCGACGAGGAGCTTGTCTACTGACATGACAAAATCCACCGCAAAATTCCTGTTCAACGAGGACTTCACCGCCGGCACCAAGCCGACCATCACCTTGGTCGAGGCCGAGCGCCGCCGCATCGACGCGGAATCGCAGGCCTACCGCAAGGGTTTCACCGCCGGCGAGGCCAAGGCGCAGGGCGAAGCCACCCAGCGCGTCGCCAATGCGCTCGGCGTCATCGCCGACGGGCTGGAGCGGCTCAATCAGGCGCTCGCCGGCATCGAAGCGCGGCTGGAGACCGAAGCGGTCGACGTCGCCGTCGCCGTCGCCAGCAAGCTCGCTCCCGAACTGATCGCGCGCGAGCCCTTCGCGGAAATCTCCGCGCTCGCCACCGATTGCTTCCGCCAACTGGTGACGACACCGCACATCGTCGTGCGCGTCAGCGCCGACATCCACGACACCGCCAAAGACCAGCTTGAAGAGATCGCCCGCTCGCGCGGCTTCGAGGGCCGACTGATGGTCATCGCCGACGGCGCGCTTGCGCCCGGCGACTGCCACATCGAATGGGCCGATGGCGGCGTCAACCGCGATCGCGAAGCAACGCTTAACGTCATCAATGACGCCGTCAACCGCTACGTCGCGGCCCGCGGCGAGCACTAGGAAGTCCGGAGACTTATGCCATGAGCGACGACACCAAGGTCCCCCTGCCCAATCTCGACGGCAATGAGATGGAGCAGGTCGATTCGGGCTCGCTGGCGCCCTCCGACGATACGGAGTCGATCAATCGCGGCGCCGCCGATCTCGAAGCGGTGTTCGACGTACCGGTGCAGGTGTCGGCCGTCCTTGGCCGCGCCCGCATGGACGTCGGCGATCTCCTGCGCATGGGCCCGGGCGCCGTGCTCGAACTCGACCGGAAGGTCGGCGAAGCCATCGATATCTACGTGAACAATCGCCTTGTTGCGCGTGGCGAAGTGGTGCTGGTCGAGGAAAAGCTCGGCGTCACCATGACGGAAATCATCAAGGCGGACCGCTAAAGGAATACGACCATGCGCCTCTTAATCATCGGCACCCTCGGCGGCCAACTCACCATCGCCAGCAAGATCGCGATGGACAAAGGCGCCAGCGTCACCCACGCCGACACCAACGAGCAGGCGCTCGCCGTGCTGCGCTCCGGCCGCGGCGCCGACCTGCTGATGGTCGACGTCTCGCTCGACATCCGCGATCTGGTCACGCGGCTAGAGGCCGAGCGCATCCATGTGCCGATCGTCGCCTGCGGCGTCACCAACGACGCGCGCGCGGCCGTGCGCGCCATTCATGCCGGCGCCAAAGAATACATCCCGCTGCCGCCCGATCCGGAGCTGATCGCGGCCGTGCTCGCCGCCGTCGCCGACGACGCGCGCGACATGATCTACCGCGACGAGTCGATGGCCAAGGTGGTCAAGCTCGCCCAGCAGATCGCGCCGAGCGACGCTTCCGTGCTGATCACCGGCGAAAGCGGCACCGGCAAGGAAGTGCTCGCGCGCTTCCTGCACAGCCGCTCACAGCGCGCCAAGAAGCCGTTCATCAGCGTCAACTGCGCGGCGATCCCTGAACATCTTTTGGAATCCGAATTGTTCGGCCACGAGAAAGGCGCCTTCACCGGCGCGCTGGCCCGCCGCATCGGCAAGTTCGAGGAAGCCAATGGCGGCACGCTGCTGCTCGACGAAATCTCCGAGATGGACGTGCGCCTGCAGGCCAAGCTCTTGCGCGCCATCCAGGAACGCATCATCGACCGCGTCGGCGGCGCGCGCCCGGTGCCGGTCGACATCCGCATCATCGCGACGTCGAACCGCAATCTGGCCGACGCGGTGCGCGAAGGTTCGTTCCGCGAGGACCTGCTGTTCCGCCTCAATGTCGTGAACCTGAAGCTGCCGCCGTTGCGCGAGCGCCCGGCCGACATCATCGAGCTGGCGCAGTACTTCATCAAAAAGTATTCGCAGGCCAACAGCGTGCCGGCGCGCCCCTTGTCGGCGGAAGCGCGCCACGCTCTCACCGTCAACCGCTGGCCCGGCAATGTGCGCGAGTTGGAGAACACACTGCACCGCGCAGTGCTGTTGTCGACCGATGCCGAGATCGGCGTCGACGCCATCTTGTCGCCCGACGGCGCCCGCCTCGACCAGGCGCGCGGCACCGATCCGGCCGCTCATGCCGCGATGGCGGCCGAGCAGGTTACGCGCAATCTCGTCGGCCGCACGGTCGCCGAAGTCGAGCGCGATTTGATCCTGGAAACGCTCAAGCACTGCCTCGGCAACCGCACGCACGCGGCCAATATCCTCGGCATCTCGATCCGCACCTTGCGCAACAAGCTCAATGAATATGCCGCGGACGGCCAGCCGATCCCGCCCCCCAACGGCGGCGAGATCCTGCGCGGCGCGGCGTAAGCCTCACCGCGATCCGCACGGTGACGTCACGCGTTACCGTTGCCGGCATACGCCAAAAATCAGAAAGCCCGGCCAGTGCCGGGCTTTCTGCTGATCAGGCAACGAGAAGCGGTCGTCAGGGCGCGGCGGATTTGCCGGCGGTGCCGTCATTCTTCTTGTCGCGCAGGGTATCGAGTTCGACCGCCTTGGCCATCAGCTCATTGCTGATCGCCTCCAGGCGAGCCACGAGGTCACGCCCTTCGCGCGCCAGCCGGATACACCGGTCGGCGGTTTCGATCAGATACTCCTCCGTCTTCAACATCACGTCCCCCACTCAATGCAGTGTTGAACGGCCATATGTGGGAGTGCTTCGGATAATCAAGGTCGCAATTTGGGCCTTTCCCGGGCATTTGGACGGTATAAATGCCGGGGACCGTGCCCCGTAGCCGATTGTGATTGAAAAGCCATCGACCTAGCCTCATCCGCGCATCATCGACTTAGGGGGCTCGCGATGAACAATACCGATATCGTCACGCTGTTGTTCAGCTATGAGGGACGAATCAACCGCGCCAAATACTGGATCGCGGCGCTCGTCTATTTCATCGTCATGCTGGTCGCCGGCGCCATCTTGTTCATTCTGCCAGGGATACCCGGCTTCATCCTCATCGGTGTCCTCTATGTCGCGATGGCGGTGTCCGGCATCATGGTCGGCATCAAGCGCCTGCACGACTGCGACATGAGCGGCTGGTGGCTTCTGGTGTTTTATCTGGTGCCCGGCCTGTTGAGCGGCGCCGGCACCACCATGGGCGGCGAGCTGATCCTCAATCTCATCAGCCTGGCGATCTCGATCTGGGCCATCGTCCAGCTCGGCTTCCTGCGCGGCACGGTCGGTCCCAACCGCTTCGGTCCGGATCCGATCCCCGCGGCGGCGTGACAGCCTCGCTTCAATGCGGCGTCACGCGTGCCCCTAAAAAGCATGAAGCCCGGCAACCGGGCCGGGCTTTCTGCTCCCATACACGTCGGCTCGCTCAGTTGCGGCCGGCTTTCTTTTTGTCTCGGACGGTGTCGAGTTCGACCGCCTTGGCCATGAGATCGTCGCTCAGGCTCTCAAGATTGGCAGCCAGTTCGCGACCGACACGCGCCAGCCGGACACAACGGTCCGCCGCGTCGAGAAGGTACTGTTCGGTATCGGACATAGTTCACTCCATCTCAGATGGGCGCGGCATATACGAGGACACCGAGACAATTCAACATTGTTTGTGCACAAATTTACTTCTACCGATTGTACAAAGGGTTAGGCATGGCCACCGAACACACCGGTTCTGATACAAGCAGCATCTTCAAGATTGTGCCGGCTGCGCTGTGGCAGGAAGCCGAGCGCGACGGAGTCTTCCGCGGCTCCGAGGTCGACCTGCGCGACGGCTTCATCCACTTCTCCACCGCCGCCCAGGCCGAGGAGACCGCCGCTAAACACTTTGCCGGCCAGGATAATTTGCTGCTGATCGCGATCGACGCGGCGCGTCTCGGCGCGGCGTTGAAATGGGAGCCGTCACGCGGCGGCGCCCTCTTCCCGCATCTCTATGGCGATCTCGCTCTCAGCGCGGTGACCGCCGTCGATTCGCTGCCGCTCAGTCCGGACGGCCGGCACCGGTTTCCTCCACGCAGCGCCTCTACCGACTGACCCCCACGACGCTTTTTGGCGCGGCGCGAAACCGATCGAAAAGCCACGCACTACGATTTTGCCTGCCTTTCGCCACCGGGCGGACCGCCGTTAACACTCCGCTAACCATAAGCTGGGCAAATATTGCCGGGGGATGGGGTAAGCGCCTACCCGGCCATTACTCCGGCACCGGCCACGGTGCCCGGCTTCGAATTTGATCACCTCTGTATTTCTCGCGTCCGTACCGCCGGGGGCATGGCGGTTTTGGCAGGCATGAGCGACACGACCGCCGCACCGGTATCCGCCGCGAACGGTTTCAAGATACCCAGCCTCGGCGAGATTGGCGCTTTCGTCAGGCGCGGCGACATCGCGCTCGCCGTCGGCGTGCTCACCATCCTGGTGATCCTGATCCTGCCGCTGCCGCCGATCCTGCTCGACATCGCGCTGGCGATATCGATCATCCTGTCGGTCCTGATCTTGATGACGGCGCTGTTCATCCACACGCCGCTTGAGTTCTCCGCCTTCCCGACCGTCCTGCTCATCTCGACGATGCTGCGGCTGTCGCTGAACCTGGCCTCGACACGCCTGATCCTGTCGCACGGTCATGAAGGCACCGGCGCCGCCGGTCACGTCATCGAGGCCTTCGGCCATTTCGTGATGGCCGGCAATTTCGTCATCGGCATCATCGTCTTCGCCATCCTGGTGATCGTGAACTTCGTGGTCATCACCAAGGGCTCGGGGCGCATCGCCGAAGTCGCCGCGAGATTCCACCTCGACGCCATGCCCGGCAAGCAGATGGCGATCGACGCCGAACTGTCGACCGGCGCCATCGACGACAAGGAAGCCCGCCGCCGGCGCGGCAACCTGGAAGCCGAAGGCGGCTTCTTCGGCGCCATGGACGGCGCCTCCAAATTCGTGCGCGGCGACGCCATCGCCGGCCTGCTGATCGTGTTCATCAACGTGATCGGCGGCATGATCATCGGCATCGCCCAGCAGGGCCTGTCCTTCGCCGACGCGGCGCATTCCTACACCATCCTGACCGTCGGCGACGGTCTGGTCACCCAGGTGCCGGCGCTGATCGTGTCGACCGCCGCGGGCCTCCTCGTTTCCAAGGCCGGCATCGCCGGCGCCGCCGACAAGGCGCTGTTATCGCAGTTCTCCGGCTATCCGAAGGCGCTCGGCATGTCCGGCGGCGTCATGCTGCTGATATCGATCCTGCCCGGCATTCCCATGCTGCCGTTCTTCGCGCTCGGCGGCGGCGCCGTGGCGCTCGCCTTCATCTTCGACAAGCGCGCCAAGCTCGCCGCCGCGGTGGAAGCCAAGAAGACCGACGCTGCCGCCAAATCGGCCGAGGCAGCCGACGAGCCGATCTCGGCCGCGCTCAAGATCGACGATCTCAAGGTCGAGCTCGGCTATGCGCTCTTGCCGCTGGTCAATTCGCCGGACGGCACCGATCGCCTCACCGAGCAGATCAAGGCGCTGCGCCGGTCGCTCGCGACCGAAATGGGCTTCGTCATGCCGGCCGTGCGCATCCTCGACAACGTACAGCTCGACGCCAATTCCTACGTCATCAAGATCAAGGAAGTCGACGCGGGCGCCGGCAAGGTCTGGGCCGGCCAGTACATGGTCATGGATCCGGCCGGCGGCCAGGTGAAGCTGCCCGGCACGCATACGGTCGAGCCGACCTTCGGCCTGCCCGCGACCTGGGTCGACCTGTCGCTCAAGGAAGAAGCCTCGATGAAGGGCTACACGGTGGTCGACGCCGCCACCGTGCTGTCGACGCATCTGACCGAATTGCTCAAGGGCAACATGTCGGAGCTGTTGTCCTACGGTGAGGTGCAGAAGCTGCTCAAGGAATTGCCGAAGGAACAGAGCGAACTGGTCAAGGACCTGGTGCCGAACCTCATCACCGTCTCCGGCATCCAGCGTGTGCTGCAGACTTTGCTGTCGGAGCGCGTCTCGATCCGCGATCTCTCGTCGATCCTGGAAGGCATCGCCGAGGGCATCGGCCATTCGCGCAACCCGATCACCCTCGCCGAGCATGTGCGCCAGCGCCTGTCGCGCCAGCTCTGCGCGCAGCACACCTCACCGGCCGGCTATCTGCCGCTCATCGCGCTGTCGGCAAAATGGGAACAGGCCTTCGCCGAATCCATGGTCGGCCAGGGCGACGACCGCCAGCTCGCCATGCAGCCCTCGAAGCTGTCGGAGTTCATCACCGCCGTGCGCGAGAAGTTCGAGGCGGCGGCGCGCGAAGGCGAAGCGCCGGTGCTGGTCACCTCAGGCAGCATCCGCCCCTTCGTGCGCGGCATCGTCGAGCGCTTCCGCTC
>JANLJK010000321.1 GCA_029255525.1 Pseudolabrys sp.
CGGAGAAGAAGAACGCGCTGACGCTGGCGATGTATGACGCGATGGCGGAAGCCATCGAGCAGGCCGGCACAAACGACGCCATCCGCTGCCTGCTGATCGCGGGACACGAAAGCGGCTTCTGCGCCGGCAACGACCTCAACGATTTCGTCGCCATGGCGCAATCGGGCGGTCTCGGCGCGCCGATTTTGCGCTTTCTCTATGCGCTGGCGAAGAGCGACAAGCCTGTGGTCGCGGCGGTGGCCGGCCGCGCCGTCGGCATCGGCACCACAATGCTTTTGCATTGCGACCAGGTCATCGCCGCCGACGACGCCATCTTGTCGACGCCCTTCGTCGCGCTCGGCCTGGTGCCGGAAGCCGCTTCAAGCCTGATCGCGCCGCGGCTGATGGGCCAGGCGCGCGCCTTCTCGCTGCTGGTGATGGGGCAGCCTTTGGCGGCCCCGGAGGCCAAAGCGGCGGGCATCGTCAACGCAATCGTGCCGGCGGGCGAGCTCGATGCCCAGGCGCTCGCCGCCGCGCGCGCCATCGCCGCGCTGCCGGCCGAGGGCCTGCGCGCCTCGCGCCGGCTGATGCGCGGTGCGCCGGACGAGATCGTCGCCCGTATCGACGAGGAAGCGGCCGCCTTCAAGGCGCGGCTCAAATCGCCCGAGGCACAGGCGGCCTTCGCCGCCTTCTTCAGCCGGAAACGGTAGAGGCCGAAAGTTTGCCGTCATTCCGGGGCGCTCGCGCAAGCGAGCGCGCGCCGGAATGACTGTGCTTCAGTTCGCGCGCGACAGCGGATCGAAGTGATAATTGAGCCGCAACGTCATCAGATGCACGCGCGAGCTGATATTGTTCGGCGTCGCCGCGGCCAGCGCCGCGGGCACCGCGAACGACACCGCGCGCGAGCCGAGATCGACATAATTGTACTCGATGCCGGCCGACCAGCGCGGGGTGAGCGCGTGCTCGAGGCCGGCGCCGATGGTCCAGCCCCAATCGGTGCTGGTGCTCGCGGATGTAACGCCGCCGGCGAGGCCCTGCGAGTTGAGCGTATAGCTCTCGCTCGCCACCGCGGCGCCCGCCTTGCCGTAGACGAGACTGCGGTCGAAGGCATAACCGGCGCGGCCGGCGATGATCGCCATCGGGCCGGTCTTGTTCTCGCACTGCATGCCGGCGCCGGTCGCCGGCATGATGCCGCCGAAGCAGGTCTCGGTGCCTTCGATGCGGGCGAACGAGCCGGACATTTCGGCGCCGAGCACGAATTTGCCGAACTGCCGATTGTAGCCGAGCTGAGCGCCGCCGAGCGCGCCGCCGGTCGAGACCTTGTCGCCGGTGACGGGCGTCGGGAACGGGTCGGACCAACTGTAGCTGCCGACACCGGCGCCGAGATGACCGCCGACATAGAAGCCGGTCCAGTCCACCGTGCCGCGCTCGTCCTCGCGCGCCAAAGGCGCGACGTCGCCGATCTTGTACGAGGCCTGCACGAAGCCGCCGTAGCGTTCCGCCGTGAACTTGATCGGCGACGCCGTCGCGGCCTGGGGGAACTGCGACGCGCCGTTGAGCGTGGAGAAGTACCAGTAGCGACCGCCGACGCCGAGGCTGAGCCGTTCGTTGACGGCATAGGACAAGATCGCCTCGACCTGCGTGCCCCAGGCACGGCCGGTTTCCGGGCCCGGATTGATGTCGGCGCGCGCCCAGTGATTGTCGACGCCGGCGCGATCGACATAAGGCAGATAGGCCGCATCGACTTCGAGCTTCCAGCGCGGCGCCAGATTCATCTGCGTGTTCACGCCGACCGCCACGCCGCGCCAGGTTTCCGTCTCGGTCAGCGCGACCTGATCGGTCGAGATGCTGCCGGCACCGGCGCAGACATTGCCGTTGGCGACCTGGTTACAGCCGAAGCCGCGGCTGCGCGTATAGAAATAGCGATAGCCGACATAGGGCCCGAGCTTACCGGCCGCGCCGTTGAGCACGTTGTAGCCGAGGTCGAGGCTCGCATAGCGCATGCTGCTGTCGCGGATTTCGCTCAGCGTGTTGGAATAAGGCGAGGTATTGGGCGGCATGTCCTCGTCGTAGAGCT
Organism: Pseudolabrys sp.; assembly: GCA_029255525.1. Taxonomy (GTDB): domain Bacteria; phylum Pseudomonadota; class Alphaproteobacteria; order Rhizobiales; family Xanthobacteraceae; genus Pseudolabrys. The sequence continues at coordinate 2,057 of JANLJK010000321.1, forward strand.
TGCCGTTGACCAGCGAGCCGAGGCCGAAATTGCCCTTGACGAACACGCCGCTGCGGTGATCGAGCCGTACGAAACCTTCCGCCGAATGGCCGTTGGTGTCGCCGTAGATCAACCGTGAATTCACGAGGCCGGGATCGGTGTTCGAATAGAGATCCTGTTGCGACTTGCCGTTGCTGAAGAAGTAGCGCGCGCCGGCTTCCATCACCCAGCCGGTCGACATCACCGGCGCCTTGGTGATCAGCGCCGCATTGGCGTTCGCCGGGTTCTTCACGAAGGGATCGGCGCCGAACTTGTAGTTCAGGCCGAACTTCACGAGATGGAGCTGCTGGCCGATCAAGATGTTCGAGACATTGCCGGCCTGGTCGGTCATCGCGACGGTCTTGTCGCCGAGATCGACATATTCGTAATCGACCTTGGCGGACCATGCCGGCGTGATGGCGTATTCGATGCCCGAGCCGAGCATATAACCGGTGCGGTCGCTGTTGCCGGTGAAGGTGACGGTGCCCGAGGACTGGTAGGCGTCGTGCTTCTCCTTGGCCCAGGCAAAGCCGCCTTTGCCGTAGACGAGGAAGTTGCCGAAGCTCTGGCCGAGGCGGCCGGCCGCGGTCACCAACGTATCGATACGGCTGTGGCAGGCATAGCTCGATGCCGACGCCTCGTTGGTCGCGCACTTGGCGTAGCCGTCGATATTCGCCCAACTGGCGCTGACTTCGATGCCCGCGACCCAGGAACCAAATTGCAAGTTGTAACCGATCTGGCCGCCGGCGAGCGAACCATCCGCCGTGCCCGAGCCGGGGAAGGTCGAGGTGGAGAACGCCGCCAACGGGCCGTCGGCCGACTTCCAGTCGGTGTTGCCCCAGGCGCCGCCGGCATGCAGACCGGCATAGAGGCCGCCCCAATTCCACACCGGTCCCGCCGTGCGCGCCGCGCCGAACGGATTCTCCCACGGCGTTTTCTCGCCGAGCTTGTAGTTCAGGCCGACCTTGATGAGATGCACCTGCTGGCCGAGCGAGATATTGCCCGCGGTGCCGGAGGCATCGGTGACGCCGATGCTGCTGTCGAAGGCGAGATAGTTGTACTCGGCCTTGGCCGAGATCGCGGGCGTGATGGCGTATTCGAGGCCGGCGCCGACGGTCCAGCCCCAGGCCAGCTTGTTGCCGTTATAGAGGTTGGGAATGTTGAGGCCCGGCGTCGGCGTCAGGTCCAGCCGCTCATGCGCCCAGGCGGCGCCGGCTTTGCCGAACACCAGGAACCTGTCATAGGCGAAGCCGAGCCGCGTGGTGATGGTGCCGAGCGCGTCGATCTTGGCGTTGCAGACATACATGGCGATCGCGCAACGCGCGGCGCCATCGATATCGGCCCAACTCGCGTCGGCTTCGAGACCGAGCACGGTGTAATTGAACTGATAATTGTAACCGAACTGCAGGCCCGAGATCGAACCGCCGCCGGTGAACTGACCGCCGAAAGGTTCGGCGCCGGCGAACGCGCCGTCGCCACTCTTCCAGTTGCTGCGGGCGGCCGCGTTGCCGAGATGGGCACCGGCATAGAAGCCGGTCCAGTTCACAGCCGTCTGCGCCGCCGCGCCTTGCGCAACGAGCGTCGACAACAACACAGCTCCAGCCATCAACCGGCCAGCGGCGTACATAGTCCTTGATTGCAAGTGCGGCCCCCAACAGTAGCGGATAGTCCCGGTCTTCCCTGAACCGGGCATCACCGTTTATCCTGACGATGTTCCTTACTGGCGAACAGAGCACCCGACCATAGGCCGGAGACGGACGGACAAGACTTTGAGACGGGAGGCGTACGATCGCACCCTGAACGCCGGACTGTATGCAATCTGGGCTATACGCAACCACGGCGCGGAATTATCATTCCGCATGCCGGCGATCAGCGCTGACGACAGGTTTGCCGGACTCGCGTCCGCGAGCCAACGCACGTGTCAGTTCGTCCGGCGTGACGCCAGCGCCCTCACCGCCCGTCGCGGGCGTAGGGGTCGAACATGTTGCTCGGATTGTAGCGCTGGTTGAACGAGCCGCCCGACTGCGGCCCGCTGAACTGGACCGAGGTGTTGCCGGACTGGATCGTGTTGCGGCTCTGGCCGTCGAAGCGCGAGGCCGGCACATCGACGCGCGAGGACTTGCTGTCGAAGTCGGTGAAGGCCTGACCGCCACTATTGCCGCTGCCGTCCTGCAAGGTGAAGGCCTGGGCCGCGCCGATGCCGGCCAGCGCCAAAGCGCCTGCGAGGATGAGAGTTCGCGTAAGACCGAAGCGGTTCATGGCAGCTTTCATGGCAGCTCCTGAAGGAACCCGAGCGACACCAAATCAAGTCTGAATAATATGGCCGCAGGACGGCGTTGACCAGCCCGCCGGGACGCCTGCCGGTTACCGCTCGGCGGCACTATTCGACCTTCAGGCCGAGTTTTTTGACCAGACCACCCCATTTCCTGGCCTCGCTGGCGATATCGGCGGCATATTCCTGGGGTGTCGAGGTCAGCGGATCGCCGCCTTCGAGATGGATCTGTCTCTGCACGTCCTCCAGCGCCACCAGCTTGCGCAGTTCGACGCTCAGGCGATCGACGATTTCCTTCGGCGTGCCCGCCGGCGCCAGCACGCCGTAATGCAGCACGGCCTCGAAGCCGGGCATGCCGGATTCATCGAAGGTCGGCACATCCGGCAGCAGCGAGAAGCGCTGCTTGCTGGTGACCGCGACGGCGCGCAGCTTGCCGGCGGCGATATTGCCGAGCGCGGGCGGCAAGACCCCAAAGGCGATCGGCACATGGCCGCCGAGCAGATCGTTCATCACCGGCCCGGTGCCCTTGTAAGGGATGATGGCGACGTCGACCTTGGCTTCCATCTTGAACAGTTCGGCGCACATATAGCCCCCGGTGCCGAGCGCCGACGTGCCGAGATTGAGTGTCCCCGGCTTTTCCTTGGCGAGCTTGATGAAGTCGGCCACCGTCTTGGCCGGGAACGACGGATGCGCCAGGAGCGCCACCGGCATCGTCGCCACCAGCCCCACCGGCGCAAAGTCCTTCTCCGGGTCGAGGCCGAGATGCGTATAAAGCCCGGGATTGATCGAGATCGTGCCGGTATGGCCGAGCAAGAGCGTGTAACCGTCGGGCTCGGCGCGCGCGACATATTTGGTGCCAAGCGTCCCGCCGGCGCCGCCGCGATTTTCGACCAGCACCTGTTGCTTGAGCGCCTCGGATAATTTCGCCGCCACCACGCGCGCCATGGCGTCGACGCCGCCGCCCGGTGGATAGGGCACGATCAGCGTGATGGGTTTGCTCGGATAATCGCCGGCGGCGGCCGGCGCAGCGAACGACGAAAGTGCGAACGGTAAAAGAACGATGGCCAGCGCAATGGCCGCGGCACGCAACCGCATCGGCGTCTCCCTCTCCATCATCGTGGGCCTTAACCGGCCACTCTTTTTACGTGTCACCACACTGCAATCATAACCGATTGCGTGCAACGCAAAATGAAAACCGCCGCCTCGCGGATTGCGAGCCGACGGTTCGCCTTGGATCAACCGATCGAAACGTCAGTGGATGCTGGCGTGGCCGTTATGGCGCAGGCGCTCGATCTGCTCCTTCACCAGCAATTTTTTCCGTTTGAGTTCGCCTATTCGCAGGCCGTCTGTGGCGGGATGGGCCAGGCAGTCACTGATTTCGTTTTCGAGGGCCTGGTGCCGCTTCTCGAGTTCCGCAAGGTGCGATTGCATCGACATGCAGTATGTCTCCTCAATCAGGGGGCTCTCCGGACGAGGTAAGTGTAGCGCAGACTCGTTGCAAGGGAGAGGCTACACCCGTGCCGCACCACCCGCAATTGGAACTGGAAGTCCTTGGAAGCATGGTGGTTTCCGAAGCCTTGAATGCGCTTGTGGAAAACGCGATAATTGTTCCGCTTTCGCCGGACGGTTCCGGCCCCAAAGCGATTAAGCGGTGGCGATGACCGACGAAGACGAGCGCGCCTTGCGCGAACAGCTGGCGCGTCTGCAACAGGAGCATCGCGACCTCGACGCGGCGATCGCCGCGCTGGCGGCCTCGCCCGGCTCCGACCTTCTCCAGGTCCAGCGGCTGAAGAAGCGCAAGCTGGGGCTGCGCGACTCGATCCGGCAGATCGAGGATCAGCTCACCCCGGATATCATCGCGTAGCCAGGCCAAACCCCGCCAAATCGGCCTGCACTTTCCGCCTTGCCAGCGGGAGGTCGCTACCTATAATCCGGCGCTTCCTTCCGCCAGGGGTGTGCGGACTTTTTCGTTTGCGCGTGATCTTGTCCGAAAACCGGTACCCACTTTTCGGGATCATGCGCACAGGGGGCAAAATGCCGTCAAAGCCGGTCGCGATCATCATGGGCAGCCAGTCCGACTGGGCCACGATGAAACACGCCGCCGAAACGCTCGACGCGCTCAAGATCGGCTATGAGGCGCGCATCGTCTCGGCGCACCGCACGCCGAAGCGGCTCTACGACTTCGCCCACGGCGCCCGCGACGCCGGCTTCAAGGTGGTCATTGCCGGCGCCGGCGGTGCCGCGCATCTGCCGGGCATGACGGCGTCGATGACACCTCTGCCGGTCTTGGGCGTGCCGATGAACACGCATGCGCTCGAGGGCAAGGACTCGCTGTTGTCGATCTTGCAGATGCCGGGCGGTATCCCCGTCGGCACACTGGCGATCGGCAAGCCGGGCGCCATCAATGCCGCCCTTCTTGCCGCCAGCATCCTCGGCCTGTCCGACGACAAGATCGCCAAAAGGCTCGACCAGTGGCGCGCGAAACAGACCCGATCGGTCGCCAAGCGGCCGAAGGACTGATCTTGTTAAAAACTGGCGCGACCATCGGCATTCTCGGCGGCGGCCAATTGGCCCGCATGCTGGCGCTCGCCGCCGCGCCGCTCGGCCTGCGCTGCCATGTCTATTCGCCGGAAAAGAACTCCTGCGCCTTCGACGTGGTGCATGCCTTCACCTGCGCCGCTTATGACGACGAGGCAGCGCTGGCGCGCTTCGCCGACGCGGTCGACGTCATCACTTACGAATTCGAAAACGTGCCGGCGGCGACCGCGGCATTCCTCGCCAAGCGCAAACCTGTGCTGCCCGATCCGAAGGTGCTTGCACTGACGCAGGACCGGCTGATCGAGAAGAACTTCATCAGCGATCTCGGCATCGCCACCGCGCCCTATGCCACGGTGCACAGCGCGACGCAGCTCGCCGACGGACTCGAGAAGGTCGGCCTGCCGGCGGTGCTGAAGACACGCACGCTCGGCTATGACGGCAAGGGCCAGGCCAAGATCATGAAGGCCGCCGACGCCAACGACGCGTGGCGATCGTTGCGCGGCGTGCCCTGCATCCTGGAAGGCTTCATCAAGTTCGAGCGTGAAGTCTCGGTCATCGCCGCGCGCGGCCAGGACGGCAAGGTCGAGTGCTTCGAGGTGACCGAGAACGAGCACCGCGATCACATCCTGCACATTTCGCGCGTGCCGGCGAAGGTGACGCCGGCGCTCAACACCGAAGCCGTGCGCGTCGCCACCAAGATCGCCAAGGCGTTCGATTATGTCGGCGTCATGGGCGTCGAGATGTTCGTGGTGCGCAGCAAAGGCAAGCAGCACGTGCTGGTGAACGAGATCGCCCCGCGCGTGCACAATTCCGGCCACTGGACCATCGACGGCGCCACCGTGTCGCAGTTCGAGCAGCACATCCGCGCGGTCGCGGGGCTGCCGCTGGCCAAGCCGCTGCGTCTCGGCAAGAAGGTCGAGATGCTCAATCTGATCGGCGATGAGGTCGAGGACGTCGAGCGCTTCCTCACGCAGCCCGGCACGTCGTTACACATCTACGGCAAGGGCAAGCCCAGCCCGCGCCGCAAGATGGGGCATGTCACGAGGGTGTGGCCGGCGAAGTAGCGAGCGCAGTTCGCACCTTGCTCCGCTCATTCCCGCGCAAGCGGGAATGAGCGGGCAATTGCATTTACTTCCTTTTCTTTTTCGCCACCACCGCCTCATACGCCGCGCGCAGCTTAGCGAACACCGACGGCCCCTTGTGCTTGCGCTTTTGGCCCAGGTGCATCTCGCGCAGCTCGTCCATGAATTCGGCCCACAGCTTCGGGCCGCCTTCATGGAGCAGGCGCGCGCGGATGCCGAGCTCTTCCGTCACCGGCAGATATTTGTAGCCCCAGGCCGCGAGCTGCGCGAGCACAGGCAAGAGCTCGATGCCCTTTTCGGTCAGGCTGTAGACGCCCTTCTGCTTGTGGGTCGGATCGTCAGCGCGGGTGATGATGCCCTCGTCCAGCAGCGTCTTCAGCCGCGACGACAGAATATTGGAAGCGATCCCCTCTTCCGAATGCGTCAGCAAATCGCGGAAATGGCGGCGGTTGCCGAAGATGATGTCGCGTATGACGATCAGACTCCAGCGGTCCCCGACCACTTCCAGCGCGAGATTGATCGGGCAACCCGACCGGTGTTGTTCGTCCATCCTCAGGCCTTCAAAAAAACCGCTTGCAATATAAAATCGGTTTGGCATTTTACAACCAGTTGCAAAAAGCAATCACTTGGAGGGCGCGTCCATGCCGAAACTGGTCATCAGGGGGTTTTCCGTTTCCCTCGACGGCTACGGCGCCGGTCCCGGGCAGAGCCTCGACAATCCGCTCGGCGTCGGCGGCATGGCGCTCCACGACTGGGCTTTTGGCACGCGTACGTTTCGCCAGATGTTCGGGCAGGACGGCGGCGCGACCGGAATCGATGACGATTTCGCGGCGCGCGGCTTCGACAATATCGGCGCGTGGATCCTGGGCCGGAACATGTTCGGACCGATCCGCGGCAACTGGCCGGACGACACGTGGAAGGGCTGGTGGGGCGACAATCCGCCGTATCACTGCCCTGTGTTCGTGCTCACCAACCATCCGCGGCCCGCAATCGCGATGGAAGGCGGCACCACCTTTCACTTCGTCACAGACGGTATTCACGCGGCGCTTGCCCAAGCGATGGAAGCGGCCGACGGCCGCGACGTCCGGCTCGGCGGCGGTGTCGCCACCATCCGGCAGTATCTGCTGGCCGGTCTCGTCGATGAGATGCACCTTGCCGTCTCGCCGGTCTTCCTCGGCAGCGGGGAACATCTCTTTGCGGGGATCGATCTGCTCAAGCTCGGCTTTCAGCGCAGCGAACACGTGCCGACGGAACGCGCCACGCACATCGTGCTGACGCGGCCCTCAGTTTAGATAGAACGTCCTGAAGTATCGGTGTCACACATGTCGCTCACGCTCCATCTGCACCCGCTGTCGTCCTACTGCCATAAGGCGCTCATGGCGTTCTACGAGAACGGCACGCCGTTCACGCCGCACATCGTCGACCTGTCGAACCCAGAAGCGAATGCCGCCTTCAAGCGCATCTGGCCGGTCGGCAAGTTCCCGGTGCTGCGCGACGACGCACGCGGGCGCACGATCCCCGAATCGACCTGCATCATCGATTACCTCGCCCTGCATTATCCGGGACCGACAAAGCTCATCCCGGAGACGCCGGAAGCGGCGCTGGCCGCGCGCGCGCTCGACCGGTTCTACGATCTCCATGTCCACACCCACATGCAGAAGATCGTTGGCGACCGCATCCGCTCCGCTGGCAAGAAGGACCCCGCCGGCGTCGAGCACGCCATGGCCGCGCTCACCACCGCGCTCGGAATTGCCGAGAAGGACATGACCGAGAAGGACGTGGCCGGGCGGACCTGGGGCGCGGGCGAGGATTTCACCATCGCCGACTGCGCGGCGGCACCCGCCCTGTTCTATGTCGATTTCGACGTGACGCCCCTGGCGCCGGCCTATCCGGCCCTGGCGACCTATCTGGGCCGGCTCAAAGAGCGGCCCTGCTATGCCCGGGCGCTGGCGGAGGCCCAGCCCTACATGCACATGGTGCCACGCTAGGGGCTGGCACGCGTTGGGATACAGATTCTCCAAACGCTTGTTTTGGGTGTAGTTCCGGGTCCGGCGCGAGACCCCCGCGGGGGCTTGCTGCCAAGGCGGTGGACCAGCAGCCTACCCCGCTGGCTTTGGGCCCGCAGCCCCCTATATTGCCGGAAAGCCCGTCCGGGGGCCGCTTTTGACGTCCCCGCATGGACTCGGCCGTCCAATTCTGCTACAGCCGCCCGACTCAAAAGGCCCCGGTTTGCGGGGCTTTTGACCTGAACCCGTCCGGCCCACAACGAAGGAGCAAAAGTGCAAGTACTCGTTCGCGACAACAACGTCGATCAAGCCCTCAAGGCGCTCAAGAAGAAGATGCAGCGTGAGGGCATTTTCCGCGAGATGAAGCTTCGCGGTCATTACGAAAAGCCGTCGGAAAAGAAGGCGCGGGAAAAGGCTGAAGCGATTCGCCGGGCCCGCAAGCTTGCGCGCAAGAAGATGCAGCGCGAGGGCCTGTTGCCGATGAAGCCGCGCGTGGTTCCTGGCGCGGGTGGTCCTGGTGGTGCGGGTGGGCGCGGTGGCGCTCGTGGCGCGGCGCCGCGTTTCGGCTGATCCGCCGGCCTAACGGCCGCGACGGGGTCATTGAGTTCTGAATGAGAGCGCGGGCCGATTCGCCCGCGCTTTTGTTTTTGGGGCGGCGCTCAGACGCTCGCGAAGACGAACCGCGTGCCGACCGCCGAATGGATGACCTTGTCGCCCAAAGCGGCGCGGGCGCGATCGTAGAAGCGGTCGCCGGTGCAATGCGCGGTGATCAGATAATCCGGATCGATGTCTCGGAATTCGGCGATGGTCTTGTCGATGTAGTCGTCGCCGAGCGGCGGCACGACATGGAAGCCGCCGATCACCGCCAGCACCTTGTCGACGCCTGAGGCCTTCATCGCCTGGCGCACGGTGTTGATGACGCCGCGATGGCTGCACGAGGTGAGCACGACGAGCCCCCTGCCCTTCACCAGATAGCTGGTGGCGATCTCGTGGTCGAAATCGTCCGGGAGATAGCTGCCGGTGTTCTTCTCCGGCGGCATGTCCTCCGGGAAGCAGCCGAAGCCGTCGACGATGCCGACGATCTCCGTCGTCGGCTGCAACGGCTTCTCGAACGAGGTCTGACCGATGCGGCCGGTGGTGAAGGCGTGATCGGCGACCAGCGCCGGCTCCGACGCCATCATCAAAGTGAGATCCGCATCCACAATCGCCTTGCGATCGAGCGCGCCGAACTGGCCGCCCGGATTGCGGCGAATACAGAATGTATCCTCGCCGCCGACATAGAACGGTAGCTTCGGCTTCAGCGCAGCCTTGTGTGCATTGAGGAAACCGACCATGCCGCCGAAATGGTCGTAATGGCCGTGGCTGAGTACCATGGCATCGAAGGCCGCCGGCTGAACGCCAAGGATCGCCATGTTGTTGGTCAGCACCTCCGGCGTATAGCCGAAGTCGATCATCACATTGCGCTCCTCGGCCCCGCGGAACGACTGCGCGTGCATGGCGAGGCCCCATTCGCCATTGAGCGCGGTGCGCGGCGGCGCATCCGGCCGCGTATTGCCGCCGACCCGCCGCTCGATGGTGAGGCCCTCGCGGACCTCGTTCGGCACGAACTGCATGACGATGTTGTCGGTGACCACGCGCACCGCCACCTTGTCGACCTGCGGCGTCGTGCCCGAGAGCAACGTCGCCGGTGCGGTGCGCCGGCCCGCCGCCATCGCCGCGATCATCGCCGAGACGAATCCGGCGCCACCGCCACAGAGCGGCCCGAGAGTGGACAGCAACGACGCTTCAGGACCGCAGGCACAGGAACCGAACAGCATTTATCGTTCTCCGGCGAAAGACAGGGGCGCTCTGCTATTTCCAGCAGAACTTGACGTCGGCCTCGTTGCGCGTGCGCGTGGCGTAGAAACTCTCACGCGTCTTGGCATCCGCGAAGTAAGCGCTCTCCTTGGTCGCGCGTTCCTTGGCATGGGCGATAGCACGCTTGGCATTCTCGGCACGATCGCCCGGCAAGGCCGGCAGCCGCTCCATGAACATGGCTTGGTAGGGATTGCTCTCGACCCAGGCGACCGCCTTGGCATGCGTCTCCTGCTGCTTGGCGAGGTCGCAGAAAGCGTAACCGTTGATGACCGGACCCGCCAGGACCGAGAAGTTGCGCGCCGCCTCGTCGGCCTGCGCCAGGCCTTGCGCCTTCATGTCCAACACCTCCGACATGATGATGGCGCGGTCCTTGGCGACATAGAACCAGAACACCGCGTCGTCGCGCAGGCCCATATCGTAGAGACGGATGGCCAACACCATCAACGTCATCGGCGTGACGAGCTGAGGCTTGGCAAGGATAAGATCACGCGCGGCGAGGATGTCCTCACGCTTGGTCGAGGCGAGAAGCGCGTTGAAGGTCTGCCCGACCGAAACGCGCGGGGCGTCGCCCGGCGTGCGCGCGGCCTCGTAGAACGGTTGCACGTAGATACCGATCTGGCGAATTGGCTCGGCCGCCTGGGCCGCATTCAGCCCCATCGCCACCGCCAGCACGATCAATGCCTTGGCTCCCATCCGCATCTCCCCCTCGGCTTGTTCAAGCGCAATATGCGCCCCTCAGTCCAGCTTGAGCGCGGACAGGAAGGCGCGCACCACATCGATCGCACCGTGATCGTCGAGATCGACATGATTGCCCATTGGTAGCCGGACGAAGCGTTTGGGTTCATTGGCCAGCGCGAAGAGACGCTCGCCATATACAATGGGCACAACCCTATCACGCTCGCCATGCAGCACCAGGAGCGGGGCGTGGATGCGCCCGATGCGTCTGTCGGAGTGGAACGGATCCTTCATCAGCCAGCGCACCGGCACAAAAGGATAAACCGCGGCGCCGACATCCGCTGCCGAAGTGAAGGGGGCGTCGAGAATCAGCGCGCCGATCGGCTTGTCGGCGCCGAGGGCAACCGCCACGGCGGTGCCCAACGACTCGCCCCACACAACGATGCGCTTGGCCGCGTAACGCGCCACCGCGAAATCATAGGCCGCCTGCGCGTCGAGGATGAGGCCCGTTTCGCTTGGGCTACCGGTCGAGCCGCCGTAGCCGCGGTAGGACAGCGCGACCAGCCCGTAGCCATCGGCAACGAGCCAGGCAAAACGATGGACCCGCAGGTTCAATGCCCCGCCATTGCCGTGAAGGTACAAAATCACCGGCTTGTTGCCCTGCGGCGCGACATGCCAGGCGACGAGCCGCTCGCCGTCGGCGCTGCGGAGCGTGACTTCTTCTGCCTGCGACAAGCCCGCCTGCGCCGGCGGTGTCCGCGTGACGTCGGGGAAATACTGCAGCGACCGCTGGAACACATACATCAGCGCCAGCAGGCCGCCGTAGGCCAGCACGGCCGCGATCAGCAGCCATTTCACCAGGGCCACGGCTAGAACGCCGCGCAGACGGCCTGCGCCACCATGCCGACCGATTTCTGCCGGAACTGCTTGATGTAGACGCCGGTGACGGTAGCGATGCGCTGGCGCGCATCGGCGTTGTCGGCGGTGACGATGATGACGACCTTGCTCGCTTCACGCATCACCGTGTCCTCCTCGCGCCATTGGCCGCGGGCATCCGTGATGGTGAAGCCATTCGGGAAGCGCGGCGTCAGCTCGCGATCGACGAAGTTCTGCCACAACCGGTCGGTGACACCGAATCGGTCGCCGATGGTGCGGCCGAAGAACAGTTCGGTCCGCAGCATCGGCTTGAGCGGATCGGCGCAGGTCGAGCCGTCGGCCCAGGCCGGCGAGGTGCTTGCGATGGCGGCGATGAGCGGCAGAGCTGGCAGAAAGCGCATCGGAACTCCCTGATAACACAGCGGCTGGGGGCGCACGGCTCTCGACGCCATGCCCGTCCTCCCGCGGCATCCGGCCCGCCCCGCGAGGAGGTAATTAATTAAGCAAATCTGTTGGAAACAGTGGAAAATTTTCGTTCTCCTCGCAACAATTTGTCCGCTCAAGCGTTTCTCGTCCCACGCGGCAATTCACCCGGAAAGATGATGGGGCCAGCCGCAGGGTTGCGGCACGTCCGGGATCGGCGATGGACCAAACGGTCAGCTTTCTCGAATCCGAATTTGAGCGCGCGCTTTCCGCGTTGGGCGAAGCCGCGCCTAACGACAACGACAATGTGGTGCCGATCGGCGATTCCCGGCGCGGCCAGGCGCTATTGCAGGAGCGCGAGCGCCGCTTCCGATCGCTGCTCGATGTGCTGCCGGCCGCCATCTACACCACCGATGCCGCCGGCCGCCTGACCTATTTCAACGACGCCGCCGCCGAGCTCTGGGGCCAGCGTCCGCCGCTCGGCACCACCGACTGGTGCGGCTCCTGGCGGCTCTATTGGCCGGACGGCACGCCGATGGCGCATGCCGATTGCCCCACGGCCCTGGCGCTGAAGGATCGACGGCCCCTGCGCGGGCTGGAGGCCATCGTCGAGCGCCCCGACGGCACACGCGTGCCCATCCAGGCGGCGCCGACGCCTCTGTTCGACGCCGCCGGCAAAGTCATCGGCGCCGTCAACATGCTCATCGACATCACCGAGCGCAAACGCGCCGAGGACCAGCAAGCACTGCTGGTGCGCGAGCTGCACCACCGGGTGAAGAACACGCTGGCCACCGTGCAGGCGATCATGGGCGCGACCGCGCGCACAGCCAAGACCATCGAGGAATTCCGCGACGCCCTCATCGGCCGCATCGGCTCGCTGGCGCGCACGCATCTTTTGCTCAGCGACGAAGGCGGCGCGGCCGAATTCGGCGGCATCCTGCGCAAGGAACTGGACGCCTTCGATCCCGGCCATGAGGGCCGCATCACGCTCAGCGGTCCGCCGGTGGAGTTGCCGTCGCAGCTCGCCGTGACGCTCGGCATGGCGCTGCACGAACTGACCACCAATGCCGCACGCTTCGGCGCATTGTCGATCCCGGAGGGCAAGGTCGAGGTCGTCTGGAGCGTGACCATCGCCGCCGACGGCCGCCGGCTCGACGTCGACTGGACGGAAAGCAGCGGCCCGAAAGTCGCCGCGCCGGCGATCAAAGGCTTCGGCACACGGCTGCTCGACATCGTGCTGCCGGGACAGATTCAGGCCCAAGCCAATGTCGAGTACCGGCCGGAAGGCGCACGCATCGCGCTGTCGGTGCCGCTGCCGGCGGAAGCGGTGGCGTAGACCGCCGCGCTTACCGCACCACGACGTAGACCGTCCGGCCCGCCTGCACGGTGCGGCGATAGACCACCGTGCCGCAGCGCCACATCTTCACGCCATTGACGATAACGGTGACGCAGCCCTTCGGCAGCACATAGACCGGCGCACCAACCACGGCAACGCCCGGCGCCACGCCGACACCCGGCGCGCCGACGCGCGGATGAATGCCCGGTCCCGGCCGGCCGACACCGAGGCCCGGATCGATGGCCTGCGCCGCTCCGCCGATCGTCGCGACGAAGACGCCCCCGAGCGCGCAGGCGACAAGCGCGCCGCGAACAGCTTTTCCGTTAATCATTGCGATCTCCCTTTGGCGCGGAATATCCACGCCCGATGCGCGCGGATATCGGTCAGATCCAGCGCGCCGAAAAGTGGAGAACTTTGGTTGAAAAAATTTGGTCGCATCGCCACCGGACGCGGCGAGGCGCGAGTGAGCGCTTGATGAAAATCACTACCGGTTTGGCTGCGTCACTGACAAACAGCTTCATCATACATACGCCGAAACATCGGAATGGCCGCTTGCCAGGAACCGGTCATCGCCGCGTCCGCGATTTTCGCGTAATCACCGCCCGGTCGCGGACGCACACGCACAAAAGCGGGCACCCCATAGCGGATCGCAATGGCGTTGGCCCATAGTCGCGCCGTTCGACCATTCCCATTGGCAAAGGGATGAATTCGGACCCATTCAGAATGGACCCACGCGCATAACTCGATGACGGCATCGAGTTCGTCGGTGCTTGGAATTTGGCCAGGCTCGATCAGTTCATCGAGCACCAGCATCGCCCGTTGTAGCGTTTCCTCAAACGACTTTAGCTCGACCGCCACTCGGGTAGAGACGACACCGTAGTGATTGCCGATCTGGACTCCGAGCCCTTCAAGCCCAAGCTCACCTCGATATCGGCCGACATATTCCGGCTTGTCCGGGGCAAGCCCAGACATCATGGTCTGATGCCATGCGCGTGCAGTATCGACCGTGAGCGGAGCACGATCGATAGCGTCTTGGCGGATGTCGGAACTTAGTCGGCTTAGATTGGCCTCAAGCTGGTCGCTATTTGCATCCCAGTCAGCCATTTAAGACTTTAAGCAAAGCCGTCTGAGCCGGACCGACTTTGGTGGCCATACCAGCCCTGCTTTCCTCGGCAAAGACGCGCCCCTCCGCCGGGTCGTCCTTTGCGGGGACCGCAATTTCGGCCTCAATAAATTTGTCGAATGACCGCTCGAGATCCGGATCGCTCTTTCGATACGCCCGCAAATCTTCCAACGTCGAGGTCAAATCCGCTTCGACCTCGGACATGCGACGCGCGACGTATTCGCGCACGGCTTCGTTCGCGAGCTTATTAAGAGGCTTATTCAGAATAGCGCTGAGCTTTTCCAGGCCGCTCATAGCGACAGGCTCAATGCGAAAAGTCGTCGCTTTTCCAGCCGACCGCCTTGCCATGAGGATTTCTCCTATTTTGATGTCAAAATAAGATTTTGACATCAAAATGTCAAGGATCGAGCCGCCTCAGCGGCGAATTTGCCTGCTATTACATCGCCTTGACGATGGACTCGGTCATCTTCTTGGCGTCGCCCAAGAGCATCATCGTGTTGTCGCGGTAGAACAGCGGGTTGTCGATGCCGGCATAGCCCGAGGCGAGCGAGCGCTTGATGAACATCACGGTGCCGGCCTTCCAGACCTGGAGGACGGGCATGCCGTAGATCGGCGAGGTCTTGTCTTCCTCGGCCGCCGGATTAGTGACGTCGTTGGCGCCGATGACGAAAGCGATGTCCGCCTGGGCGAACTCGGAATTGATGTCCTCGAGCTCGAATACCTCGTCGTAGGGCACGTTCGCTTCGGCGAGCAGCACGTTCATGTGGCCGGGCATGCGGCCGGCGACCGGATGGATGGCGTACTTCACCTCGACGCCTTCCTTCTTCAGCCGGTCCGCCATCTCACGCAGCGCATGTTGCGCCTGCGCCACCGCCATGCCGTAGCCGGGCACGATGATGACCTTCTGCGCGTTCTTCATGATGTAGGCGGCGTCCTCGGCCGAGCCGAGCTTGACCGGGCGCTGCTCTTGCGCACCGCCGGCCGCCGCCGTTTCGCCGCCAAAGCCGCCGAGGATGACGGAGATGAACGAGCGGTTCATCGCCTTGCACATGATGTAGGACAGGATCGCGCCCGACGAACCGACCAGCGCGCCAGTGATGATCAGCGCCGAGTTGCCAAGCGTGAAGCCGATGCCGGCCGCGGCCCAACCCGAATAGGAGTTGAGCATCGAGATCACCACCGGCATGTCGGCGCCGCCGATCGGGATGATCATCAGCACGCCGAGCGTCAGCGACAGCGCCACGATCAGCCAGAAATCGAGCTGCGACTGCGAGTCGTAGAAGCCGTAGATGAAGAACACCAGCGCCAGCGCCAGCACGATGTTGATGACGTGGCGGCCGGGCAGCGTGATCGGCTTGCCGCTCATGCGGGCAGACAGCTTGAGAAACGCGATGACGGAGCCGGTAAACGTCAGCGCGCCGATGGCGACGCCGAGCGCCATCTCGATCAGGCTCGCCTGATGGATGTGGCCGTGCGTGCCGATGTCGAAGGCCGCCGGCGCATAGAAGGCGCCCGCCGCGACCAGCACCGCCGCCATGCCGACCAGCGAATGGAAGGCGGCGACCAGTTCCGGCATCGACGTCATCGGCACCTTGCGCGCAATGACCGCACCAATGCCGCCGCCGATGGCGATGCCGCCGATCACCAGCACCCAGGCAAGCGTATCGGCGGGCGGATGCGCGGCGAGCGTCGTCACGACCGCGATGGTCATGCCGATCATGCCGAACAGGTTGCCGCGGCGGCTGCTATCGGGGCTCGACAGGCCACGCAGCGCCAGGATGAAGAGGACGCCGGCGATGAGGTAAAGAAGGGCAGCGAGGTTGGCGCTCATCGCGGACTCACTTCTTTTTCTTCTGGTACATCGCGAGCATGCGCGATGTAACCAGGAAGCCGCCGAAAATATTGATCGAGGCGAAGATCAGCGCGACGAAGCCGAGGAGGCGCGCCCAGAGCGGGCCTTTGTCATCGGCGGCAAGCGCGACGCCGACGGCGAGCAAGGCACCGACGACGATGACGGAGGAGATGGCGTTGGTGACCGACATCAGCGGCGTATGCAGCGCCGGCGTCACCGACCAGACGACGTAGTAGCCGACGAACACCGCCAGCACGAAGATCGACAGCCGGAACACGAAGGGATCGACCGCGGTTGCCAGGTGGTCCATGGCAAAGCCTTTCAGGTTTTCGTCACGCCGCCGTTTTCGGCTGGAAACTCGGATGCACGATGGCGCCGTCGCGCGTCAGCACGGTCGCCTTGACCAGTTCGTCGTCCCAATTGACGGCGAGCTTCTTTTCTTTCTTGTCGATCATCGTCTCGACGAAAGTCAGCAGGTTCTTGGCGTAGAGCGCCGAGGCCGAGGCCGCGAGGCGGCCCGGCACGTTGAGATAGCCGAGGATCTTGACGCCGCCGACATTGGCGACCTGGCCCGCCTGCGCGCCCGCGACATTGCCGCCGCGCTCGACCGCCAGATCGACGATCACCGAACCGGGACGCATCGAGGCGACCATTTCGGCGGTGATCAGTCGCGGCGCCGGACGCCCCGGGATCAGCGCGGTGGTGATGACGATGTCCTGCTTCTTGATGTGCTCGGCCGTCAGCGCCGCCTGCTTGGCCTGGTACTCTTTCGACATTTCCTTGGCGTAGCCGCCGGCGGTCTGCGCGTTCTTGAATTCCTCATCCTCGACCGCGAGGAACTTGGCGCCCAGGCTTTCCACCTGCTCCTTGGTGGCGGGGCGCACGTCGGTGGCCGAGACCACCGCGCCGAGACGGCGGGCGGTCGCGATCGCCTGCAGGCCGGCGACGCCGACGCCCATGATGAACACCTTGGCGGCCGGCACGGTGCCGGCGGCAGTCATCATCATCGGCAGCGCGCGGCCGTATTCCGCCGCCGCGTCGATGACAGCGCGATAGCCGGCGAGGTTTGCCTGGCTGGACAGCACGTCCATCGACTGCGCGCGGGTGATGCGCGGCATCAATTCCATGGCGAAGCCGACAAGGCCGGCATCGGCCATCTGCTTGAGCGCGGCCTCGTTGCCATACGGATCCATGATGGCGATGACGAGCGCGCCCTTCTTGTAGGCGGCGAATTCGGCCGGCGTCGGCCGGCGCACCTTCAGGACGAGGTCGGCATCGGCCGCGGGATTGTCGGAAATCGTCGCACCGGCGGCTTCATAGTCCGCGTCCGGCATACCGGAGGCGATGCCGGCGCCGCGGGCGACCGCGACCTCGGCGCCCAGCGCCTTGAATTTCTTCACGGTCTCCGGGGTGGCGGCGACGCGGCCTTCGTAGACATCGGTTTCTCGCGCTACAGCAATCCGCATTCCCACCTCCCCAATCTCGAGCCAGTTAGCGCCGACTTATGACAGCGCGTTGAAGCCGAAGATCAGGAAGCAGAGCACGAAGGCGATGTAGCTCGAGGTCTTCGTGCCGGTGACCAGACCCGGAATGGCGCCCAGGATGGCGATGATGAAGACGAGCAGCGCCCAGAACCAGTGGCCGAGCACGCCGCCGGTCGCCAGACCGAGCAACAGATTGATGACGTGAACCGAGCCGACGAAGGCGAATTTGACGAAGGTCTCGTACGTATTCTCGTGCGCCGGATAATCGTTGCCGGTCGCAGTGGCGTATTCAACGGTGCCGTGGTCGGCCATGGGGGAAGGTCTCCAATGGTCTCTTTAAAAAGGCGGGCCGAGATTGGGGTTACCGCAATTGGGGCCGCAGGGCAACGGCCGGACGGCCGTGCTCCCCGTTAGATATCGCCGCTGGCGAGGCCGGCCAGGACAAGACGGATGACCGCGCGCTCGGCAGCCGGGTCAGGCGGAAATTCCCGCACGAAATGAGGGTGATGGAAACGCAAAGTGGCGTTGAGCACGGCCGTCGCCGCGGTCGCCGGATCCGACACCTTGAAGTCGCCGCTCTCGATCCCGTCGGCGATGATACGGCGGAGCTGATCCTGCAAACTGGCGACATGGGCGGAGGCGACCTTATGAGCCGCTTCCGCGACCGCGTGATAGGTCGCGAACAGTTCCGGGTCGTCGGTGATCTTGCGCCGCTTGATGGCGATCAGCGTCGTCAGCCACTCCTCCAGCCGCTTGGCGGGCTTGTCCTTGACCGCTTTGCCCTGCCGGGCGGCGATCTCTTCCAGCGGCTGCGAGACGGCGTGAAGCCAGCGCCCCGCCACGGCATCGAACAAGGCATCCTTGCTGGGAAAATAGCGATAAACCGCGGCATGGCTGACACCGAGCGCGCGCGCCACGTCGACCACGCCGGTCTTCGCCGGGCCATACCGGCGAAGCTGGTCGAGCGCCGCATCGAGGATGCGGGTGCGCGCGTCTGTGGCTGCGGTCTTCGAGTCGGCCATAGGCCTCGTTATGAAGCCTTTCGCCGTTCGCTGTCGAGCATGCCCATCTGGGCGGCGGGATAGCGGTCGCCGACCACGGCGCCGGCGGGCATCGCCGCTTCAATGCGGGCGAGATCCTCGGCCGACAAGACGAGATCGGCGGCGTCGATGAAATCCGCCAGTTGCGTGCGCTTGCGCGCGCCGGCCAAGGGCACGATGTCATCGCCGCGCGACAAGACCCAGGCGGCGGCGAGTTGCGCGACATTCACGCCCTTGTCCTTGGCGACCGTTTCGAGTGCCGCGACCAGAGCGAGGTTGGCCTTGAACGCCTCGCCTTGAAAGCGCGGCAGATGCGAGCGGTGGCCGGCGAGCGGGGTCGACGAACCGATCAGACCGCGCGACAGTACGCCATAGGCCGTGACCGCTATGCCGAGCTCGCGCAGCACCGGCAGGATCTCGTCTTCGACACCACGCGTCATCAGTGCGTATTCGATTTGCAGATCGCAGATCGGATGCACGGCCTGGGCACGACGGATCGTATCGACACCAACCTCGGACAGACCGATGGAGCGGACGTAACCCGCCTTCACCATGTCGGCGATCGCGCCGACGGTGTCTTCGATCGGCACCTTCGGATCGAGACGCGCGGGACGATAGATATCGATGTAATCGGTGTTGAGGCGCTTCAGCGAATAGCTGAGGGCGGTCTTCACGGCATTCGGCGACGCGTCGAAGCCGATGAATTCGTCATTGGGGGCACGCTGCGCGCCGAATTTAACGCTGAGCAGATAATTGTCGCGCGGCACGCCCTTGAGCGCGCGGGCCAGCAGCATCTCGTTGTGGCCCATGGCGTAGAAATCGCCGGTGTCCAGCAGGTTGATGCCGGCGCCGAGCGCGGCGTGGACGGTGGCGATGCTCTCGTTTTCGTCGGCCGGACCGTAGAAGTCCGACATGCCCATGCAGCCGAGCGCGAGCGCCGAGACCTGCGGGCCGGATTTTCCGAGTTGGCGGGTTTTCATGATGAGCTTCCTTCATTGCGGCGGTGCGTCCAGGGCCGGACGCATGAGGGGACGCCCCTCGCCTCTGAAGGTCAGACTAATCTATCAAGTTACAAGAATCAATATATGTAACTCATAATTTGTTCAGCCCCGCCGCCGCAAGCGCCTGCGCCTGGCGCGCGGCGACCGCATCGACGTCGAAAGCCTCGATCGCCTCGTTGAAAAGCTTGAAGAAATTCAGCTCCGCCGCCAGATGCAGGAAGACGGCGCCCAGGCCGATGGCGGCGCGGTCCATGAACACGAATTCGCGCGGCACCGTGACCGGGCCCTTCTGTTTGAGCGCCTGATGCACCCGAAACGCTTCCTTGCGGCCGTAGTCGGACGGCTTCACCCCATCGGCGATGGTGCGCACGCGGTCGTCGAGCAGCGGGCCGTAGATGAAGCGCGCCCAGATATTGAGCGTGTCGATCAGGTCGCGCGACAGCCGCTTGAAGCCCCAGGTCTCGTAGGCGTGCACGACGCGTTCGTCGTCGCCATGCTGAAGCCCGCGATAAAGATCGACCACGCCGCCGACAAAGCTCGGCGGGAAGATGCGGATGCAGCCGTAATCGAGCAGGTTGATGCCGGCCGGTGCGCCGCCTGCATCGGCAAAGACCGTGTAGTTGCCGAGATGCGGATCGCCGTGGATGACGCCGAAGCGGCTGAACGGGAACCACCAAGCGGTGAACATCGCCGTGGCGATGGCGTTGCGCGCCGCGAGCGGGTCGTCCTTGTGGGCGAGCAGCCTGTCGCCGTCGAGCCAGTCGAGCGTCAGCAGCCGTCCGGTCGACAGATCCGGCCACACATTGGGCACGCGCACGGCGGCCTCGTCCTTCAACATGGCCTGATAGAGCGCGACATGTTTCGCTTCGCGTGCGTAATCGAGCTCCTCGCGCAGCCGCTCGGAAATCTCTTCCGCGATCTCCGATGTGTCGATCGCCGGATCGAAACGCTTGCGCAGCGACAACAGCAGTTGAAGCTGCGTGAGATCGGCTTCGACCGCCGACTGCATGTCGGGGTATTGCAGCTTGCAGGCAAGTCGCTCGCCGGACAGCGCCGTCGCGCGATGCACCTGGCCGAGCGACGCGGCCGCCGCCGGATGATGCTCGAAATCCTTGAACTTGACTTGCCAGTCCGCGCCCAATTCCGCGCTCATGCGGCGCTTGACGAAGGCCCAGCCCATCGGCGGCGCCTGGCTCTGCAGCTTCATCAATTCGCTGGCGTATTCCGGCGGCACCGCGTCCGGAATGGTGGCGAGCAACTGCGCCACCTTCATGATCGGGCCTTTCAGCCCGCCAAGCGCGGACGCGAGCGCCGCCGCATTGCCGGCGCGGTGACCCTGGCTCCCCATCAACCGCTGGCCCGCCATCCGCGCGGCCACGCCGCCGACACTGGTGCTAACGCGGGCGTAGCGCTTGGCGCGGGCGGAGAAGCGGTTTTTCTCGCGATCGTCGGAGGGAGACATGGCCATTACTGAAATCTAGTATCGCGAACGCGCAAAGATAAGCCGTCGGGCTACGCTTTGGGCCAATTGTCTTTGATCCAACGCGCGAGACTTTCCTCGCTGACCTCACCGGCGGCGAGCGAGAAGAACATCTGGGTTGCGTGCGCCTGAGCTGGCGCAAAAAGAATGCCGTTCTTGCGCAGAAAGATGACCGTCGTCATGAAGGCGATGCGCTTGTTGCCGTCGACGAAAGCATGGTTCTTGGCAAGACCAAAGCCGTACGCCGCAGCGAGCAGCGGCATTTCAGCCTGCTCGTACTGCCATTTGTTGACGGGACGCTCGAGCGCGGATCGCAACATGCCTTCATCGCGCAATCCGGGCGCACCGCCGAAACGCCTCAGTTGTCGGGCATGGATAGCGACCGCTTGCTCGTAAGTGACCCACTTCGGTTGTGCGGGCGCATCCATGGGACGCTACTTGGCCAGCGCCGAAAGCGTGTCGCGATACTCGTCAATGACGTCGTCGGCGATCTTCAGCGTCTCTTCGAAGTCAGGATCGTAAGGGACTGCCTGAAAGCCGCCGCCCGGCAATTCGGTCAGGTGCAACTGCTGGCCCCGCTTCAGATCAAAGCGCTCCATCGCGTCGCGCGGCAGGATGACGCCATCCGAATTGCCGATCTTCTTGATCTCGATCTTCATGACCGCCTCGTTATACAAGTGTATAACCAAAGTTATACATTCGTTGTACGGCGGTCAAGGGCGGCTATCGACGCGCGGGGGGCGGAAAGGGTGCGGTGAAGACTAGCGGCTCTCAATTCAGATATTCACGTTTAGGTTCCTTGGGCGGGGCACAGCGATTTCCCGTGTCTCCGGCCCAAAACATTCTCTTCCGCCCTGCTGTATCAGCGATTCAAAACCATCAATAAGGAGCGTCTGTCCGCGCCCGGAGCTGTCGACGAAGGAAATTGCGCTCTCGTTCTCTTCGACTGGCGCCACGCCCAAGAATTGAGTTTTGACCGCATCAATTTCTGCAATATCGATCCTCCGCCGGCCGGCTTCGTCACGCAGAATCTTCTCAGGCTTGCTGTAGGCGCCAACTACACAAATGAATCGCCAATTTCCGTCGTTGATCTTTCCGAGATTGAGCGAATGCGGGGATGATGCCGAGTTGAGGACGGATTTGACATACTTATAGTCATCGTTTTCGCGGTCGTAGCGCACAGTATTTTCGTAAACACCGACCAGCAAAACAAAGACCGGGATAGCAAGAAACCCGGCCACAACCGCCAGCGTCGCAATGACAATAGTTCGAAATTTCAACGCTCCAGCGCCTCCAGCTCGTCGATGAGCTTGGCGATCACCGACAACCCACCATCCCAGAACTTCGGGTCGCGGGCATCGAGTCCGAACGGCGCCAGCAGCTCGGCGTGATGCTTGGTGCCGCCGGCCGAGAGCATTTCGAGATAACGCTCGGCAAAGCCCGAAGCCGATTGCTCATAGACCGCATAGAGCGAGTTCACCAGACAATCGCCGAACGCATAAGCGTAGACGTAGAACGGCGAATGGATGAAGTGCGGGATGTAGGTCCAGAAGGTCTCGTAGCCGGGCTTGAGCTCGATCGCTGGGCCTAAGCTCTCGCTCTGCACCGACATCCACAATTCGCAGATCTTGTCAGCGGTCAATTCGCCGTTCTTGCGCTCGGTGTGCACCTTGCGCTCGAAGGAATAGAACGCGATCTGCCGCACCACCGTATTGATCATGTCCTCGACCTTGGACGCGAGCATGGCCTTGCGCTGCTTCTTGTCGGTGGTCTGCGCGAGCAACTTCTTGAAGGTCAGCATCTCTCCGAACACGCTCGCGGTCTCCGCGAGCGTCAACGGCGTCTGCGCCATCAAGGGACCGTTCGGCGCGGCGAGTACCTGATGCACGCCGTGGCCGAGCTCATGCGCCAGCGTCATCACGTCGCGCGGCTTGCCCTGATAGTTGAGCATCACATAAGGATGCGCCGACGGCACCGTCGGATGCGCGAAGGCGCCGGGCTGCTTGCCGGGCCGTACGGGCGCATCGATCCAGCTCTTGGTGAAGAACTGATCGGCCACTTCCGCCATCTTCGGCGAGAAGGCGCCGTAAGCGGTGATGACTGTCGCGCGCGCGTCGCTCCACGGGATCGTGCGCTGCGCCACCTTCGGCAGCGGCGCGTTGCGGTCCCAATAAGGTAAGCTTTTCTTGCCGAACCACTTGGCCTTCAGCGCGTAATAGCGGTGCGAGAGCTTAGGGTATGCGGCGCGCACGGAGTCCACCAGCGCATCCACCACCTCCCGCTCGACGCGGTTCGACAGATGGCGCGCGTCGGCGATGTCCTTGAAGCCGCGCCAGCGGTCGGAGATTTCCTTGTCCTTGGCGAGCGTGTTCGTGATCAGCGTGAAGGGCCGCAGGTTTTCCTTGAAGGTCTTGGCCAGGGCTTCGGCGGCTACCTTGCGCTTCTTGCCGTCGGCGTCCGCCAGGAAGTTGAGCGTCTGCTCGATGCCGAGTTGCTTGCCGCCGACCTTGAAGCGCAGGCTCGCGACCAGTTCGTCATATTGCCGGTTCCAAGCCGAATAGCCGGTCACCGACTTCTCGTGGAAAAGCTGCTCGACGCGGTCCTCGAGCTGATAGGGCTTCTCCTTGCGCACGTCCTCGAGCCACGGCCGGTAATGGCCGAGCGCCGGATCGGCCATCGCCGCGTCAAGCGCGGCATCATCCACGCGGTTGAGTTCGAGCGTGAAGAACAACAGGTGGATTGAGGCCGACGTGATGCGCTCCTGCACGTCACCGTAGAACTTGGCCCGCACCGGATCAACCGAATTGCCGGCGTAAAGAAGCGACGCATACGAATAGAGCCGGCCGAGCCGGTCCTCGATCGCCTCATAGCGCTTCACCGCCTCAGCCAGCCGCTTGCCGGCGCCCTGCCCCTTCGCCAGTCCTTCGAGCTTGCCCTTGAAGGCCGCCTCGAAGGCGGCGCAGTCGGCATCCGCCACATCCAGGTCGCGCTTGAGCTCGGGGCTGTCGAGACCGGGGTAAAGGTCGTTCAGGTTCCACTCGGGCAGGCTGCCCAGCTTGGACGAGCCGGATTTGGACGATTTGGCGGGTTTCTTCTGGGCAGCGTTTTTGGCCATGGGGGACAGTCTGTGGGAGGGAATTGCGGTTCCGGTCTCATCTAGGCGCGCGCGGGCCGGCTTGCGATGGGGCCGCGCGACTTTCTTAAGAGTGCCCGCCCGCCGGGCTTCGGGCAACCGGAACACCGAAATGCCGGTCCGACCCTTTAAAAACTTCCGGTTCCACTTAAGACCTCGTTAAGGCCAAGAGGCGACATTGCACCAAATCGGTACACCCGTTCCGAGTGCTGGAGTGCTCATGTCGCAAGTCGTGTTGATCGTCGATGACGATCCGGTACAGCGTCGTCTGGTCGAGGCCATGGTCCAGCGCTTCGGCTACGAGGTCCTCACCGCCGACGGCGGCGATGCCGCCACCACCCTCCTCACCGGTGATAATCGCCCCGCCATCGATTGCGTCATCCTCGACCTGGTGATGCCCGATCTCGACGGCCTCGGTGTCCTGGCACGCCTGCGCGCGGCCGGCGTCAGCATCCCCGTCATCGTGCAGACCGCCCATGGCGGCATCGACAATGTCGTGTCGGCCATGCGCGCCGGCGCCGCCGATTTCGTCGTGAAGCCCGTCGGGCCGGAACGCCTCCAGGTGTCGCTGCGCAACGCGCTGGCGACCCAGCGGCTTGCCGGCGAATTGCAGCGTCTCAAGCGCAAGCAGGACGGCACGCTCACCGTCGAGGACATCGTCTCTCGCTCACCGGTGATGCAGCCGGTGCTGCGCGCCGCCGAGAAGGCCGCTACCTCCGCCATCCCCGTGTTGATCGAAGGTGAGTCCGGCGTCGGCAAGGAATTGCTCGCGCGCGCCATCCATGGCTCGGGCGCGCGCCGCGCCAAGCCCTTCATCGCCGTGAACTGCGGCGCCATGCCGGAAACCTTGGTCGAGTCGATCCTGTTCGGCCACGAGAAGGGCGCCTTCACCGGCGCCACCGAAAAGCATCTCGGCAAATTCATCGAAGCCGACGGCGGCACTCTGTTCCTTGACGAGGTCGGCGAACTGCCGCTCCCCGCGCAAGTGAAGCTGTTGCGCGCGCTGCAGGAAGGCGAGGTCGAGCCGGTCGGCGGCCGCAAGTCGGTCAAGGTCGACGTGCGCATCGTTTCGGCGACCAACCGCGATCTCATCGCCGACGTGAAGGCCGGGCGCTTCCGCGAGGACCTGTTCTATCGCCTGCATGTGTTTCCGGTGAACGTGCCGCCGCTGCGGCGCCGCCCCGAGGACGTGCCGGAGCTCACGCGTCACTTTCTCACCCGCATCGCGGCGGAAGAAGGCAAGGCGATCCGCGCGATCACAGGCGAGGCTCTCGCTCTGCTGTCGCGCTATCGCTGGCCGGGCAATGTGCGTCAGCTCGAGAACACGATCTTCCGCGCGGTCGTGCTGGCCGATGGCGAAGAGATCGGCGTCAACGAATTCCCGCAGGTTGCCGCGCAGATCGGCGACGAGGCCGTCACCGTGCAGCCCATGATCGAACCGGCGCCGGCTATCATCGCACCCTGGCCGACGCACGAACTCTCACAGGCCGAGCGGCACGCGCTGACTGGCATGGGACCTACGCTGCGCCTGACGGATTCGCGCGGCGACATGCGCCCGCTCGAGGACATCGAGAGCGAAGCCATCCGCTTTGCCATTGCGCATTATCGCGGGCAGATGTCGGAAGTCGCGCGCCGTCTGAAAATCGGCCGCTCGACGCTCTACCGCAAGCTGGAAAGCCTCGGTCTGGATGAAGACGCCCCGGCCGAGAAGGTAAACGACGTCACGGCCGCATGATGGTAAACGGCTGTTAACGATTTCACGCGCGCGGCGTTAGCCGTGATCGAAGGTAATCGTAAACAGAGTCTGAATTTCATTCGGAAGCGCAGTATATCGGCCGCATAATGGTTGCGCGTGATCGGCGCTGACAATGCGCGCCCGGAATCCGCGCTGTGTTGTGTGGAGTTCGCGTGATGCGAAAGACCCGCTTTGACCAACTGCTCGCCGGCACCGTGCTGAGCGCCGCGCTCGTCGCGCCGACCTTGGCGGCTGCGGAACCCGACCGCGTCGAATCGGCGCGGCCACTGCCGCCCTCGCTCAACGGTCAGATGCTCCGCCGCCGCGACACGCCGCAGGCGCAAGTCCCCGCGCCGCAGCAACGCGAACCCGTGGCAACGCCGGCATCGGTGCCCGCGTCTCCTGCGCCACGCGAAATCGAGACCAACCTCGACAATTTCAAAGGCGCGCTCGACAAGGTGATGGCGGCGAGCGACAGCGCCATCATTGATCGCCTGCGCGGCATCGTCACCGGCAAGCAACTCGACCGGCGCATCGATAGCGCTGCCGACCGCAAGGCGGTGGAGTCGTTCTACGCCTCACGCAATTATGCGCCGCTTTGGATTCGCGACGGCCACCTCACGCCGCAGGCCAAGGCTGCGATCGCGCGCATCAAGAACGCTTCCACCGACGGGCTCGATCCGGCCGATTACGCGGTACCGGACTTCGCCAGTGCCGGCAGCGCCGATGCGCTCGCCGACGGCGACATTAAACTGACCAATGCGCTGTTGACCTATACCCGCCATCTCGCGGTCGGCCGCATCGCTCCGACGCGTGTAAGCGCCGAGGTCGACTACGGCAATCACACGCCCGATCCCGACGACGTGCTCAGGAAGCTTTCCGCCGCGCGCGACGCAGACGCCGCCATCGAAAGCTACAATCCGCCGCATCAAGGCTTCCGCGCGCTCAAAGCCAAGCTCGCCGAGCTGCGCGCCAATGGCGCCAATGCGTCCGCCGACGAGAGCCGCATTGCCGAAGGCGCGCCGATCAAGCCGGGCAGCAAAGACGCGCGCGTACCGGGTTTGCGCGAAAAGCTCGGCGTGCAAGGCAAGCCGGGCGACTTCGTCTACGACAAGGCGCTTTTCAACGCGATCAAGAACGTGCAGGCGCGCGCCGACATCAAGCCCACC
Source organism: Pseudolabrys sp. (assembly GCA_029255525.1). Taxonomy (GTDB): domain Bacteria; phylum Pseudomonadota; class Alphaproteobacteria; order Rhizobiales; family Xanthobacteraceae; genus Pseudolabrys. The sequence continues at coordinate 29,157 of JANLJK010000321.1, forward strand.
GGCGTGATCGACAACAAGACCATCGCCACCATCAACGGCCCGAAGCCGGGCCAGGTGACCGACCGTGTGCTCGCCAATATGGAGCGCTGGCGCTGGCTGCCGCGCGACCTCGGCCGCGCTTACGTGATGGTCAATGTGCCGGACTACACGCTGAAGGTCATGCGCGACGGCACGCAGGTCTGGACGACCAAGATCGTCGCCGGCAAGCCGCAGACGCCGACGCCGCTGCTGACCGCTGCGATGGACAATGTCGTCGTCAATCCGTCGTGGTACGTGCCGCAATCGATCATCCAGAATGAACTGCTGCCGCTCTATGCCAACGACCCGCGCATCTTCGATCGCATGGGCCTTGAAGTGAAGAAGGGCCCCGACGGCAACATCAACGTGGTGCAGCCGCCGGGCGCAGCCAACGCGCTCGGCCGCATCAAGTTCAACTTCCCGAACAAATTCCAGGTCTATCTGCACGACACGCCGGAGAAGCGGCTATTCGCGGCGGATAAACGCGCCTTCAGCCACGGCTGTATGCGCGTGGAGAACCCGACCAAGTTCGGCGAGGTGATGCTGGCGATGGCGATTCCCGGCCAGACGCCGACGCAGCCGCAGATCGAGCGCCTGGTCGGTCACGACGAGAAGATCTTCAAGATGGTCAATAAGCCGATGGTGCACCTCACCTACCAGACGGCTTACGTGAACGACGCCGGCAAACTGGTGCTGCGCGACGACATCTACGGCTTCGATGCGCGCATCAAGACGATCCTGCACAGCGACGAACGTCGCGTGGCCGACGTAGCGCCCCCGCAAGACCCCAAGCGCGAGCAGGCGACCGCCAAGAGCAACCAGGAGATCCTGCGCCGCGTCGAGCGCCGCGAGGCGCAGAACCCGTTCGTGTTCTTCGACAAGCTGTTTCGGTAATTCTTGTCGCCACCGGGCTTGTCCCGGTGGCCCCGCTTAGGGACGCACGGTGTCCACCTTATCGGGATGGCCGGGACAAGCCCGGCCATGACAGCTTCTGCGGTAACCCGCTCCCGCCCCAAGCCCTATCCTTGCCCTTGGCCGGGCCATATTCTGCCACGGTCCATCATTACGGTTTGGACATCTCCGGGGGGATGAGACGGGGCTAACAGCCCGTTAACCAATCCCGACAACACTCATAGGGTCGTCGCCGTGACGGCCCCAAGGGGCGCGGCGGCGTAGTGGGACGATTTTCGCGGAAAAACCCTGTGTCTGTTCGTGCGGCGCGTCGGCTGAGTACGTACACTTTTCTCGTCAGCGCCCGCATCAGCCTGGCCGGCCTGTTCCTGTTTGGCGGTAGCCACACGCTGCAGACGGCGGTGGCCGAAGGCGACACCCGCACCCTTACCTTCCATCATCTGCACACCGGCGAAGACATCACCATCACCTTCAAGCGCAACGGCCGCTACGACGAGGCCGCGCTGAAGAAGCTCAATTGGTTCATGCGGGACTGGCGCAAGGAAGAAGACGTGCGCATGAACCCGCAGCTCTTCGACGTCTTGTGGGAGACCTATCGCGAGGTCGGCGCCACCCAGCCGATCCAGGTCGTGTGCGGCTATCGCTCGCCGTCGACGAATTCGATGCTGCGCGCGCGGTCGAGCGGCGTCGCCGACGTCAGCCAGCACACCGCCGGCAACGCGATGGATTTCTTCATCCCCGGCGTGCCGCTGTCCAAGATCCGCGAAGTGGGCTTACGCATGCAGCGCGGCGGCGTCGGCTTCTATCCCTCTTCCGGCTCGCCCTTCGTGCATCTCGACACCGGCAGCGTGCGGCACTGGCCGCGCATGACCTATGCCGAGCTGCAGAAAGTGTTCCCGGATGGCCGCACCGTGCATGTGTCGTCCGACGGCCGCCCGCTGCCCGGCTATGCCTTGGCGCTGGCTGACGTCGAGCGTCGCGGCAATGCGCCGAACACTGTGTCGCTGGAAGCGGCGCGGACGGCCGGCGTCATCACCGCCAGCCAGGAGGCCGAGGCATCAAACGTCGCCACCGGCGGCAAGCCCAAGCGCAACCTGTTCGCCAGCCTGTTCGGCCTCGGCAAGCAGAAGGACGCCGAAGAGAAGGCCGACGAGGAAGCAACCGCGACGCCCTCCAAGCGTCAGCGCCCGCCGACAGTGGTCGCGAGCCTCGCGCCGCCGAAACCGGTCGCGACCGAGCGCGTCGTGCCGCTGCCGTCGGCGCGGCCGAAGCTGGCGCCTGTGACGGTCGCCACAACGCAGCCGGCGACCTACCAGACCGCCTCGGCCACCACCGCCGTGTTCGACAAGCGCGGCGTCTGGCAGGCTTCTGTCGACCAACCGAAGAAGCCCGTCTCGCCCTTCCAACTCGCCGACGCCGGACCCGACATCACGGCCACAGTCGAACCGCTCGCTTACGCCGCCGCGACCAGCGAACCGGCACCTGCCGCCCGCGC